>JBBPYR010000103.1:0-17753 GCA_038199755.1 Ktedonobacterales bacterium | reverse complement strand
CAGAGCGCGAAGCGTCGCATTCTCTTCCCGAAGCATCGCATTGTCTTGTTGAAGCTGCTCAATATCGTCTTGCATCATGTCTTTACTGTACTCGTTGGGAACCCATTTGGCAAGGGCTTCCCTCGACCTGAGTAGTTACCACTTTTTGAGGTATTCACGATTTGTCACCTCTTCTGAAATGTCTATGCCTCCTTTTGCTTTTCGTATTGTTCGTCACTGACACTTTCTTTAACAGGGGAAGCTTTATAGTTTCTAAGCGGGACAAATTCTAGGCTGAGCAAGTATAGACACGATTCTCATTATACTAGACTATAATCTAAAACATGAAAAAAGTCAATGAATTCTGTAAATTTAGTGACTGTTCGGAAAGCGGTAAAATTTATGTAGGGCCGCCAACTTGACAATAATGCTTATATCAAAACATCAGTATCTGAAACTGGGGCTTGCCCTCGCAAGCCTATAATGAGATAATGAGACGAAATAGAACAGGAGCAAGATGAGTGAAATCGTATGATGATACTTTAGAAATATCCGATATGCAGGAGTTTTCAACAATAGATAGGCTCACGATAGAAAAAGCACTGCTTGATCTTATCGATCAGCAGATTAGCGACGAAGCAGCATACCTACAACTCGCACGCATGTTTGACGAGCAAGATAACTACGAAGGCTTGGAGCAGGTGGCCAGCTATGTGTTGCGTTTCAATCCCAGCTCTGCAGCGGCTCTGGCATGGAAAGCACGGGCGTTACAGAAACTCAATCGTCTTTCAGAAGCAACTATTGCCAACGATCAGGCATTGCTCCTTGACACAAACCTGCCCCAAGCATGGCTCAATCGCGGTGGACTACACCTTCTCCAGCAAAAATTCAACGAAGCATTGCGGAGTACACAGCGAGCTGTTGAGCTGGCCCCGAATAATGCGCGTGCATGGGCCAATCGAGGTGTTGCCTTACTCAACTTTGAGCGTTTCAACGAAGCCTTAGACGCCTTCAACAACAGCCTCCGCTGTGATCCCAACATGATGCTTGCCTTGCAAATGAAAGGTGACATCCTCTGTCGTCTGGGGCGCATGCGTGAGGTTATTCCAATTGCCCGCCAGGCACTCACGCTCAATCCATCTGATATCACCGCCCTGACACAAGCAGCCCAGGCACTGCGCGCCATGGAGCAATATGACGCCTTGGTGGATGTCACACAAGAACTCATCAAGCAAGCCCCTGACAGCCTCTTTGCCTGGGACAACTATATACGCGGTTTACGCGGCAAAGGTGACTTTGTGACAGCAAATGACGCCCTTGACCACGCCCTCCAACTTGAGCCTGACGACGTGCGCTTCCTCACCTTCAAAGCCGACACCCTTTACCGCTTACAACACTATCGCGAAGCCGTCAATGTTGCCCAACACGCCCTCAAGCTGGCACCCGATTACGCACCCGCACGCAGAATACACGAAAAAGCAGTCAAGCTCATGTATCAACGCAAAAGCAAGAAAGAAAAGTAGGGAAAGGCTCTACCGTCGCGGCATGATTGGTAGAGCCTTTCCCTACTTTTGTTCACCTAACAAGCTGCCGTAGCTGCTGATACGCCGTAATTCCGCGTCAATATGCGCGCTCACAGCAGGGGCATCCACCCCATAAAGAGCTCGTACATACTGTTCTATTTCATCATCTACGAGTTGTTCTGGTGGCTGCCCAGCAGCCACGATATCATCCACTAAGTCCGCAATCCTATTATGTAGGTGAACCTGTCTTGCATCATGAAAGTCTATGCGACGAATGGGCAGTCCCATAATCGTATCTTGCGTCATATATGGAAAGCTCTTCCATTCAATATCACCGAGAGCCTTATAATAACGATACAGCATCATACGCGAATTCAGCACGCCCAAAACATAGCTCAAGCGCAACCCTTTTTGCTCCTCTGGCAAATCTGCTTTGAGCTTGAAGATAAAAACAACCTGATTCGTGTAAGCTCCTGTCCTATCAATCATGGCATAAATGCCACGCCCGGTTTTACGTACCAGCAATTTTTCGCCTGCATAGAGCGTTGGCGACTTGTAATTGATATACGGCCCCTTCGAGACATCCAAGTATCGTCGTCCAGTCAGCGCATAGCGATGCACCTGCTCTCCAACGATGATTGCTTGCTGATGATACACATCTTTTTCCGCGACGATCAGTGTCTCATGTGCACACGCTTCATACACAAGCTGTCGTCTACACGCAGAATGAATGCATTGTACTTCTGCATACCCGCCGGTCTTGCGCTTCTGTGGAATATTCTGCCAACTACCACAGGCAGGACAGGCCATCACTGCGCCCGTCTTCGCGATCTCTACCCCGCGCCCCGTCGTGAATAGTTCGCGCCAGCTCAGAGCTTGTTGTGCCATTCCATGGAGCACATATTCATCCTCACGGCTGGTAAAGAGATCAAACACCGCAGCTTTATTGCGTCCAAAACGCGCTTGCGCTATGTTGATGCCATCATCAGCAAGTAACGCTTGTATGCCGTGCTGCTCTTGCTGCATTACCGCTTGTCGCTCAGCCTTTACGAAGATGCGACATCGTATCTTATGCTCACCACCAATGGCACGTTCGCTTCTCATCGCAGAAAAAACCACGGTGCCACGAAACACATCTTGAAAGACGCCTTCACCCAACTTTACTAGGGTATCGATGTGATATGACTGTAATAACAATTGACGCAGGCCTGTATGTTGTGGCAAGTGCAACATACTATCGGGCACTACATACCCAAGCATGTCCTCCTCCCGTAACCACCGCGTCGCACGCTCAATAAACAACTCATACGAGTCGTACTGCCCCTTAGCTAGTGTATACGTTTGTAGGATATCGCCAGCATATTGCACTGGTGTCCCCCACGGTGGATTGCCCACGATTATACGTCGCTGCAGCTCCCTTCCTAGCCAGTTCTCAAGGTCGAGCGGTGCCGAAAGCGTATCAGCATGCACAATATGGGTGGAAAGCGCATCGTATACGCCCTGATCATGCGCCATACCCCCACCCGCAAGCAGCATCAGCCCTAGCTTTGTGATCTCCACAGCGTCAGCATCATAATCAATGCCATACACACAATTGCGCACCGCCATCTCAGCAGGATGTGCCTCAAATAGTAACCCTGTTTGCGCAAAAGCCTCTGTATCTTGCTGGCAGTCATGCAAGAAAATCGTTGCAAGCTGCTCATTCCACCAGATATAGGCAGCAATCAGCAACCGCGCCGCCTCAAGCAAAAAGATGCCGCCGCCGCAGGAGATATCGAGCACTTTCATCTGCTTGAGCCGAGCCAGAGCATCCTGGGCAGCCCGATAGTGCCGCCGCTTCAATCTCTGCGCGATCTCATCCTTGATGGTCTGCACGACCTGTCCCACAGTTGCCTCCAAGACAAACTGCACCACGGCTAAAGGGGTATAATAAGAGCCCGTATGCTGCCGAGCAGCCTGATTAATCGCAAGCTCCATCCCCTGCGGACCTTCCACCAGCCGATAACTCAAGCACTGCTCATAGACACGACCCACCACAGCAACGTCCACGTCTGCTAGTGCTGCGATATTTGGGTTGTCCGCATCAGCAGACGAGAACAAGCTAAATACAGACGCAACCAGCAAGCAACGAGCACGAGCTTCAATCTGTAGCAGCGCAAGCTCAGGGTGGGCTTGACGTAGCTGTTGTGCCGTAAGCAAGTACATACACTGCCACTCGTCTAAATCACGTCGTCTACGCATACATTCCTACCTCATCAGAAAGGGTGATTCGGGTCATTCCATCCTCTTGCATAACACCCTACCACAGCGTATACTATACACTGATGAGTTTTACTACACAATATGCTCAAGCCGATGGGTAGTGGGCGAATGGGCATAAAACAGCATCACTCCGTGTTATCTATCATAGAACGATTCAATACACGGGTTGTTTGTCTGTATTGCCCCAACAAGAAGGCATGCAGGTATTGACGTAAACACGTTATACATGTACAATCGTGTGCAGAGAAACGTATCGTCAATAGGCAAATAAGGTGCGGGAAGCTTCGAATACGCCATATGTATCGTACATGGCAGGCGCCATATGGCTAGCAAGCCTTCCATACAATAAAGCCTTCATCATTCACATTCTCAGGGAGAAGCCATGAAAAAAGGAATCCATCCAAAATCCGTAGAGGCCACGGTCAGTTGTGCCTGTGGCAACAGCTTTAAAACGGTAAGCGTCAAACCCGTGCTCAAAGTAGACGTATGCTCTAGTTGTCACCCATTCTTCACGGGCCAACAACGCATCCTCGACGCCGCTGGGCGCGTGGAGCGTTTCCGCCGCCGCTTTAACTTGCAAGACGAAGAGTAAGCAGGCAGGCAAAGAAAAGAGTAGAGGGATAAGGGATACTCTAGCGATCCTTTATCCCTTTTTCAGTTTCATACTATTGTACGCAGGGAGTCAATTTTGTGGTAAATGCCAAGCAACGCACCATTCTGTTCCTGATTGCGGATACCGGGGCCGGACATCGGAGTGCCGCCAACGCCATTCACAATGCCATCAAGTTGATCTCTCAGCAAGAACAGGAAGAGTGGCACGCACAGACCCCAGATCAGCCTCATGCCCAGGGTTCGCCACCACCTACCTATCGTGTTGAGATTGTTGATGTATTTGAAGAATACACGCGTTTCCCCCTCCGTGAGGCCGTCAAACTCTATGGGCCAACCATCCGTTATAATCCTAAACTCTTCGGAGAAGTATTTCATCTCACGAATCGCGGCGAGACCGTTATCAGAGCGAACACACTGGCAAATCCCCTTATCCATAACGGCTTGCTGCGTCTGATTACCACCGTACAACCAGACATTGTTGTCTCAATCCATCCATTGCTCAACCACCCTACCATTAAAGCTCTCAAAGAACTCAATCTTGGCATCCCCTTCGTCACCGTCATCACCGACCTTATCAGTATTCATTTCGCCTGGTTTGCGCCCGGAGCCGATAGCTATGTTGTGCCCACAGAGCAAGCTCTGCAAATCGGTGTCAAACGCGGTTTGTCCGCGCAAAATATACACATGCTCGGCATGCCGATTGACCCTAAATTCAGCCTTACTGTAGATACAAAAGAAGAGCTGCGACAGCGTTTCGGCCTCAAACCGCAATTGCCCGTCATCTTACTCGTCGGTGGTGGCGATGGTGCTGGCGGTCTACAAGCTGCGGTTCGTGCCATCTCGCAAGCTCACTTGCCCGTGCAACTGATGGTGGTGACAGGACGCAATCGGCGGCTATACGCGCACCTACAACGCACACGTGCGAGCCTATTTGTGTCCGCGAAAATCTTTGGCTTCGTGCAAAACATGCCCGAACTGATGCATGCCGCCGATGTCATTGTCACAAAAGCCGGACCCGGCACTATCTGTGAAGCACTCAGCTGCGGACTACCCATCGTCCTCAGCGGCTATGTTCCCGGCCAGGAAGAGGGCAATGTCGAGTATGTGATTACGAATAAAGTTGGTACCATGGCCCATAACACACGCGAACTGATTGATACACTGCGCAAGCTGATCAAACCCGGCTCACGTGAGCTGCAACGCGATGTAGAGAACGCGAAAAAGATCAGCCGCCCACGTGCCTCGTTTGATATCGCCAGCCACATCTTGCAGCACTTACCAGAGCAAGATGCACCCAATGTCTGGCAAACAACACGCTGGGAACGTCGCCAACAAATGATGTCCGGCAGATTACGCTCAGCCATTCGCATTCGCCGTCTGCGCAGACGCTTGCCGCAACCGATCTTAAACAGCCCGGTCATGCGCCGCCTTTCGCATCTACGCATGCAAGGCTTAGCTCGCGGTGTGGGACCACTTTTTGGCAACCGCTTCCCACAACGAAACAAACGCACGTAATACACGTAAAAACACGTAAAATACCGTAGGGACCAGCTTCAGCGCGTCCCCTGCTGAGGCGTGATTCGCCAACTGGTACAGGACGCGCTGAAACTGGTCCCTACGGATGGGTTTCGTTAGCCGTTTAAGCACATGAGTTTAAGAGGAAAGCGTTAGTTATGGCAAAGTTCTACTATGGTGGGCAGGCAGTCATGGAAGGTGTCATGATGCGAGGTCGCACGTCGGCGGCGGTCGCTGGTCGCCGTCCTGATGGCAACATGTATCTCTATGAAGAGGCACTTAACCCACGCCTCTACCAGAACAAGCTGTTCCGCTTACCCTTCCTGCGCGGTATGCTGCTGCTCTGGGAAATGCTCGTGCTTGGCACACGCCTGTTGACACTAGCATCTAACATTTTCATGGGAGCCATCGACCCAGACGAACTCATGCGCCAGCAAAATGCTCTCCCACAAACGCCACATAACCCACTTGACCCCGCAAATGAGGCAACCGAAACCGATGGCGCACCAGCAGCAGAAGAGCAGGTAGCGGGCATCGGTGGGCCACAACTGATTATCACCATACTCATATCGCTCAGTTTCGCTATTGGCATCTTTTTTGTGGGTCCGCTACTCATCACCAACCTGTTCAGCCATCAGATCGGGCAGGGCTGGCTCAACCTCACCATAGAAGGGCTGCTGCGCCTCGCGTTGCTGCTCGCCTACTTACTATTGATCGGGCGTGTCCCCGACATTCAACGGCTCTTTGGCTATCACGGTGCTGAACACAAAGCCATTAACGCCATGGAGCAAGGCGACCCACTCGATATCATGCATGTACGACGCGCCTCACGCGTGCATACACGCTGTGGCACAGGCTTCTTGCTGCTCGTCATGGTTGTTTCCATCTTTGTGTTTGCTCTAATTGGCTCTCCCTCCCTGCCCATCAAAATCCTCTTGCGCATCGTGCTAGTGCCCGTGGTCGCTGGCATCTCCTATGAACTGATGCGCCTTGGTGCCGCGAACTATCGCTTTCGCGTTGTACGCTGGCTACTCGCCCCCGGTCTAGCCCTGCAAAACCTAACCACACGCGAACCCGACGATAGTATGATCGAGTGCGCCATCGCCTCCCTCAAGCGCGTCATGCAGCGCGACAAACAACCTGTTTCCGGCACGACTACCAATAGTGAAACTATCCTTCCCCCTTTGGTCGTGTCAAAATAGGGTATAATACACACTATAAACATACAACGGCACCCGCAAGGGCAAGACATGTCAAATAAGCAAGGCATATCTTGCCCTTGTGGGTGCCCTGAGCAGAGATTTCTGATAAGGACATATTACAATCATGACACCCGAATCGGCACATACCGCTCCCATTGAGGAGCAACAACATACCAACGATATCGAGGCACCTACACCTGATACACAACCCGACACCAACGCAGCAGCAGCACAACCAGTACAACCCGCAGATGTAGTACAGTCAGCAAGCACAGCACAGCCTACAAGTCCAGCAACACCACATATTACCCGTCCACACCTGAGATTTTCACCGCTGCAGTGGGTCACGGGTGGCATCGTACGTCTGCTCTATCGTGGCTGGACACGGGTCGCAGTACGCCTCTTCCCAGAAAACTCAAAGCAAGAGGCGTTTGCACAGAAGCTCAACCTTCCGCTACCAGACAAACTAAACATGAGCTGGGTTAACAGCCATCTCGCCGTTGGTGGTCGCATACGACCAGAAGATATGCGTGCCCTAAGCTTGACGGGCATCACGCATGTCATTGATACCCGTTCAGAATATAAAGATGACGAACAGGCACTAGCACAGGAAAACATAGCCTTGCTCTATCTGCCCACACCCGACACTTACCCATTGAGCGTAGACCAGTTAATGCAAGGGTCGCAATGGGCTGCCGAACACATCAAGCAGGGTGGGCGCGTCCTCATTCACTGCGAACATGGCGTAGGTCGCAGCGTGCTCCTTACCTGTGCCGTGCTCGTCTACAACGGCATGCATGCCCGCGACGCGCTCGAACTCGTCAAAGAAAAACGCTGGCAAGCCTCTCCCAACCATCGCCAAGTAGCCCGCCTAAAAGAATTCGAAGCCGCACTGGCAACCCACGTGTAGGAACCCAACAGAGATCAGTACAGAAAATGCTGTAGGGACCGGCTTCAGCGCGTCCACAACCTGATTTATCAGGCGAGATTCGCCCGATTTCGTGCGATAAATCGCCTCTCGGACGCGCTGAAGCTGGTCCCTACGAATAACCGCCCCATTATTCTTCAAATCCTACGATATCTCTGGCATACCTCGATGGAGCGCATACCGCTCAATAGCGCGTGCTGCTCCATCCTCGCTGTTGCTTGTTGTTACGACAGCGGCAACAGCTTTCACCGCATCATTCGCATTACCCATGGCGACGCTCCAGCCGACGCTTCGCAGCATTTCAATATCATTATTATCGTCGCCAATCGCCATCACCTCTGATAAGGGAATCCCCAGTTGGCGTGCCAGGGCAGCCACACCGCTAGCTTTACTACAATGCGGCGCATAGATCGCCAGTTCCGCACTACCATAATTGCCCCGCTTAATCGTATTCCACGAACAATCTAAGGTTGCAATTTCTGCTGACAGCTGAAAAATGATCTCTTCCGAAGAAAAGGCCACCACCCGTAGGGGATCGGGATGCCCCACACACAACGTCTCAGTGGGCATGCGATGGATGTGCTGCGGAAACGTAGCGAAATAGCTCATGAGCCACTCACTATCGCGCTCAAGCGGCCCCGTCCATATCTCTTCTTTTCCATCATTCACATGATGCACCACGGGCTGAATACCATAAGGCACCATCTTATCAACCGCTTGTTGTGCTACGTCCGCATGCATCGGTTGCATCAATAACACCTTATCCTGGGGATGCTGCATAATCAAGGCACCATCACAAACAACCAAGGGAATTTCCAGGCCCAATTCAGCGGCCAGCGTCGCGCTATTTATATAGCGACGACCCGTAGCAAGCGTAACAACGATCCCTTCCCGGCGCGCCTGCTGGATAGCCGCTCTCGTCATGGGGGCAATCGTTTTTTGTGGTGTCAACAACGTGCCATCGATATCGATGGCGATCATTTTAATATCTGGCGGCAAGCTATGCATAATAGTCTATTACATCCTTTACAACCTACGATGCGACGGGCAATAAAGCCCGTCGCATTGTTCCTCGGAATGAAGATGTAGTAATTATACCACTAATTTCCTACATAGCCGATAATATCGCTCCCCCCCTGCGTCACGAAGCCGGAGCCGCTCGTGTTCCAATACATCGGGCGTTCCGCCACAAACACAGCATTACCACTTGAGACAAGCGACATCGTCACCTCAAAGTCACGATAATCATCGCCGAAGTGAACGAGATGCTGTGCCACCAAGAGCGTAATATCGGTGGTGGTACGTGACGTGGCAGCAATGCTCATATTCTGTGAGTAACTGCGTCCATAGCTATTGCTTAACGTCAACGTGATATTCTCGGTGGCGTTGGTCGGATTTTGTAACGTGAGCCACTCATTATAGCCCCTGTTCGTATAACCTTCAGCAAACGAATACGCGGCATGATTGGCTGGCCCCGGCTGCCCAATAACATCTGTACCGCCCGCCGTGCTCAGCGTAGAGCCATTCACCGTATGGCTATATTGAAAGAACAGTTCGCGTTCAGCCACTAGATTATTGGCGGAAGTCACCTCAAGCGATGTTTCAGGAGAAACGTGACAAGGATTGCTATCACACACTCCTATAGGTTGCGTATTCAATTGGTTCACATCGACAGAAAACTGACTCTGCGCCCCAACCAGATAGGTGATACGCTGGTAGTGTCCACCCGTATACTCCAACTTCACGGTGGCGACGAGGGTTGTGCCAGTCGGATTGGCAAGCAGCAGATATTCCTGGAATCTGCCACCTGTATAGCCCTCAGCAAAGAGCCAATCGTTATTCACTGTTTGCGCACCTACCACCGTTGCCGCGCTAGAAACAACTCCGGCGTTCCCCTGCGCAATATTATGATAGTACACAGGACGTTCTACCGCCACAGGCTGAGTCGATGTCACCACCGCTAACACATGCGCTGGCAATGCCAGCGCATTTGAAGAGATTGTGCGTCGCGCCCCACTCGGCACCTGCACCTGCTGTGTACCAACGACATGGCCACCAGCATAGTACGTAGCGGTAACATCCGCGCTGGCATTGGCGGGTGGATTAAGAATGGTAAAGAACGAATTAATTGAAGAAGATGTGCCTGAACGTGTCTGCACATCGGCAAAGTAATAGGTCTGGCTCAGGCTCGTCGCCCCCAGCGCATCACTCCCACCATTCATATTTGTGCGGAAGTACATGGGACGCTCGACCACCACACCGGTACAGTTAGGGGTGCTCACAGTATTCACGGTGACTACCGCCGCGACTATCGCAGCAGTATGCCCCGTTGCGGCAATATGAAGATCGTTATTCACCGAACGGGTCACACGAAACTGGTGCGCGACCGACAAAGAAACCGTAGTCGTATTGAGCGCAGATGCGTTATCAAAGGTGTAGAGGTACTTCACATTCACCGCGCAATCAATGCTAGCATCAGGATTGCCCAGCGTGAGATACTCTTGAAAGCCCTTGCCAACACGCCCTTCCGCGAAGTACCATGTCCTATTCACTGGCGTTGTGCTCGGTGGCGGCGTTGCCGTCGCTGTCACTGTTGCGCTTGACGTAGGCGTCACAGGGAGCACGCCGCCAGCGATCTCGCCCAGATTGTTTGCAAACTCCTCAGTAAACCAGACATTATCGCTGGCACCAACCAGTAAACCATCATGAGGATGAGAACCTGTCGTCAGCTTGATCGTTGTAAATTGTGATGTTGTGGGGTCCAGATAGCCCACACGATCACTCAGGGAATCATCAAACCAGACGCGCCCCACGCTATCAACAGCGATACCCGAAATATGCACACCACAGCCCTGTGGTGACCCGGTGGGACAAGCATTGAGCGAGACATCAAACGTGGTGCTCGTAGAATCACTAGTGTTGAAGCGACCAATTACGCCCGCGAACCCACTACTATACCACACATGACTCTGCGAATCTGTCGTAATCAAATGCGGATGTGGCACGCCAGTTACCGTATGCTCTGTAATCGCACCTACGGTCAGCGTCCCATTCAATGTTGGCGTAAAACTTCCGATGACACCAGACAACCCGTTGTTGCCCAAGGCGTTTTCCGCAAACCAAATAGTACCGTCAGATGCCTTCGTGATACCATAGGGATTGCTGGATGCACCCGCTGGTATTGCCGTCTCAACAAGTGAAGCTACACCCGTCGTTGGATTCAAAAAGCCAATATTTCCCGTAGCAAATTCGCTAAACCAGAGGTTGCCATTATTATCAAAGGCAAGATCAAATGGATTGGCATTAGCGGTTACTGATATTTGTGCCCAGGTGCCGCTTCCCGTTGGTGTTAGTTCACCAATAGCATTGCTATTGAACTCCGTAAACCACACATTGCCACTGCCGTCGACAGCGAGAAAAAACGGGCTAGAATAGCCATTTGGCTCATTATACGTTGCCACCTTGCTGCCATCAGCCACATTATATTCACTAATGGTGGCAGCAAAAGTAGTGAGACACGTGTAAGGCGGCGGTGTATTCGGTATATTACAGCCCGGCTCAGCCACAAAAATGTGCCCTTGCGCGTCGAGCGCAACCCCCCACGGAGTCGGCTGGGTTGCAAATTCAGTTGGGCCAGCAGCATAGGCATTCTTGCCCGGCAAGAGCACTGTGTATGCCAGCATCACGCTACCGAGTAACAAACAGGTACTGAGAGCAAGCGAGAAGCCTCGCTTATAAGTAGCACGACCACGCTGCCGCGCCTGTAAAAAAGAGGTAGAGGAGGAGAGGATGTTCATACTATATCATGTACTCCCTTATAGGCACATACGAAAATGATTACATTGCAAGGACCTACTCTCACTCTACATACCCAGAGAACAGCATAAATATACATATATAAATCCAATAAGCAGAGGCAATCATACAATCTATTTTGCTTGACAGATCGCATGGTCTAGTGTATCCTTGCCTCAAGAGCAATAGAATATCAAAAATGCACTGATCAGGAATAGTAAGTGTTGGCCTCGTCGAATAGCGAGCCGAGAGAGTGAAAGTCGGCAGACAGTTACCACGCAGAACCCACCTGAGAGCGTCAGCGAACATACCAACCATAAGCTGACCGGCCCCTCACCGTTATCACGAGGAGCGGCACCCCAATCGTAGGGGTTTGATTTATCGAACCCTCGCCCGCATCCGCAACGCAGAACGAAAAGGGACCGCATAAGAGGGACTGTCCGTCCGTTCTGTACTATCTGAACAGTCCAAAAAAGGTGGCACCACGGGTTTTGATCTCGTCCTTACATAGGGCGAGTTTTTTTATGCCTACAATGACAAGGGGAGCATGTATGAACAACGAAGACAAATACGTCGAGGACATTACCGACCAGGGAGACAATTTTTCAAAGTGGTACAACGAAGTCGTGCGTAAAGCCGAGCTAGCCGACTATGCGCCAGTACGTGGCTGCATGATTATCCGTCCCTATGGCTATGCGTTGTGGGAAAATCTTCAGCAGCATCTGGACGCACGTTTCAAAGAGACCGATGTCGTCAATGCCTACTTCCCACTGCTCATTCCGCGCAGTTTCCTAGAGCGTGAGGCAGAGCATATCGAAGGTTTCGCGCCAGAGGTAGCCTGGGTGACACGTGGCGGTGGCGAAGAACTGGAAGAGCCACTGGCAATTCGCCCGACCAGCGAGACCATCATCGGCCATAGCTACGCACGTTGGGTGCAGAGCTACCGCGACTTGCCAATCCTCATCAACCTCTGGAACAACGTCATGCGCTGGGAGAAACGCACCACCCTGTTCCTACGCACCTCAGAATTCCTCTGGCAGGAAGGTCATACCGCCCATCGCACCCTCGAAGAGGCCGAGGAGCGCACACGCATGATGCTCGAAGTCTATCGCTCCTTCGCCGAAGAGGACGCGGGTATACCGGTCATAGTTGGACGCAAAAGCGAAAACGAGAAGTTCGCCGGAGCCTTACGTACCTACTCTATCGAGGCCATGATGGGCGATGGCAAGGCCCTGCAAGCAGGCACAAGCCACAATCTGGGTCATAACTTCGCCAAAAGCTTTGACATCCAGTACCTTGATGCCGATGGCCAGCGCAAATACTGTGCCACCACCAGTTGGGGCCTCAGCACACGTATGATCGGTGGCATCATCATGGTACACGGTGACAAGTCTGGTTTGATTCTGCCACCGCGCTTGGCACCATATCAGGTCGTCATCGTTCCCATCTGGCGCAAAGAAGCCGAGAAATCCGTCGTACTTGAGCAGGTCACACGCGTCCAAAACATGCTCAAGGGCAAGGTGCGCGTCAAGGTCGATCTCAGCGAGAATACGCCGGGTTGGAAATACAACGAATGGGAACTGCGCGGCGTGCCCATACGCATGGAGATCGGGCCACGCGACGTGCAGAACAATAGCGTCATGCTCGTGCGCCGTGATAACCGCGTCAAAGAATCCGTTGCGGTTGACGCTCTAGAAACACGCCTGCCCCTGCTGCTCGATGAGCTGCAAAAGGCACTTTTCCAACGCGCCGTGGAGTTCCGCGAAAAGAACACCCACTATACCGAAAGTTACGACGAATTCAAGCGCATCATCGCCGAGGATCGTGGCTTCGTCCGCGTCAAGTGGGCTGAAGATAGCGTGGCAGAGTTAGCAGTCAAGGAAGAAACCAAAGCCACGCTGCGTGTGATTCCATTTGACCAGCCTCAAGGCGGCATAACAGGCAAATGCATCTACTCTGGTAAGCCTGCCACCTGCGAAGCCATTTTCGCACGCGCATATTAAACGAGCGTCGTCTCGACCCGTAAGAGCGCGGCAGATGCGCTTTTACGGGTCTTTCGCTTTTCAGGAGTGCAACCATGCGTGTTTCACAACAATTCACCACCACACTACGCGAGGCTCCCCGCGATGCCGAAGGAGCCAATCAAGAACTCCTTGTACGCGCTGGCTTTATACGCCAACTGACCGCAGGCGTGTATAGCTTCCTGCCACTCGGCAATCGCGTCATGCGCAAAATCTCACAGATTGTGCGCGAGGAGATGGATCGAGCAAGCGGGCAAGAGGTCACACTGCCTGTACTACAACCAAAAGACATCTGGGAAGCGCGTCCCGCTAACGGTGGCGCGACCCGCGTTGAGCACTATGGCCCTGTGTTGTTTCAACTCGCGGACCGTAAAGAGCGCGCACTGGTGCTTGGCCCGACCCACGAAGAGGTGGTGGCACTGCTGGCGAAAGAGTTCGTACGCAGCTATCGCGACATGCCACAACTGCTTTACCAGATTCAAAGCAAGTTCCGTGACGAGCCACGCCCACGGGCGGGTCTGCTGCGCACACGCGAGTTTCTGATGAAAGACCTGTACAGCTTCGATACCACAGCTACGGGACTGGATGCCAGCTATGAAAAAATGCGTCAGGCCTATACTGCCATCTTCACCCGTTGTGGCTTTGACTTCATCGCCGTGCAAGCCGATAGCGGTGCCATCGGCGGCAAGGCATCGCAAGAGTTTATCGCCATCACCCCTGCTGGCGAAGATGACATTCTGCGTTGTGATACCTGCACCTATGCCGCGAACCGCGAGAAAGCCGAGTTCGTGCGCACCGAGTTTAGTAAGGAAGTTGAGGCCGCCCGTGAAGAGGTATACACACCAAATTGCGCAGCGATTAGCGATCTCACCACGTTCCTCAACATTCCCGCCGCGAAAACACTCAAAGTGGTGTGCTATAGCATAGCAGGTCGTCTCGTGATGGTGCTTGTACGCGGCGATCTGGAGATCAACGAGGTCAAATTGACCAATACCACCACACGCCAAGGTATTGTTGCCACTGACCTGCACCTTGCCACGCCCGAAGAACTGCAAGCAGCGGGTATCGTAGCTGGCTACATCTCACCCATCGATAAAAGCGAGCGCATCATGATTATCGCGGACACATCGCTCAAAACCGTCAATAACCTTGTCGCGGGTGCCAACAAGCGCGACTATCACATCAAAAACGTGAATTACCCACGTGATTTTCGCATAGATGTGGAGGACGATATCGCTTCCGCCTATGACGGTGCCATGTGCAGTATCTGTGTCGGCACGCTACACAATCTGCGTGGCAGCGAACTGGGCCACATCTTCAAGCTCGGCACCCGTTATAGTGAACTTTTTGACGCTACCTATCAAGACGAGGATGGCAATAGCCAGCTTATCGTCATGGGTAGTTACGGCATTGGCATCAGCCGCTTGATGGCCGTGGCGGTCGAGCAAAAACACGATGAGAAAGGTATCCTCTGGCCCTTTGGCATCGCCCCCTATCATGTCTACCTGATTGGACTCGACCTCGACAAGGGCGAGACAAAAGCCATCGTCGAAACATTATATGCAGAGATGTTGGCAGCAGGCATAGAGGTGCTTTTCGATGACCGCCTCGAAACGGCGGGCGTCAAATTCAATGACGCGGATTTGCTTGGCCTACCCTTGCGTGCCGTTGTCAGTAAACGCTCGTTGAAAAACGGCGGGCTTGAACTCAAACTACGTACCCAGAAAGAGAGCCGCATCGTGCCGCTCGTAGATGCGGTACAGGTGCTGCAAGCAGAGATTCAGAAAGGATTGACTGGTGAATACCATGCATGAAGGAAACGACAACAACAGCTTACCCTTTCAACCAAAGGGGTTCCGCTCCTGCGCGAAAAGCGTGGGCATTCGCGACACAAGCCTCGATTTTACGGTCATCGCCTCGGACGTGCCCGCCTCCGCAGCTGCGATGTTTACGCAGAGCCGCTTCTGTGGCGCGGCGATTACCGTGGGACGCGAGCATGTCGCAAACGGACAACTGCAAGCGTTTGTCATCAACAGTAAAAACGCGAATGTCGCCACCGGAGCTGAGGGGCTTGCCAACATCCGTGAGGTCGTCCGCCTAGTAGCCCAGCAGTTAGACATCGCCTCTGAAGACATTCTGCCATCATCCACAGGCGTCATCGGCTGGCAATTGCCAATGGACAAACTGCGCTCCGGCATACAAGGTCTGCGTGCAGAGATGCGCGCTGGTGAGCTTGAACTATCGACCCACGCGATTATGACCACAGACACAAAGCCGAAACTCCATGCCGCGAAAATCGGTGATGCAGTACTCGTGGGCATGGCAAAGGGCGTTGGCATGATCGAGCCAAATATGGCCACTATGCTCAGCTACTTCGTGACAGACGCACGCATTGATCCCGACACTCTAAAAGCCATGTTGAGGGAAGCGGTGGCGCAATCCTTCAACATGGTAAGCATCGACACCGATACCAGCACCAGCGACACTGTGGCAATTATGGCAAACAGTATGGCAGGCACAGTCAATCAGCAGGAGTTTCAGCATGCACTCACGACCATGGCGATTGAGCTAGCCAAAGATATCGCACGCGACGGCGAGGGTGCAACCAAGTTGATCGAAGTGGTTGTCGATGAGGCCACATCGTTCGCACAGGCCAAGCGCGTCGCCAAGGCCATCGTCAATTCGCCTCTGGTCAAGACCGCCATCTTCGGAGCCGACCCTAACTGGGGCCGCGTCGCGATGGCGATTGGCAAATGTGACGAGCAGACCGACATTGTGCCAGAAAAAGTCTCCATCGCCTTTGGCGACCTGCTAGTATACAAGGGACATGCATTAGGAAAAGACCAGCTGACACAGCTCAAAACATACTTCCAGCAGCCCGAAGTGGTGATTCACGTCTCGCTCGGTCTGGGAACGGCCAGCGCAACCGTGTGGGGGTGTGATCTCTCCTACGAATACGTCAAAATCAACGGCGAATATACGACGTAACTGCAAAACAAAACCCCAGCCCATCCGTAGGGGCCAGATTGATCGCGCCCCCGTACCCGTTAGCATACGATTCGCCAACAGGTACGGGGCGCGCTGATCGTGTTTAACAAATGAACCTGGTCATCATGGAAGCCCATATTCAATTGTTCATTTCCAACAGCGTGTCTACGGCTCTTGCAAGAGAGAGAAAAGCAGTATAAAATAGAAGAGGCGGCCCAAAGGATGCTACCGTTGGAGGGACCGCAGACAGGTACCCTCATGACGTCCACTTGGGTCGCCACCCCAAAACCAAAACCCAAAGCAGCTCAGCTATAGAAAGGCTGCCATTATGGATATTCGATCAATCCAAAAGCCATTCAAAGAGCAATATCGTAGCGATCCGGGCACGGCACGCATAACGCTGATAGCGCGGAGTAATCAAACAAACACCCCCATGTCTTGCTCCGTTGATATTGGGCGTGCCGTCTATGAGGCGCAAGTCCATAGCGGCGTAGGAGGCTCAGGCACTGCCGCTTGCTCAGGGGATTTGCTGCTTGGTGCCTTAGCCGCCTGCGCACAACTTACCTGCCAGATGGTCGCTACCGCCATGGGCGTACCCACCAACTCTATTGAGGTAACAGTGGAAGGCACGCTCGACCTGCGTGGCACGCTGGGTATAGCAAAGGATGCCGTCGTTGGCTTTGAAAACATCACCCTCCACTTTGACATTGACGCACCAGAAGCCACAGCAGAGCAATTAAAAGCATTGCATGAAAAGACAGAACAATATTGTGTCGTTATGCAAACGCTCACGCAACCACCGAAAATAGCGGTGGAGTGGTAAAAATACAGGTAAAATAATCAATAGGGATTGTCGCGTGTGGGGATTGAGTCGCGCAGACGGCTGTATAACCACAACCGACCATCCCAACAATCCGGCTTTTTCATT
>JBBPYR010000102.1:0-30129 GCA_038199755.1 Ktedonobacterales bacterium | reverse complement strand
CTGGTGGCAATTAGTGGACGGGAGAGACGGTTGAAGCAAGACGCTAATCATGTCGTGAGTAAGAGGATTGTCGAGCGGTCTCCGCATACGCTCATTGGCCTAGAAAACTTGACCGACATTCGCGAGCGCACCCGACGACGTAAAGGCAAAAAAGCCTCGGTCAAGCAACGCCCGACAATCGAAGTGGGCGTTTGCAGAGTTGCACAGCATGATTGCCTATAAAGCCCTCTTGCAGAACAGCATGGCTATCAAAGTGGACGCCCACTCTACCAGTCAGGCTTGCCCCATGTGTGGGCATACGGGAAAAGAGAATCGGCCCCGGAAAGGCTTGCTCTTTGTGTGTCAAAATTGCCATTACACCCTTCATGCGGATTTAGTCGGGTCCAGAAATGTGACCCTGAGAACGTTGCTCATTCGACAAGATTGGATGAGTACGGGCTACTTGTCAGTTAGCCCTGATGTGTCGGACGATAAAGCCAAAGCACTACGCTTGCAAAGGTATAGTGAGTTGCGGTGGAGTCCAGACACAAGCCCCCGTCTTCCAGACGTGGGGTAACTGACTGTCGAAACCAATTATAGCAGATGACGGACGGTATGATGGAGCCGCCTTGCCACTCCCTCGCTGAGCACGATTGTATTCTATCAGCCTTGATATGGTATACTGGGCCAAGAAAAACACCCTGCAAATTTTTTACTGAAGAAGCGAGTGAATACGTATGCCTTATATATCTATTCGAGAAGCGGCTGAGGAGCTTCATTCTGGCCTGATCACGCCGACGGAATTGGTGGCGGAGACCTTGGAGAGGATTGAGACGGTGGATGGCGAGGTACAAGCCTTTATCACGGTGATGCGTGAGCAGGCTTTCAAAGACGCCGAGCAGGCTGAACGCGAGATGCGCACCGGCTTGTATCGCAGTCCTTTGCACGGTATTCCGATTGCGATCAAGGATATCATCGCGGTCAAGGGATATGCTACGACAGCAGGCTCGAAGGTGTTGGCTCATCATATTTCGCATGAGGATGCGATGGTGGTTGAGCAGTTGCGCAAAAGCGGGGCCATCATCATTGGAAAGACTAATACCTTTGAGTTCGCGTATGGTCCGTATTCACCACCGACGCGCAATCCATGGGATGCTACGCGCACAACGGGCGGCTCCAGTGGTGGCTCGGCGGCAGCCATAGCGGCGGGCATGTGTTTGGGGGCGATTGGCACTGATACGGGCGGTTCTATCCGTATTCCAGCCGCTTGCTGTGGGGTGACTGGCCTCAAGCCAACCTATGGACGTGTCAGTTGTTATGGGGTGATTCCGCTCAGCTGGTCGCTTGACCATGTGGGGCCAATCGCGCATAGTGCGGAGGATTGTGCTCTGCTCTTTGACGCTATTGCGAAGTATGATCCACGTGATCCTAATAGCGTCTCCGGTCCACCTGTGACGCCCGCTCGTACGACGGCGACGCTGATCGAGGGCGCAGAGGGCCGTGGTCCTGTGTCGTTGCAGGGTATGAAGTTGGGTGTGCCGCAGGAGTCGTTTTTCGCACCGCTTGATCCCGAAGTGCGCCAGGCATGGCGTTCTGCGACCCATGTGCTGGAAGAGGGAGGAGCCGAGTTGTTTGATGTAGAGTTGCCGCGCCCTACGCTGGAATTATATCGTACAATACAAATGCCGGAAGCGACACTCGCGCACAGTCAAAAGGGCTGGTTAAGCGAGCACGCCGATCTGTATGGGGAGGCGGTTCGCATGCGTTTGATGCAGGGGCAGACGGTGACGGCGGTGGATTATCTACGCGCCCAGTACGAACGGCGTATCTTTAGTGGTAGTTTGCGTGCGGTGCAGCAACGAGTTGATGCTTTTGTCTTGCCGACGTTACCCGTACCCGCTGTACCCGTTGAGCGCATGGGGCAGGATATCGAGATTGATGGCATTACAGAAAATGCAACGGCGGCATTGTTGCGCCTGACGATGCCCTTCAACCTGGCTGGCTTACCAACGGTCTCATGTCCTTGTGGCTTCTCCACTGATGGCCTTCCTATTGGCCTCCAAGTTGTTGGCAAGCCATTTGAGGAGGCTACGGTGCTTCGTATCGCTCACGCTTACCAACAATTGACGGACTGGCATCGGAGAGAAGCCATCCAGTAGGGATGTCACTCGTAGAAGCTTTTCGGGAGCATCCCTAATAGGCAGAATGCAAGGATGCCTGAGTCGCCCGTGCTGGAGAAAACGTGTCTAAAGTGGTATCCCCAGCACGGGCGACCCAGGCGTCCAGGGTTCCCGAGCCCCGCCTCCTCGTTCTCCTCCGCCCCTAGTGCAATTGTGGGCGATGTAAAACGAGCAGATACACAGTATGTGGAAGGTGCAAGAGATGCGAGATGTGATGGAATTGACGGGCGATAAGCAGTTTTTGCGCGCTATCGTCAAGAATGGTTATGAGTTACCAATTGGCATCGAGGCGTATGATTTCGCCCAAGCACTGCTGCGAAATTTTGTCTCGCCCGATGGTGAATTGCGTGATGAACTGAGTTATATGATTCTTGCGAATGGCGTTATTGATAAGCAGGTGCTGAGCCTTGACGAGTTGTCCGCGTTGTTGACACTGTGCATGGATACGCAGCATCTGTGGTATCGTATTGGTGAGGTTAATACTGATACGGTCTTTATGCGTAGCTTTTCGGTGTTGACGATCAATACAATTCTATACGCCGATGCCAAAAATCCTGTCTTGGCGGCGCCAGTGATACATGAGGCAAAGGACGCTCTTTTGCAGTATGCGCGTGCAGAACGTGATTGGCGGGGCTATGTGCCACACAAAGGATGGGCACATGCGATGGCCCATCTGGCAGACGCCCTTGATGAGTGTGCGCAGAATCGCTATATGATGACGGAGGATCGGCGCGATATTCTTGAAATGGTGCGCATCCTCGCGCAGTTGCCAGAGTCGCTCTATCACGAGGAAGATGTACGCTTGGCTACGATTGCTTATCACCTCATCGTGACAAAGCAGTTGGATGACGATACGATGAGCGTATGGCTCACGTCCTGTCAGGTGGAACGTGGGCCAGATATTGCCTCGTGGACGAGTGCCACCAACATGAAGAATTTTTTGCGCAGTCTGTACTTCCTGCTGCTGTGGGATAATATGGCCTTCCCTCTGGTCAATCAGATTTCCTCTTTACTCAAGCAGCAGGACACCCTCTATGTTGCCCAGTAGGGGTCAGCTTGAGCGCGCCCCGTACCTGTTAGCGAATCGCTCCTTAACGGGTACGGGACGCGCTCAAGCTGGCCCAAGAGACATCAACCTAAGAATGGCTGAGGTGGTGGGAACGCTCGTTTCAGGAGGGGCGGGGGTGGTGAGGATGGGTGGAAGGGACCCTCGGGTCGCCCGTGGGGTGGGACAAACGCCCAAAAAAGGGGGGGTATTGCCGGCACGGGCGACCCAAGGGTCCCAGCCCCGCCTCGTCCGCCGCCCCCGCCCCTACTGAATCGTCCGCTTCAGTTGATGTCTCTTGGACGCGCTCAAGCTGACCCCTACGGATGGCCGAACGTTTCCCATTTAATAGTGAAAGAGCATGAATATCGCCCCTACTCGCTGCGCATAGCGTTGTCCAGGGTGCGGGGAGAGGACTCCAGGAAGTGATCCCAGGCACTGGTTTCCCAATCGTCGACATGATCTGCTGGCGCGATCCACGGCGGCAGTGTGATGAACAGGTGCTGTGCGAGTGACTCTACGAATGGCTCATACATCCCACGGAGCATGGCTAGCTTTTTTTCGGTTGCCTCTCCATCTCTGAGGTGAATGCCGTTTTCAGTGAGTAATACGCGCAGACGAACGAAATCTTCGGTGGTGAGCCGTTTGCTCTTCAAGACAGGGGGTGTCCCAAAAAGCTGTGCTAGGTCTACGGCGGCGTGCCGTGCGATGGCAAAGACGAATTTTGCCGGTTTGACGGGAATCTCGTCGATCCCTACAAGAATGAGGGCACATACGTCCAGGATGGTTGTTAAGGCCGCGAGCCACGATTGCCGCTCATGTTGTGAACGATAATACGAGAGGACAGGGTAGGAGAGGTGGCTCTCTAGGATTTCGCTGGACCAGTGCTCCCATTCGTGTAGGAACGAAACGATTTCAGTGTGGTCTTTGGCTACGCCATGCCGTCGGATAAACTCCGATGCGCTCGGTGGTGAGCCTGCACGTGCATCCAGCAAGGCGATACTGATTTCACGCTTGGAAAATGCTTGGTAGATGACTGGTACATAGCCGATGACAAGCGCCAGGAAGCCGAAGCCTATGCCAGCTTCAAGTACGTCCAGGAAACGTGCCATGTCACTGACTGGCAGAACATCCCCCAGACCTAAGGTGATGAAGGTGGTACCACTCATATAGAGATAGGTACTAAACGTGCTGATTTTTTCGGGCGAACTTAAGGGGGAGTCTATGCCCCATTGTAGCATGGCGAAACCCAGCACGATCAGGTTGGCCCAGACGACGAGTAGTAAGAGCAAAGACAAGGGGCCATAGTAGCTAAGGTAATTTTCGCGCCGATTGCCGGGGCGCATTTTACGCGCGGGCAATGCACACAAAAACCAGGTTGCTTGATAGTAGAGATGAGCAAGGCGAAACTTGCGTGAAACGCGGCGTGGCAAAACGACGGTTTCGAAGCCGTCTTGTGCGGAAAGTAGTATCAACAACGTGCCAATTATGGCGATCAGCATCTTCATTGTGTGTCCTCTATGTGCTTGAAAATATGTCTATCACTGTATTACCAGTTTTGTAGGGTCCTTGGCAAGTGTTTTGGGCATCACAAAATGCAAAGAGCTTATGGTAAAAGGTTGCACAACAAGGAAAGCGACCGCTCAGGAAGCACCACTATCGATACGAAGGCACCCATAAAGTGCCTTCGTGTCGATAGTGACGCTTCCTGAGCGGTCGCTCTGTGAAAGGTATGCTATTACGCTAATAAGCGATTAATCGCGTTGAGCAGGTCGTCTAATTCAAATGGCTTGCTCAAACTGATTAAATTTCGTTTTTTAATTTCTTCTTTTGGGAGGTAAGCACTCATGATGATAATAGGTATATTCTCCAAACCTTGTAGAACGTGCAGACGATCATAGAGTTCGATGCCGTCCATCAAGGGTAAGCGATAGTCAGTAATGAACAGGGCTGGTTTTATATCGTGAACCGCTTTCAACGCTGCAAATCCATCAGTGACGAGCACTGCTGTATATGGCGTTTCCTGCGAAAGAGCTTCAACTAAGAAAGTACCGATATTGTCATCATCTTCAACAACGAGAATAATTTTTGCCGCGCTATAGGCCCTCCCCAAACGTTCTGTGTTTGGATGCATCATACTTCAATCCCCTCTTAGGTGCGGCTCTCCTGGACTATCCAGAAAAGTAGGTTACATAATGAAGTACGCGGTAGCGGGATAAGCGGTTTCGCTCGACAGCAGCTTTTAGATTAGATTTGGCTGAACATGGCACTAACTGGTCTTGTGCCGTGCGCCAAAAAGCTTGACACTTCGCCAACATAGCAGTATAATTTTCCCTGTCAGCAGTGCTTATACCCATCTTTTGGGGTATTGTATGTGACGATAAGCCGGTGTAGCTCAGTGGCAGAGCTCTCGATTTGTAATCGAGTGGCCGTCGGTTCGAATCCGACCTCCGGCTCTTTTTGTGCCTCAATCATGATGTTTGTGGACGAAAAGATGCGGCATCACAAAGAAACCATCATAGCTATGCTACAAGCTGGCTGCTCCTATCAAGAGATAGCTGATGCTACTGGCTGTACAAAATCAACGATCTCCTATCATTCCCGCAAGTTAGGCCGCCCTAATGCAGCTATGGGAGTTCCCTGGACACAGCACAATTGGGAAGAGATACAGAGATACTATGATGAAGGTCATTCGTATCGTGAATGTTTACTCTTCTTTGGAATGAGCAACACCACCTGGACAAAAGCGATACAGGCGGGAAAAATTGTTGCCCGTCATGACGTTCTGCCTCTTGACACCCTTCTAACTGAGAAAAGCTCTCATAAGCGTCATCATGTGAGATCGCGATTACTACATAGTAAGACTCTGAAAAGTGAGTGTGCCATTTGCGGTATTTCAGAATGGCTAGGTAAACCGCTTTCCTTTGAGCTTGATCACATCAATGGCGTTAGCGATGATAACCGCTTAGAAAATCTGCGTATGTTGTGTCCAAATTGCCATAGTCAGACAGAAACCTACAAGGGGCGGAACAAACGATCATATAAAGCAAAAAAAGCGTTAGGGTTAAGCGGGCATTGAATGATACAACAAAATAGGCAAATGGTACTATGTGTCAGCGTGTGTCATTGCAATTCAAAATAGGTGTGGTATTATATGCAAGTTGCCTATTGAGACATACATCGTAGCGATGTGTGCCTAGCTTTGGGTTGAAAAGCACCAAGGTGGGGAACAGCAATGCTTGGGAGGTTTGCAAATTATCTAGAAAGAAGATATATGCAAGCATATCAGCACATACGCATGTGTTTACGACAGTACATGGTAGGAGGTTTTGTAGCAAAGTTTCGTGTAGGCATGGTTCTGGGAATGCTGCTTTTGGTAGCCACAGTGTTGGTTAATGCGCCGAGTGCGAGTGCGCATACGTATGCAAGTTGCTCAGGTGGTGATCGCACATACACTGTGAGCGCAGGCGATACGCTTACAGGAGTCGGCTCTCGCTTGGGGGTCAGTTGGCCCACCCTTGCAACCTATAACCACATTGTCAATCCCAACCTGATTTTCGTTGGTCAGGCACTCTGTATTCCTAGAGTGGGAGCTGCCAAATCAGCACCCGTGCAGGTTCCGCAGAATAGTGGAGTGAACATAACTCCATTCATAGCATCAGCCAGTAATGGAAGTGTTGCGGCTATGATCAATCAGACATTTGGCGCGCGTGCGTCAGGGGCCATTGCGGTTGCGACCTGCGAATCGGGTCTCAATCCGAATGCCTATAATCCATCGGGTGCCGCAGGTGTTTTTCAAATTATGCCCGGCACATGGGCAGGGACCTCACAGGCAGGTAAGTCTGTTTACAACGCCGCTGCGAATATTGCAGCCGCACACGAGATATTTGTGCGCGATGGATACAGTTGGAGAGAATGGACGTGTAAGCCTTAGTACAAAAAGGCAGCGTCTGCTCTAGAAAGAAATCCCTCATTTTTGCGCCTCCTAAGCAGGAGGAAGCCCAGTTGTTCACAAGAACAACTGGGCTTCTTCTTATCCTTGTTTCATGAAAAGGGGGATTGCTTATAGGTATCGCTTTGCTGATACTAACTATACCTAAGCCAAGTAAGAGGCAAGTGAAAATGGATGAGGAGGTAAGTGAAAAGCTGGTAAAATTATGTAACCTTGTGCTTATTCTCGTGTTTTGTACTCTTTTGTTGCTGACACTTGGCAAATATTTGGTGCCAAGTAGTGCAATTTGCTAAAAATCCGCATACAAAGTTCTTCCTTACAAGCAAGGGATGTGCTATAATCCGTTTTAATCTTCTGTTAATGTTTAATACTATCTGCCTGATGCACTATGCAGTAGTTCTATATAGAGAAGTTTACAGACTCTACGATGGTTGTTCAGGCTAATTTGTCAAATGCTTAACATGCGGCAAGGAGTGACCCTATGTTTCTGGTGAAGTTCCTTAATAGAAACCTCAAAGGATTTCGTATTTTGGTTTTGCTGGCTATTCTAGTAGCGGTGGCGCAAGTCAGCTCTGATATCATTGCACTCCAGCCGCTCAAATGGATTCCCAGTAAGGCGCAAAATCCTGGCAACGATCCTGCCTGCACTTTTCCTTTTCTCGGCTGGAATGACCAGCCTGGCCTACTCGACCTCTTCGATACTCCCGCCCTTGATCCGTCGCTGAATCCACCGCCGGGAGGTCATCTTATTTCGCCACCGCCGACATCGCCCTGTCCGGCTAACCCATCTGATCCAAGGACCTTTATTACTCCTGACACTACGCACCATAGCGTGATTGGTGTGATCGTCTTTTCGGTCATTGTGCTGGTGCTTTTTTCTACCATCAGTGCGCTCCTTGTCTATCTCGATCTCTTTCTGGCTTCGTATATTGCGCAGAGCCTGAGTGCGCGCTTACGCACACAACTGTTTGAGCACCTGCAACGTATTTCATTAGACTGGCATGGCAAGCAGAAGAAGGGCGATCTTGTTCAGCGCATCACCGGAAACATTACCGATATCGAGAAGTTCGTCACCGACGGTCTGGTTGACCTGCTGGTTGGCGTCTTGACGCTGGTTGGTGTTGCCTCCATTATGTTGTTCTATAGCGTCCCTTATACAGTGCTCTCGCTGGCGATTGCACCCGCCCTTTTCGTGATCGTGCTGTATTATACACGTAACATCAAGATAGCTTCCAAACGGCAAGCGAAATCTGCCGGACAAGTGGCTGATGTGGCGACCGAGGATATTAACGCCCTCACCGTCATCAAGGTGTTTACACGCGAGGAGCGCGAGGATATGCGTTTTGGGACGAAAGTGAAGGAGAGTCGGGCGGCGGGACTGCGTGCGGGTACGTTGCAAGCGCAATTCACGCCATTGGTTGCCGTCCTGGTCGCGCTCGGTACCGCGACCATCGTCGGCGTTGGGGGCTATGTTGCGGCTGGCAATCCCTTTACAATCGGGCCCTTCCAGTTACTTTCTGGTACCATCGATGCTGGACTCATTGTCTCGTTCCTGTTCTATCTCAAACTACTCTACCAGCCGATGCGCGACCTCTCGAAGTTGACCACGCTTGCCAACTCCGCCTCTGCGGGTGCTGAACGCATTCAGGAGGTGCTGGATCAGGCACCAGAGGTGGTTGAGAGTAAGACTCCCTATCTCGGACCAACCAAACTGCACGGCGACATCGTGTTTGACAACGTACATTTCGCTTATTCAGCGCAACAGCCTGTACTGAAAGGCATCTCTTTACACATTCCGGCTGGCAAAAGAGTGGCTCTGGTGGGCTTGTCTGGTGGTGGCAAAACCACCCTGGTCAAGCTGATTCCGCGCTTCTATGAAATTCAGCAAGGGTCGGTGCGGGTCGATGGTGTGGATAATCGCATGTACCCGCTCAAGGTGTTGCGTGAGAATGTGAGTATGGTGTTACAAGATTCGGTCCTCTTTGAGGGGACGATTCGCGAAAATATCGAGGTTGGTCGGCCTGGAGCCAGTGATGAGGACATTATAACCGCTGCGAAAAGAGCACAGATGCACGAAACCATCACGCGCTTGCCCGATGGCTACAATACGCTGGTGCGTGAGCAAGGCAAGAACTTTTCTGGTGGGCAACGTCAACGTATTGCTATCGCACGCGCCATTCTGCGTGATGCCCCATTGCTGATTCTGGACGAGCCTACCGCATCACTGGATGTCGAAGCTGAGGCCGAGGTGATGCGTGCGCTGGATACGCTGATTGTGGGGCGTACCGTGATCGTGATTTCCCATCGGCTCAGTACACTGGGCAATGTTGATGAGATTATCGTACTGGGCGATGGACGCATTGTTGAAAAAGGGTCTTATAAGGAACTCAAGCGCATGAGAGGCGTGTTTGCTGGCTTGCTCGATGAGCAGAACCGCTACAGTGCTGATCGTGCTGGTGAGCAGTCGGTTCTGCGTTCGGCCTTTGTACCATTGCCCGTTGGGGACGACCCATGGCAAGCGCGACCCGCAGCTGTCGCACAACAGAATCGGCCTGTTGCTCCTATGCCGCAAATCGGTTATCCAGTGAACCGACCTACGCCGTTACCACAAGGTGTGGGGAGAGGTGCTGCGCCAGTAGGTACTAACAATGGGTCGGGACCACCTGTGCGTGCGCGTGTACATGTTGAGCTTGATGGTAAGGCTATTGGTGTACGCCAACTCGACCAACCGCTTTTGACGATTGGCCGTCTCAACAGTAATGATGTCCAGGTTCCTTCACAGCGCATCTCACGCCTGCATGCTAAGATGCGTTGGGAGAATGGCACATGGCTGATCGAAGATGCTGATAGCATGAATGGCATCATCTTTCAAGGACAGCGTGTCGAACGCCACGTGTTTTCCAACGGCGATCGCATTTACCTTGCCCCCGGTGCGATTCTTTCCTACGAGGCACTGTAACATACTTTGATCGTTCGGGAACAGATGCATCATAGGAGAAAATACGTATGCTTCAAAAAATCGGCGTGTCTCGTATTGCTTGGTGGCTACTGGTGGTGGTAAGCTTTGCGCTGCTCATCTTTCTGATCACGTCAGAAATCATTCGCTTTTCCACCCCTATTCAATTGAAGCGCTTGCGGATTGTGCAAGAAATTCCGCTACCCGATGCCTTGCCAGACCCTAATCGCACCAGCCAGAACCCTTTCGCGGCGGGTCAGGCACAGCGTTTTGACCACTTTGATTTTCAGTCATTCGATCAGGCAGCCCATTTGCTTTTCATCGTGCATACTGGGCCGAACCCTGATAAAGAGGCCGCTATTCTGCACAATCCCAATTTCGATGTTGGGACGGATGGCAATATTGTTGTCTTCAATACGCAACTTGATAAAGTGGTTGGGCTTGTCGCGGTGCCGCAGGCGGCTGGTGTAATGGTGGCTCCCAATGTGGGCAAGGTCTTTGTAGGCGATGCGGCTGATGGTATCATCTTCATCGTGAATGAGCATAGTCCTTTTAACATTATCGCCAAGGTGCAACTCGATCCGCTTGATGGGCCGGACGCCATCGAATACGATCCTGTCGATCATCTCGTCTTTGTGGGCGACCCCGGTGCTGCCGCCAGTCCTGATAATGCTAATCTCGCGCTAAAAAACCAGAATGTGGCGGTGATTGATGCTGTCACAAATAAGCTGGTCACGAAGATTCCCTTTGGTCTTCATCCGCCATTTGGTGATGATATTGGACATGTGCAGTTCGATCCTGTGACCCATCGCGTCTATGTGGTCACCTTGCCACTGCTCGATCAGAATCTGAACGTAGCGCAGACACCACCCTCTTTTCTGGCTGTTGTTGATCCCACTACCCTGAAAATCCTTTCAGATATCCGCTTGCCAGACGAGTGTCTTACTCCGCATGGTGTGACAATCGACGTGCAACAGCGCGAAGCCTTCGTCGCCTGTGTTGACTCACAGAACCTGACACGCGTTGATTTGCTGACGATGAAGCCTTTCCCTGGTCCGCTGTTGCCTGTGGCCTTCAATCCTGACATCGTGCGGCTAGACCATCCCATGCATCTGCTCGTGGTTGGCTGCGCTGGCGGTATCTCACTCTTCGATGAAAGCGGACGGCAATTAAAGAAACTCGGCGACTACTTCCTCGGTGGTGGCAGCCATCATACCATTGCTATCGATGAGGCAACGCAACTGATCTATCTGCCGCAACCATCGGTCGGCGGTCGGCCCGTCTTGCGCGTCATACAATACGTGCCAAACGGGGTGTGAGGTCTGGTGATTGAAGAGGCGGGAAAACATGGATGCCTTGTCTACATCTATGCAGACAGGGCATTCATGTTTTCCCGCCTCTTCAATTGTTATTGGTTTGAGAGTATGCATAATGACAATCGCCCTGTTTTCAGGTATACGGTTCACCTAAGAATATAGCATTATCGAGGAGAATAGTATGGCGTTTGAAGTCTTCATCTCTTACTCACATAAAGATAGAGAACGGCGCGATAAGCTGGCAACCCACCTTAGTAATCTTGTAAATCAGGGAGTGATTACGAATTGGTTTGATGGTGACATTGCCCCTGGTACTGAGTGGGAGAAGCAAATTCTCCACCATCTTGAGTCTGCTCAGATTATCCTATTACTCATTAGCGCAGATTTTATGGCGTCGAAATTCTGTTATAGTATTGAATTAAAGCGTGCTATTGAGCGTGATGATGCCGATCAAGCTCGTGCGTTGAGTGCGACCTCCGTCAAACGCTGGTTGCAACTCAACACAGTGGAGGAGGAAGAGAGCTAGGTAAGGGCGGCGGCGAGACGTCTGTTTGTGTTCCCGTTGTTGCTACTGACCAAAATCTGATATCATGAGAGATGAGATATACATTGTTTGGATTTTGGAGTGTAGGGAGCAGGATCGCATGACAACACACGACGGTGCCGTTGTTCGGCTCAAACGGACTCCGCTTTTTGAGGAGCATCGCAGGCTGGGGGCGCGCCTGGTGGAGTTTAGCGGGTGGGAGATGCCCGTGCAATATGGCTCGATTTTAGAGGAGCATGACGCGGTACGCACCCGTGCTGGCCTGTTTGATGTCAGTCACATGGGCGAGTTTAAGGTGCAGGGGCCTGACGCGCTGGCCTTTTTGCAGCAGCTTGTGCCGAATGACGTTTCGCGCCTCGCCCTGCAACAGGCTCTCTATAGCCAGCTTTGTTTGCCCGATGGCGGCGTGATCGATGATTTGCTGATCTACTCTATCGCCGAGCAGCATTATATGCTGGTGGTGAACGCGGGCAATATCGAGAAAGACCTGGCGTGGGTCAAAGAGCAGGCCAAACAGTTCGAGCATGTCACGGTCATCGATCAGTCCGATACAACTGCTCTGCTCGCGCTGCAAGGGCCAGCGGCGATTACTATTTTGCAGCCCTTGACGCAGGTTGATCTGACCACTATCAGCTATTATCATTGCCAAGCGGGGCAGGTGGCGGGTATCAATTGCTTGATCTCGCGTACAGGCTATACAGGCGAGGACGGCTTCGAGCTGTATTGCGCTCCCGTTGACGTGGTGGCTCTGTGGAGCAAGCTGCTTGAGGTGGGCACGCCACTGGGATTGCTCCCTGCTGGCCTGGGTGCCCGCGATACGCTGCGGCTGGAAGCTGGCATGTGCCTGTATGGTCACGAACTGGACGAGCAGACCAATCCCCTTGAGGCGCGTCTGGGCTGGTCCGTCAAACTCGCCAAAGAAGATTTCATTGGACACGCTGCTCTGGTCCGTGTGAAGGAGCAGGGACCCGCTAAATTGCTGGTCGGTATCACAATGCTTGAACGCGGTATTCCCCGTGGTGGCTATGCCATCTACCAGGATGACCAGATCATCGGTAGCCTCACCAGTGGCGCACCAGGCCCCAGCGTTCACAAAAACATTGGCATGGGCTATGTCAAGGCGGACGCCGCCACTGTCGGGCAAACGGTGCAGATCGATATTCGCGGTAAGCGGGTCGCGGCACAAATTGTCGCGTTACCATTTTATAAACGAAAGAAGTAACAATGGGCGAAATTTCTCGCCCCCTAAAGAAGGGAGCAACTCTGTATGGCAAACCTGAATCATCCAGCCGATCTCAAATATAGCAAGACCGACGAATGGGTTCGTGTCAACGGTGATGAGGCGACTGTGGGCATTACTGACTATGCTCAGGACCAGCTTGGCGACATCGTGTATCTTGACCTGATTAAAGTAGGCGATACGGTGGCAGCCGATAAGCATTTTGGCGATATCGAGTCGGTCAAGGCCACCTCTGAACTTATTTCTCCGCTTAGTGGCGAAATCGTGGCGATCAATGAAAAGTTGAACGATCAGCCGGAACTGATTAATGACGATCCATATAACGAGGGCTGGATGTTTAAGTTGAAGATGTCCACGCAGGCCGAGCTTGACGATCTTATGACCGTCGAGCAGTATTTGCATTACCTCACCGGTCGCTAGGCGTCTTTACGTAATCATGAGGGGGCAAGGTCTCTGCGAAGGGAGGATATCAATGGTAGCGCAACCATCGCCACAACGCATGAGCGTGGATGAGTGGCGCAGCTTGGAGCAGACAAGCCATGATATCAGACATGAGTATATTGATGGACACGTCTATGCCATGTCGGGAGGAAGCCTTGCCCATGCACGCATTAGCCTCAATGTCTGTTCCGCCCTTGAGAGCACACTTGCGGCAGCAGGCAAGCCCTGCTATGTTTATAATTCGGATGCGGCAGTCCGTCTCTCGGCGCGACGGTACACCTATCCCGATGCTACAGTGACATGCGACGAACGAGATCGGCCAACTCCTGATAAGATAGAGATACAATTCCCGCATATCGTTGTCGAGGTATTGTCAACCTCGAATGAGGTCTATGATCGTGGCGAGAAGTTCGGCTATTATAGAGCCTGCCCACATCTGCAGGCATATGTGCTTGTAGCAACAAGATACCAACTCGTCGAGGTGTATACACGCTTAGATGCGAGTTGGAGCTATGATGCGTATGGGCCAGGGGATCAACTAGAGCTAAGCAGTCTGGATATCCGCTTACCACTGGCGGCACTCTATAGAAACGCTGGTGTACCGGAGACGATCAACGAGCCCGAAGGCGAAATATAAAAGGAGGAGCTTGCAACCGTTGCAAGCTCCTCCTTTTATATTTTGGATATATAACGTGCTTATGAGATATAATCAACTAGACCACGAAAATACTTGTAGCATGTCTCCTCGGTAATTTTCCAGGTAACATTTATCTCCTCGCAGACTACCGACATGCTATTGTGGCATAGCGCATGGCTCCCCGCATGGGTGCCCTCTAGTTTTTCTCTCGAAGGGGAGTTTAGATATGGGTTATGTACCAAATACTCCGCAAGAGCAGCAGGCGATGTTGGAGAGTATGGGGCTTTCAACAATGGAAGACCTGCTGGTCACGGTGCCAGAAGGGGTGCGCCTGCAGCGACCTCTGGACCTGCCAGCCGCCCTCGCGGAACCAGATTTGAAACGCCTGCTGACACGCATGGCAGCCAAAAATAAAGATATTGATACGACGCTCTCGTTTCTGGGAGCAGGCAGCTACGATCATGCCATACCGAGCGTGGTGCCACACCTGCAACGCCGCTCAGAGTTCGTCACATCCTATACCCCGTATCAGCCAGAGGTGAGCCAAGGTATTTTGCAGGCCACCTATGAATTTCAAACCATGGTGTGCCAGATCACGGGACTGGACATCGCCAATGCCTCGCTCTACGATGGCTCGACCGCGCTGGTCGAGGCGGTATTGCTCGCGCTGGGACCCGGCGGGCGCGGCGAAGTGGTGATCTCAACTGGGGTTGATCCGCAATATCGCCGTGTGCTGCACACCTATGCCTTCTCGCGTGGCTTCGCGATTAAAGAGGTCGAGACGCAGGATGGCGTGACCTCGCTGGAGGCACTCGATGCCGCGGTCGGCCCACAGACGGCGGCTGTGGTGGTGCAGCAACCAAACTTCTTTGGCTGTGTCGAACCTGTGCATGACATCGAACGCATCGCACACAAAGGCAAGGCTCTGTTTGTGACCACGATCACGGAACCCGCATCGTTAGGTGTGCTGGCGACACCGGCTGCCTATGGCGCGGATATCGCAGTTGGCGAGCTGATGAGCTTTGGCAACACCATGAGCTACGGTGCGCCTGCATTGGGCTTTATGGCGGCGAAACACAAATTTATGCGCCTGCTGCCCGGTCGCTTAGTGGGACAGACGATTGAGGAGGGTGGCGAGAAGCAGACTGGCTATGTATTGACGCTGCAAACGCGTGAGCAGCATATTCGTCGTGAGCGTGCTACCTCGAATATTTGCACCAATCAATCTTTGCTAGCGATTGGTGCGACCATCTTTTTAGCGACACTTGGGAAGCAGGGCTTCCGCGAGTTGGGCGAATTATGTATTCAGAAGGCGCACTACGCGTTCCGGCAAATTACCGCTCTTCCTGGCTATAAAGCGGCCTTCGGTAGCCCGTTCTTTGACGAGTTTGTGATTGAGTTACCCATGGCCGCCCGTGACGTGCAGCAGCATTTGGCACAGGCGGATATCATCGGCGGGTATCCATTGGGCGAGAACTACGCAGGGATGGAAAACGCCATGCTATTCTGCGTGACGGAGACGCGCACACGTGACGATATCGACACGCTGGTACGGGCATTGAAAGAGGTGGCAGCATGAGCGTAGAGTCTTTGATTTTTGAGAAAGGGGCACCGGGACGCCGCGCTGCTACCATGCCTGCTATGGATGTGCCCACTGAGCCGCTGACAGATATGTTACCCGCGAATCTGCTGCGTGAGACACCGGCCCCGTTGCCGGAGGTGAGCGAGATCGAGGTAGTGCGTCACTACACCCACCTGTCACAGCGCAACTTTGGCGTGGATACTGGTTTCTATCCGCTTGGCTCCTGCACTATGAAATATAATCCGAAGCTGAACGAGGACATGGCCGTGCTGCCCGGTTTCGCCCGCATTCATCCTTTGCAGCCGCAAGAGACGGTGCAGGGGGCGATCCAATTGATGTACGAACTGGAACAGTATTTAGCGGAGATCGCGGGCATGACGCGTGTGACGCTGCAACCCTCTGCTGGCGCACACGGTGAACTGACGGGCTTGATGCTGATTAAGGCGTATCACCAGAGCCAGAACGAGAGTCATCGGCGTATCGTGCTCATTCCTGATAACGCACACGGTACTAATCCCGCCAGCGCAACGCTGGCGGATTATCAAGCGGTCGAGGTCAAGACTGAGCCTGCCACGGGCGGCATTGACATGGAACACCTCAAAGCCTTGCTAGAGGCTGAGGGTGCCAATATCGCCGCCATTATGATGACCAATCCCAACACACTTGGCCTCTTCGATGCCAATATCGCGCAGATTGCCAAGATGGTCCATGATGTTGGTGGGCAGCTGTATTATGATGGCGCGAACGCCAACGCGGTGCTAGGCATCACACGGCCAGGGGATATGGGATTTGATGTGGTGCATTTCAATCTGCACAAGACGTGTAGCACGCCACATGGCGGCGGTGGCCCCGGCTCTGGCCCAATTGGTGTCAATGCACATCTCGTGCCCTTCCTGCCCGGCCCGCTGCCTGCGAAAAACGAGCATGGCTATGTGTGGGAAGAGCCGGGACCGCTGTCTATTGGCAAGGTACGTGCCAATGTGGGCAACTTTGGCGTGCTGGTGCGTGCGTATACCTATATTCGCACCTATGGGCCCGATGGCTTGAAGCATGTCTCGCAGAGTGCTATTCTCAATGCGAACTATGTCAAGCATGGGTTAGAGGCTGATTATGAGATTGCGTATCCCTTGATCTGCCAGCACGAGTTCGTTGCCACGGCCCAGCGGCAGAAGGATGAGCATGGCGTGACGGCCCTGGACATCGCCAAACGGCTGCTCGACTTTGGCATGTATGCTCCTACCGTGTACTTCCCGCTGATCGTGCATGAGGCTATGATGATCGAGCCAACGGAGACGGAGACACGCGAGACGCTTGATTACTTTATTAGCGTCATGCACCAGATTGCTGAGGAGGCACGCGACAATCCCGAAGTTGTCAAAACCGCTCCCCATACGACCGTGGTGGGGCGACTGGACCAGGCTCTGGCCGCACGCAAGCCAAACCTGCGCTGGACGAGCGGTCAAGAGAAGACTCATTAGATAGGTCATACGAGCACACGAGCAGCTAAAATTTCATTTTAGCTGCTCGTGTGCTCGTATGACCTATCTAATTTCTGAAACACCAAACAGGTAAAGCTCACGGTTGTCTCTATTTCCCCCAAGGCTTGCATGCTTTGGCGGGTTTCGTCTGTGATGTGCCAGCTGTTGGGGGTCATCATCACGGCGTGCTCAATCTCGGACTGGTTGAGGGGTAGCTGATAGCTGATGTCTTTTGTGTGCAGGAGGGTGAAGTGGCTGGCGAATTGGTCGATCACCTTTTGCTGCTTGTGCTCTTCAATTTGGAGCAGGTGGAGTGTGGAGCGTAGTTGCTCAAGATGTGTGGGTGTGGGCAGCACAACGATGGCTATGCCGCCGAGCATGAGCACACGCGCAAACTCGGCGACGTTGCGCGGGGCGAAGATGTTGAGCAGGATGTGCAGCGAGTCGTTGGCAAAGACGAGCCGTTCTTTGAGGTTGGCGACTACAAAGTGCGCCTGCTGATAGCGTTTCGCGGCCATACGCATGGCATCTTTGGAAATGTCCAGTCCAATCATGCAGTATTCAGCGTTGGGAAGCGCTTTGTTGAGGTGCTGCTGTATGTGTCCCACGTAATAGCCCTCGCCACAACCGACATCTAGTAGGTTGAGGTGTGGCAAGACGCCTGTTGCTTGCTCTTGAGTATGCAGGTAGTTTGTGATGATGTCGTTCAGTGCGTCGGCCAAGGGCTGATAGTGGCCGCGCTCTAGAAAATCACGCCGTGCTTGAAGCATGGCTTTAGTGTCACCGATCCATTTGCCCAGTGCCAGGTTGACGTAGCCTTCCTTGGAGATGTCGAAGGTATGTCCATTGGCGCATTTCCAGGTGTGGTCCAGCTGTGTCAGGTGCAGAGAACAGACCGGGCAGGTTAAAATGTGGGTCAGGCAGTTCATGATATTGGTGCCTTCCATACCTGCACGGTATCATCCTTGACGACGCCCAACGAGGGTATTTCGCTGCCACTGCCTGATGCGATGCGCTTGCCATCAGGCGACCAGGCGACGGAGGTGACGATGCCGACATAGCAGGGATAGGTGTAGAGCAGTGCGCCGCTGTGGGCGTTCCAGATATTGACGGTTTCGTCCTGGCTGGCGGTCGCGATATATTGCAGGTCGGGCGACCACGCGATGGCCTGAATGGGATTTTTGTGGCTCTCTTGCGAGATGATGTGTTCGCCAGTGTTGACATTCCAGATTTGCAGGTGGGCGTTGTTGCTTGAGGCAAGGCTGAGATGTTGGCCATCGGGCAACCATGCCAGCGTGTCTACGCCGATGCCGCTGTTATTGTGTAGGGTAAATGTTTGCAGCACCTTGCCATGTGCGCTGTCATAGACGGTGACGGTGTTAATGCCATCGTAGCTGGCGATGCGTTTGCCATCGGGCGACCATGCGAAGGTGCTTTCTCCTGAGAGGCTGGTAGCGGCATTGCCTGTGGTGGTGTCCCAGATGTTGATGCTTGAACTGCTGCCTGTGTGGCGTTCAAGGGCGGCAATGTATTTGCTGTCAGGTGCCCACACCAGCTGCGCAATCGTGCTGGCGTTACTCTGGTAGGTGTAGCGTTGCGCTCCAGTTGTGGCATCCCATAGCTGTACGGTTCCTGTGTTGTAGCCTGCGGCGATGGCCTGCCCATCGGGCGACCATGCTAGTGTTTGAATGGCTCCGTTGGGGCCGCTATAAATGGTGACTCCGCCGCCACCGTTCGCGTCCCAGATATGGACGGTACCGTTATCATCGGCGGAGGCGACCCGTTTGCCATCAGGTTCCCACGCGACCGCGTTGACCGTGGTGCGATGCCCGCTATAAATGTAGATGGTGTTAGCGGAGATGGGGCGCGACAGGTGAATATTATTGGTGCCATAGGGCAGCAGGATGACGGGGAGCAGGTTGTAGCCAAACAGGACGCAGGAAAATATCCCGCCACATAATGCGAGTAAGGCGAATAGCGTTACTCCCAGCACAAGGCACGAGATGCGGCGGCGCGTCTGTTCTGAACGAAATGGAATTTCTTCTTGCTGTACGGATTGCATGGATATAGGCCCTCTAGCAGTTTTCGTCTTCTTATCGTTCTATTATTATAGCGCAAAGCTATTAAGGGCATGACTGTTGCAAATTCCGTAGGGACCAGCCTCAGCGCGTCCACGAGGCGATTTATCGCCTATGATTCGAATCTCGCGCAATGAATTGCGCTGTGGACGCGCTGAGGCTGGTCCCTACGGAATTGCTATGATTGGTATTGCAGACTTCACGAGAGCTATGCCATTCGAGCAAAAATATCTGTTCATGTTTTGCGAAAAGTATGCTACTATACTAACCATAAGAAGGTATGTCGCCAAAGAGGTAAAGAAGGAAACATGAAAAATCTTCATTACTCTGTAACTATACAGTGGAGCGAACGGGATCAAGCGTATATCGTAAACGTCCCTGAACTTCCAGGCTGTCATACTCATGGAGAAACCTATGAGGAAGCTCTTCAAAATGCATTAGAAGTGATCGAGTTATGGATTGAGGCTGCCAGAAAAGATGGCTGGCCTATCCCTCAACCAAACATTATTGCAGCCTAGTAAAAGGCTAAACGCTTCACAAGATAGCATTTTCTATGTAATGTAATAAGGAAAACGATAGAGTATGGAATACGCGGTACTTGGTGGCGGTGCATTAGGCTTGATGACGGCTTATCGGCTGGCGCAGGCGGGTCAGTCGGTGATTGTGTTTGAGCAGGAGCCGTTGGCAGGTGGGCTTGCCGCTGGCTTTAAAATAGAAGACGTGGGTGAGGGCGAGGGGTGGGGGCAAGGTGGGAGCATTTGGCTGGAGAAGTTTTATCATCATTTGTTTCAATCGGATAAAACGGCTATTGCGACCATTAAAGAGCTTGGTCTGGAGGAGCATCTGGAGTGGATACGCCCACGCACGGTGAGCTTGATCGCGGGTGGCATTCACCAGCTCGACTCGCCGCTGTCGCTACTGCGTTTCAAGCCGTGGCGCTTTGATGAGAGGGTGCGGGTGGGGGCGGTCATGGCGTTTTTGAAGGTTGTGCCACCAGCGTTACTTGAGGGCAAGATTGCTGACGCGTGGCTACGCCGTTGGATGGGCAAACACACCTATGGCATGCTTTTCGAGCCGCTTTTCAAGGGCAAGTTTGGGCAGCTCTACGATCAGATCGCTCTGCCGTGGTTCTGGGCGCGTTTGCATGACCGCACGACGAAGCTGGGCTATTTGCATGGCGGCTTCCAGTTGCTCTATGAACGCTTGGTTGAGCGCATCCAGGAATTGGGTGGCAAGGTGTTGTTGAATACCAGCGTGAAGCAGGTGGAGCAAGTTGATGGTCGTTGGCATATCGAGACGACGCAGGGGGCGTGGACCTTTGATCGTGTCGTCTCAACCTTGCCCACGCGCCTTACCTGTCGCCTGATACCCGCGTTGCCGGAGGCGTATCGTGCGAAGTATGATTGGGGTCAGGCGTATGGCGCACATTGTTTGATCATCGCGACAGACCGCCAGTTGACGGATAGCTATTGGATTAATATTTGTGATGAGGGCTACCCCTTTACTGGCTTGTTCGAGCATACCAATTTTTGTAAGCCAGAAGAATATGGTGGACGCCATCTGCTCTATCTGGGCAACTATCGCCCGATGAACGATCCCTTGTTTAGCAAAAGTAAAGAAGAGGTTCTGGCAGAGTTTTTGCCCCATCTCAAGCGCATTGTACCTGCATTTGAACCCGCGTGGGTGACGGAAAGCTGGATGGTCAAGGCTCCTTTTGCACAACCAATTGTCACCACTGATTATCGCGAACATATTCCGCCGCTACACACACCGCTCGAGGGCCTGTGGGTGGCAAACATGTTTCAGATTTATCCTCATGATCGTGGTCAAAACTACTCGTTGGAGCTAGCAAACACGCTGGTCAAACAGCTATTATAACATTGGAGATAAAAAAGCAGAGGAGCTATCCGCAACGCGTGATAGCTCCTCTGCTTTTTTATCTCCAATGTTAGATAACTTTGAACTTTTCTTACATATTCCGCACAAAAAAACTACAAAACAGGTGTACTATGAAATAGAGATACAAGAACAATCAATTTGGGATATTTTTCCCCTCTAAAGGATAAAGGAGAACCTTGGCGTGGCAATTTCGGAAACACCGTCGTCAGCACGTGATATACATGCAGTTGAGGAAGGCTCGCCTCAGAAATTGGCGACATGGCACTGGATAGCTCTCGGTGGCATTGTACTCATTGCCGCCGTTTTGAACTTCTACAATCTGGGTCAGCAGGGCTACCCCAATATGTATTACGCCGCTGCGATTAAAAGCATGCTGCAAAGTTGGCACAACTTTTTCTTCGTGTCGTTTGATCCAGGTGGCTTTGTGACCGTTGATAAGCCGCCGCTGGGTTTCTGGTTTCAGGTAGCGAGCGCGAAGCTCTTTGGCTTGTCGCCGTTCAGTGTGCTGCTGCCGGAGGCGTTGGCGGGTGTCATCGCCGTGGGGGTGCTCTTCCAACTGGTGCGGCGCGTGTTTGGCCCCATCGCAGGTCTGATTGCCGCTCTTGTGTTGGCCCTGATGCCTGTCAGCGTGGTCACGAGTCGCAACAATACCATTGATAGCATCCTGGTGCTGACGGTGTTGTTGGCGGCATGGGCGGTGAGTTATGCCGCGGAAATGGGCAAGTTGCGTTGGCTGCTGGTGAGTGCGTTGCTGGTAGGATTGGGCTTCAATATCAAAATGTTAGAGGCCTATCTGGTGGTGCCTGCCCTTGGATTAGTGTATCTGCTGGGCGCACCTTTGCGCTTGCGTACGAGAATTGGGCATCTTGTCTTGGCCACGCTGCTACTGCTCGTTGTTTCGCTCTCGTGGGCGACGATTGTGGACCTGACACCCGCCAACCAGCGTCCGTATGTTGGCTCAAGTGGCACCAATTCAGAACTGAACCTGGCATTTGGCTATAATGGTATTCAGCGTTTGACAGGCAACATCTTTGGGCGCGGCAATCGTGGAGGCGGGGGTAGTGGGCGTACAGATACCGCTAATGGCAATACTCCGCCCGCGAACGGTGGTTTCCCAGGCGGTGCTCCGGCTGGAACACCGGGTGGACAGGCTACTACAGGAACTGGCGCGAATAATCCGCCAGTGGGCTTCACGGTGGGAGAGACTGGCAGTCCTGGCATTTTGCGTTTCTTCAATCAAGCTCTGGGTGGACAGATTAGCTGGCTCCTGCCTTTCGCGTTGCTAAGTATGCTCGCGCTGGCATGGCAATCACGGTTGCGCTTGCCGCTGAATCGTCGGCAGCAAGCACTGGTGCTATGGGGTGTTTGGCTGCTCACAATGATGATCTTCTTTAGCATCGCGGGTTTCTTCCATAGCTATTATCTGACAATGGTCTCGCCTGCGGTCGCGGCTTTAGTCGGCGCAGGTCTGGTCACGATGTGGCAGGCTTACGCACGCGCCAACTGGCGTGGTTGGCTCTTGCCGCTGGCTTTGCTAGTGACTGCTGCGGTGCAGGTCTACCTGCTTTCCTCTTTCCCAATCTGGAGTAATCAACTCAGTCCATTTATTATTGGCCTCTGTGCGTTGGCTGCTCTTATGCTGATCGTGGCACAACTGCTGCCAAAGTTGCGCGTACCGCGTGCGTTGATGACGGCGGCCACCGCTGGCTTGCTGGCACTATTGATCGCGCCGACGGTCTGGTCTGCTGTCTCCATCGGGCGTAGTGACTCTTTGCCATCCGCGGGTCCGGCGGCACAACGTGGTTTTGGCGGTGGAGCTGGTGGTGCGGATCGAGCGGGAAGAGGCGCTGGAGCGGCTGGAACTGCTGGCTTTGGGGGCCTCGGTGGGCAAGATCAGCAGGCCAATCCACTACTGGTAAATTACCTGCTGAGCCATCAAGGAAATACGCGCTTTTTGCTGGCGACGATGAACTCTATGTCGGCTGACGCGATTATTCTGGACACAGGAGAACCCGTGATGGCTCTTGGGGGTTTCGCGGGTGCCGATCAGATTGTCACGCAGCCTCAACTCGTCCAAATGATCAATAATAACACGGTCCGTTTCTTCTTGCTGCAGTCGTTGCGCTTCGACCCGAGTCAACTCCCGCCGGGAATACCCGCTGAGATCCGAGAAGAGTTGGAGCGAGGACAGTTTCCGGGTGGCGGAGTTGGTGGGCCAGGTGGCTTTGGTGCAGCATCGCAGGTGAGTTCATGGGTGACTAGCCATTGTACCGTGGTGCCAGCAGCACAGTGGCAATCATCGACTTCTACTACTGGCGGTTTTGGTGGAGCAGGGCAGCTCTACGATTGTGCCAATCATAAGTAGAGATGGTGTTCTTACTAACCAAGAAAGCCTATGCTTCAATGCTGTTAAAACTACAAAAATACCTTGTTTTTGCCTTGGAACGTCTCAAGAGAACTAGACGCCGTGTGATACCAATGCTGTTGTCTGAGCCAGCGCGCCTTTTGCGGTTCATTGTTACTGGCGGCATTGCGGGTCTGCTGCAATTGGGCCTGCTTGACCTCTTCACGCGTTTGGCGGGATGGCACCCGATTCCGGCGAATATGGTGGCCTTCATAGTGGCGGCACAGGTCAATTTTCTGCTGAGCACCTACTTTACATGGCGCGATCGTCAGCAGCAGGAACGGCTAGTGACGCTGTGGCTCTCTTTTCATGGCTCGATTCTCGGGACCGCTCTCGTCAATAACCTGGTGTTTATTGTGGCGCGTATGGCAATGCCCACGCTGCTTGCGTCGGCGTTGGGTATTGCCATTGCTGCTATACTCAATTTTGCGCTGCTGAATCGTTTTGTGTTTCGTCAGAGCTAACTGGCTTTCATACGGCACATTGCACTAAATGCTGTATTATAGTAATAGGATGATTATGTAAGCTGGCAGAGAAGCGAGAAAGAAAGGTATCATGACGACTCATATTGATGATACACACGGTATAATGGAGAGCAAAAATAGCGGGGGGAGTTGCGAGGGTGGGGCTATGGAGGTGCAGAATATGCAATTTACGCAAGAGACGCAGGAAAATGCTGAACAGAAGCCGCCACAACCTATCTATTCTATTATCGCGCCAGTTTTTAATGAGGAGGAGACGCTACCCCATTTTTATCAGCGTATTGTGGCGGTGATGGAGCAGGAAGCGGAGCCGTTTGAGGTCATCTTTGTCAACGATGGTAGCCGTGACGGCTCGCTCCAGCTTATGCGTGACTTACATCAGCGCGATCCTCGCATTCGTGTGATTGAATTCTCGCGCAACTTCGGCCATCAAATCGCGATCTCTGCAGGTATGGATTTCGCTCGTGGTAAGGCGGTCATTATTCTTGACGCTGACTTGCAAGACCCACCCGAGGTGATTCCTTCGATGATTGCGCGCTGGAAGGATGGTGCCGAGGTGGTCTATGCCCAACGCATCAGTCGTAAGGGTGAGACGCGTTTTAAGTTGTTGACGGCAAATCTGTTTTATCGCCTGATTGCACGTATTACCTCCGTGGATATTCCCCGCGACACAGGAGATTTTCGCCTGCTTGATCGGAGTGTGGTTGACGCGTTGGTGGCGATGCGTGAGCAGCATCGCTTTATGCGCGGCCTGTCAGCATGGGTTGGTTTTCGCCAGGAGGCGGTTCCGTATGCACGGCAAGAACGCTTCGCAGGTACGACGAAGTATCCGCTCTTGAAGATGATTCGCTTCTCGATAGATGCGATTACGGGTTTTAGCCATGTGCCGTTACAGTTGGCGACAACGTGCGGCTTCATTCTGGCGGGGTTGAGCCTGCTGGGTATTCTGGTGGCCGTCGTTCTGCGTCTGGTGACTGGTGCTATTGTCGGTCAGGCATCGACGCTAATTCTGGTGCTCTTCCTGGGTGGTATTCAACTGATCTTTCTCGGCATCATCGGCGAGTATCTGGGCCGCATTTATGATGAGGTGCGTGCCCGTCCGCTCTATATTGTGCGTCGGGTGTTGGAATAAGTTTCGTATATACGGGAGTAAGACAAGAGGTGAGCATCCATTGCTGGGTGCTCACCTCTTGTCTTACTCTCTGATGCAAAATCTTTGCTACCAACAGAAGAACCACCAGCAATTGGGAGGTGGATTGCCGTTCCCGTTTCCTGCTGATGGTGTGGGGGTGTCCGCTAAACCAGGGGTGGCAGTAGCGGTGACGGTTGGCGAGGGTGGTATGGGGGTATTTGTTGCGCTAGCGGTAGCCGTGATCGTCGCTGTCTGGGTGGCGGTTGGTGTTGGGCTAGCACCGTTGCCACTGGCAAGCCATTCTGTGCCGTTGGGGAACAGAATGGCGTTTTGCGCCTGTGGGTCGCCCCAGCCGTTGTAACAGGTGTTGCCCGACTCGCAGGTGCCGTCGTCGATGGCGGAGCTGTCACCCATGGCGATGACACGGCCATTGCCATATTGACTGCGAGCGAAGAACACGCCAGTTGTGCCTGTGTTAGAGGCTCCTGTGATGTAGATGACGCCGTGTACATTGGGGTTGTCGTTTGGGTTAATGGTCTCGGTCGTGCCTTGATTGATTAGGCTGGTGGTGGCATTGCCGAATGGCCCTTGCAGAATGGGATCAGGGTTGGGTGTGTCGGTGCCTGGATAGTCTTTAGCGATACGTTGGGCGTCGAACTGAATGCCAAAGACATCGTTGCCTGCGCCGCCGTTGTTCATCAGGTCGTTGAAGATATGTAGCGAGTCGTTGCCGTCGTTGTTGCGATCACTGCCATTGTGATCTGCGACCATAAATAGGCCGCCGCCGTTCTGCACAAAACTGAGGATGGCGGTCTTTTCGCTGCTGCTAAAGAGCGTGTTGGGTTCGGGTAAGATAAGGGCGTTGAAATGACTGAGGTCGAGGGCATTGGTGGCATCGTTATAGGTAAGCGGCGAAGTATTGGTATCGAGGCTGTAGCGGCCCGTTTTTTGCAGAGCTACTCCCCATGAGCTGATGCCGCCAGTCCAGTCTGTTTCTGTCTGCGGATTAGGATTTTCCTGCAATGGATCGGGCATGCTTTTGCTGATAATCCAATCTGCGTTTCCCGCCGTCTCCGCGTGCGCGTCATCGAATAGCACAGCATATTGAGCGGCGTGCGGGGTGCGGGGGGTGAGCGGTGCGGCGAAGGTTTGCTGTTGGGTGAGGGCGAACAGCATGCCCACTAGTAGAACGACAAGTGAAGATAAGCCAAGGCTTTTCCAGCGTGAACGTGGAATTGACTGCATACAAGTACGTCTCCTTCAAAAAATGAAATCCCTTGAAGAGAACGGAATGCTGCGAGCTTTTAGCAGGGCAACTGTCGGATCGCTTACCAACAATGGAGCTAACTATACTATAAAATGGGTGAGAGGAACCTAAACAGCCTGAGTTATAACTTTAAGCTACTTGCTCTAGAAGAAACATGCATCCTCGTGTATGAATTGGATGTCATAACGAATGTTGGCTCTTCAGCACAGTTTAGCACGGGAAGTGCTGAAGAGCCAACATTCGTTATGGCACCATGAATTGAGTCTGTATCTTTTAAGATGAATTTAAAAGAGAGTATATTTGATCGTCATTGGAATAGAAGAATTTCTGATGGTATACTTATCAACTAAATCCTCTTAAAGGGTTCAATATCCTATCCATACATTCGGGAACTCGCTTTTTTTATCCAATATGCTATGTTACTTGGAGAGTACAAAAATTGTACAGTAGTGACGAAGTATACATTTTTAATATTACCAGTAAGGCAAGGTTCAAATAGAGACAATTCTGCTTGACACTGTTTGATTGATACAAGCACAAAAGTGTCAAGTTCATTTGAACCATGCCTAATTTGTTCATTTCAAGAAAAAAAGAAAGCGGAAAGTCCATATTGTGTACTAGCGACTTGGACACGTTTTTGCCCATAAGACAGATCTAAAAAAAGGAGAATACAACGAAAATGAAAAGAATTCTCATTGCTCTGCCCTTATTTCTGTTGCTTGCGAGTTGCGGTACTTCCAACCTCAGTGGGAGTATGTCTGCAAAACCGACGGGTTTGCATGTTACGCGGATAAGTCTTTTCCCTGAAAATGGATTTGCACCTTTTCAGGAAACGGTAAAAGATGCTGGTATGCTCCAACAACTGTATACGGCTGCCCTTGCTCTTCCTGTTACCTCTGCAAAAGTAGTTAATCGTACTTGTCTCAATGACCTTGGTTTACGGTATCATCTCGTTTTTCAGCCCTCGACTCTTGCGTCATCTCAAATGGAATTAAATCCTGCAGGTTGCCAACAGCTGGAGATAGGGGGAAAGAAAACCGATACTCGGCAGATGGATCAAACCTTCCTTGCTTTATTCGAGAAAACCATTAAGGTGACATGGCTTGAGGATCCATCTCTATAACAACTTACAGGAGTCAGGGTAGCCAAGCCATTCTGGATGCTAAGGTACAATAAGAGAGGCATAATACAAGCACATAGGATATGGCTTAGCCATATCCTATGTGCTTGTATTACTATCTACGCTTTATTGGTCTCGGCCACCGCGAAAGATTTTTACGCGGCGGTTTGGCTCTTTGCCACGACTGCGCGAGAGCAGATTGTAGCGGGTTGCCAGCTGATGCTGTAGGCGGCGAACGTAGGCATTCGCAGGAGCCAGTTCTGCCGTGGTCAGGCCCTTATTGAGGACTTGATGTATGGCATCCTCGGCTTCTAGCATGGCGCGTTTGGTTGGATCGTCCATTTCACCTACGAGGTCTTGTGCAGGTCCCTCGTTTTCGATCTCCTCGTCCTCGACCGTGTTGTCGATGGCGGGGATGTCGAAGATGTGGGCCAGGGCATGCTGCATCTGTGACACCGTATTGTTCTTGAGAATGATGATCAACTTACGCTCTTGCTCTGCCTGGAGCAGGCGATCAGGTTGGCGGCGATAATAGTTTTTCAGCGTGATGATGGCATCAGCCTCGGCCTCGTTGTTCGTCACGATAATCGGGACGCGCAGTTGGCGTGCGGCATCAGAGAGACGATCACGGCTGACTCCGAAAGGATAGACACGCATGGTTTTGAGAATGGGCAATTGCGTATCCGCATCTGCTGCCTGGTAAATGCCCTCGTTCATGTATGGACGATCGGTTGTTACCAGCGTTGCCACAGTACGTGCCTCTACATCGGCAGGAGAGGTTCCAGTAGGTGCAAGTGAACGCATCTGCGGTGCTATTTGCGCCTGGATGCGGTTATTGTTGCGCCCACGGAGCCGTTCAAACTCGTTGCCGCCGTTCCCACCGTTGCCACCACGGCTTTGCTGACCACCAACGTGACGCAGGGGGCCCACGTTGTTGCTCATATTGCCGTTGCGGTCAGGACGCTCGAAGGTGCGCGGCGTGAAGCCTTCTTGACGGGCCATACCAAACCCGCCAGGACCCCAGGTCGGCACTTCCATGCCGCCAGCGGAGATGCGTCGAATGGAGACACGCTCCGAGTCCAGTTCGCGAGTGCGCTCTTCAGCGACGACGGCCTGGCCACGCAGCATGTTATCCACGGTATCCGCGACATCACGATGCACAACCACCTCTTCCCAACTTTGCTGTTCTACCACGACATCAAAGGTTGGTGGGGCTTTACGTTCGAGAATACTTTTTTGGGTGTGGCGTCTGCGAGCTTCTTCGTCGCCGAGCGTCACGGTTTGAATGCCACCAACCAGATCGGAAAGCGTCGGGTTGACGAGCAGATTGCCTAGAGAATTGCCGTGGGCGGTCGCGACCAATTGGACACCGCGTTCAGCTATCGTGCGAGCTGCCGCTGCCTCTAGCTCGGTGCCAATCTCATCGATGACGATGACCTGCGGCATGTGGTTTTCAACCGCTTCGATCATTACCGCGTGCTGTTCTGCTGTGCGAGCGACCTGCATACGTCGTGCGCGACCAATGCCGGGATGGGGAATATCGCCATCGCCAGCGATCTCATTTGAAGTATCTACAACAACCACACGTTTATTGGCTTCGTCCGCGAGGACGCGCGCTATTTCACGCAACAAGGTGGTTTTACCCACACCTGGGCGACCAAGAATCAAGATCGATTGCCCTTGTTCGACAATATCACGGATCAGGGCAATACTGCCAAGTACCGCTCGACCGATACGACAGGTCAAGCCGACAACTTTCCCCTTTCTATTGCGGAGCGCACTGATACGGTGGAGCGTTCGTTCAATACCAGCGCGGTTATCGTCGCCAAATTCGCCGATGCGCTCAACTACATATTGTAGATCAGCTTCGGTCACTGGCTGCGTACTCAAGATCACCTCACCCTCTGGGAAGCGGCCTTCAGCAAGGCGTCCGAGGTCAAGCACGATCTCTAGCAGTTCGCTTCGGTTCTCTAGCCGATTGACCGCCTCCTGGATGCTTGGCGGAAGAGTCGCTAGCAGAGCCTTAAGATCGTCAGTGATCATGTGTTGCATAGGCAGTTTTATCACCTCGTTATTTTTTGGCTTGAATTGACCGTCCCCAGGCCTTTCAATCCATAGACCGCTCGTTGCTCCAGCAGGGGGACTGTGCTTTGCCTCATAGCTAGTAAGGCTATGTGTCGCACCAGCAGAACCTTTGTCGAGTTCTGCTCGAATCCGCTGTTACGTAGAGCAGTGATCACAAAAGAGTCGTACTCGCGCACCAGGCAATAGATGCGTCGCACGCCGCTTTCCTGGAGCCGCCGGATGCCGAAGCGAAGAAGCGGTTCGGCTAATTCAGCATGCTCAGGATGAACCATAAGAGAGAGTCGGTGCGGTGCCGAGCCGTGACCTCGACTG
>JBBPYR010000101.1:0-18442 GCA_038199755.1 Ktedonobacterales bacterium | reverse complement strand
CTCAAAGGCATCACCCTTGAGTAAAAATAACAATGCGACTTGCGACAGCAACGCCACTTTCATATCTTCCGGCGACTTCAAAGCTGCCGCAACCGGAAATAATTGGGCCAGACGTAGAAATTCTTGTTTCGTCATTGCGGTCTAATCCATTTTGTTGTTTGTCTCTCCACAAAAGAGAGGGTTTTCATAAAGTGAACAATAGCACTTGACAAAAAGGATTCTGCCGAGTATTATCATTATAAGCCACACGGCTTCTAATGTATAGTTCGTGTTCGCATGAGTGGGCTAACCCTCTCATCAGTGACAGCTCTACACATATGTTCTGCAAATCCTTAACCAAGGAGTTACGCAAACAGTATATCAGAAAGATGCATCTCTCGCTTGATGAGTTTGAATACTTGCGGATAGATGCCGACAATCGCATAGTTAAGAAGGACAGTGAAATGAAAAGTCCCGAGCCAATCTTCTTCTCATAGAAGAGCTTAGGGCTTTGTTGTTTTCACTCTCGCTATCTCTATCGCTAGGGGCTTATCATGCATAGTCGGTCCACGAGTTCACTACTCACCCTTCCGACCTCCGGTCGGATTATACCTGCGATTGAAAATCGCGCACAGTTTTTGCGTCTCTTTGACACAGCAGCTGTTCGTGCGATTTTGCTTAGGCATTGCAATATTTTTGAGTTGGCGGGCTTGATTGAGCGAGCGCATCAACGTTCGATTGCAACCTACGTAAGCATCGACCACATTGACGGCATTCATGCTGATGCTGCCGGTTTGCGCTATCTCGCAGAACACATACACATCACCGGCATTATTTCCAATCACCCACGCATCCTTTCTCTCGGTAAAGAATTTGGACTGGAAACCGTTCAACGCATCTTCGCACTCGACTCGACTGGATTGGAGACCGCTCTTCACTCCGTTGAGCTAGAAAACGTCAACATGCTTGATATCTCACCTGCTCTCGTTATTCCACACATCACTGAACGGTTGCGAATTCCTTTGCCACTTCCCTTTATCGCATCAGGCCTTCTCTTGAACAGCAACCATACGCAAGAGGTTTTACATGCAGGTGCCGTCGCGGTCGTTGTTGCCCGCGAACAACTCTGGCACGCTTAGCAGTAGCAACATCAGCCCACGCGTCTATCATAAAATACTTTTCTCGACCGATTAGAGAGAAGTAGCCGAATTGTTTCTAACTGAACTATGACACCTTCCGTACAGATATACCTATCTGTGCATTCGATAGAAAGTTTGTCTTCCGCATAGGCAATGCTGCTTATGCACTAGCGTACATCGTGAAGTATGGATACTGTAGCGATGAGCCCTTCATAGCTCTACAGTACCAGAGAAAAGCGTGTCTCCACACGCCACAGGACAAGGAAGGAAAGAGGCTTATCATGGCAAAGTATGTGCTTGCTCTCGACCAAGGAACCACCAGTTCGAGGGCAATAGTCTTCAACCATGACGGTGCGATTGTCAGTGTAGCGCAACAAGAATTTCCCCAGATTTACCCCTCACCAGGGTTGGTCGAGCATGATCCAGAGGCCATCTGGTCAAGCCAGCTTGCCGTGGCACAAGAGGTCATGAAAAAAGCGAGTGCCTCGGCCAGCGACATCGCCGCCATCGGCATCACCAATCAGCGCGAAACCGCATTAGTATGGGACAAGGCAACCGGCAAACCTGTATATAACGCTATTGTGTGGCAGAGCCGCCTCACTGTTCCTATTTGTGAAGAGTTGACCGCCAAGGGCTTTGACAAAGAGATTCGCAACCGCACCGGACTGGTCACTGATGCGTATTTCTCCGGCACCAAAGTAAAATGGATTCTGGATAATGTGCCTGGTGTCCGCGAAAGAGCTGAGCGAGGTGAAGTCCTCTTCGGCAATGTGGATACCTTCCTCATCTGGCGTCTCACAAAGGGTGCATCTCACGTCACTGATCCCTCTAATGCCTCTCGCACCCTTATGTACAACATCTACGAGAAGGATTGGGATGACACCATCCTTAAAGAACTGGGCGTCCCTCGCGCCATGCTGCCTAAAGTATTGCCATCCAGCGGCATCTTTGGCGAGACCGCACCAGAGTTCTTCGGTGAGGCTATCAAGATCGCCGGTGTCGCGGGCGACCAGCAGGCTGCCACCTTCGGCCAGGCATGCTATGAAGTCGGCATGGCAAAGAATACCTACGGTACTGGCTGTTTCATGCTCATGAACACCGGTACGAAGGGCGTTCCGTCCAAAAACGGGCTGCTCACCACCATCGGCTGGGGCATTGGTAGCCAGACCATCTATGCACTCGAAGGCTCCATCTTCGTGACTGGTGCCGCCGTGCAGTGGTTGCGTGACGGCCTCAAAGCAATCAAGGCTAGTTCCGACGTCGAGGCACTCGCAGCAACCGAGTCTGACAACGGTGGTGTCTACCTTGTACCCGCCTTCGTTGGTCTTGGTGCCCCCTATTGGGACCCCTATGCCCGTGGGACCATCGTTGGCCTGACACGCGGCTCCACCATGGGACACGTTGCCCGTGCCACGCTGGAGTCCATGTGCTATCAGACCCGCGACGTGCTAGAGGCCATGAGTGCTGACAGTGGCGCGCCCGTCAAAACCCTGCGCGTCGATGGCGGTGCCGTCGTCAACAACCTGCTCATGCAATTCCAGGCCGACATCCTCGGCGTCCCAGTACAGCGACCCAAAGTAGCAGAGACGACCGCACTGGGTGCCGCGTACCTGGCAGGTCTCGCTGTCAGCTTCTGGGAAAGCCAACAAGAAGTCTCTGAACAGTGGGCGATTGATCGCACCTTCGAGCCCCAGATGGGCGCGGACCAGCGCGAATCACTCTATGCGGACTGGAAGAAGGCCGTTGGTCGCTCCCAGAACTGGGCCACGCCAGAGCCAAAACCCGTAGCCACTAAAGCGTAAGTGAGGAGGGGCATGAGGTATTTTTCTATCCTACCCATGCCCTACCATCTCCCTGACCAATGGATGCGGCTTATCCATTGGTCGGCGATGACAGATGCAAATCGCTGCGACCTGTCTTCTACATCCGTCCCTTTTTATCACAGTTTTGTCAAGGGTGCTAACTTGCAATGGAGCACACGAAGCAGTCTGAATCTATTCGTCGTTGTTCTCTGCTTAGCACAGAAACGGAGTAATTCTTCTATGGCACAAACACGTGTGGCAGGGCAGACCCCTGCTCTCGCCGGGACTCTCGGCGAGGCGATGGCCGAATTTTTCGGCACAATGGTACTTATCCTGTTCGGTGATGGTTGTGTCGCCACCTTCGCTCTCTTCACCAAATTGGGCGCAAATGGTGCGGCAACGCCTTTCGCAAACACCTGGCCGGTTATCATCTTCGGATGGGGCTTCGCTGTCATGCTCGGTATCTACGTCTCCGGCGCAATCAGTGGCGCACACCTCAACCCAGCCGTGACGCTCGCCCTGGCCGCGACCAAGCGTTTCGCCTGGAATAAAGCTGGTGCCTACATTCTGGCCCAAGTGCTTGGCGCATTCGTCGCTGCCGCCATTCTATACTTTGTGTATAATGGCGCGCTCTACGCCAACGTGCCTTCTGGCTCAACGTTCTCTAGTGCCGTTGGCGGCGTTTTCTATACCAGCCCGAAAGCGTTCGTCGGCCTCTTTGGTGCCTTCGGTGATGAATTCATCGGCACAGCACTCCTCGTTGGCCTGATCTTTGCCATCACTGACTCTCGCAATCAGCCAGTACAAGCCAACTTGAATCCACTCATCATTGGTCTGTTGATCGTTGCCATCGGTGCCTCATTTGGCCTCAACACCGGATATGCCATCAATCCCGCTCGTGACTTCGGCCCTCGTCTGTGGGTTGGTCTCGTTGATGGTTTCAACAGCTTCTCTGCCAATAACTACTACTTCTGGGTACCTATTGTTGCCCCCATTGCTGGTGGTATCGTTGGTGGCTTCATCTATGACTTCACTATCGGACGCGTCATCACTGCACGCGGACTCATGAAGTCTGGTGACGCTGTAACCACAGGGGAATCGGTACGGGAACCAGCCGTAGACTAACATACGTCGACTCCACCTATTCGTAGGGGCGCCATGAATTGCGCCCACGTACCCCTCTTTAACAGAGAAGAAAGGAAGAACAGATGGTAGGGCGAGATGGATCGCGCCCACCTACTACGAGCGGGCGCGATCCATCTCGCCCTACCGTCTGTTCACGGTCGCTATGCAACCACTATCATCAACAGCCCGCATGCACAATCTCTCCCGACTAGATAGCGAAACGTTTGATGTCCTGGTCATCGGTGGCGGCGTCACAGGGGCAGGGGTGGCTCTCGACGCCGTTGCTCGTGGCTACAAAGTAGCTCTCGTTGAAAAGATTGATTTCGCCAGCGGCACGAGCAGTAAATCAACCAAGCTTGTGCATGGGGGTATTCGCTACTTACCAGAATTTGATTTTGTCCTCGTGCATGAAGCGTTGGTTGAGCGTGGTCTTTTGCTACAGAACGCTCCATTTCTGGTCGAGCCGGTCGCCTTCGTCCTACCTATCTATGAGGGAGATCGCCATCCGGTCGGTATGCCTTTTACCACCCCTGGCGGTATTGGCCTCAACTTTTTACTCGACATTGGCCTCTGGATGTATGATATCCTGGCTGGTCGCCGCAACATTCACCGTCATAGTCATCTTAGCCGCGAGAAGGTACAGGAGTTGGCTCCTGCCCTTGTCACCAAGGGGCTGAAAGATGGCTTTGTCTACTATGACGCGCAAACGAATGATGCCCGGCTCACCATGACTCTCATTCGCACAGCTGCCCAGTATGGTGCGACGATTGCAAACTATGCCGAGGTGACCTCCTTCGTCACAGAAAATGGCAAAATCAACGCGGCCCACGTTCACGATAAGCTCAACAACCAAGATATTACGATACGCGCACGTCATATCGTCAATGCCACAGGTGTATTCGCCGAACAGGTCGAATCGCTCACCGAAAGCGAGTCACAGATTAGTGTCTCCCCCAGCCGAGGCGTACATCTGGTCTTTTCGCGTGAAAGCTTAAAGATAGGCAAATCAGCCATCGTTTTACCGGAGACCGACGACAAGCGTATCCTCTTTATTGTTCCTTGGGAAAATCGCGCTATCTACGGCACCACCGATACAGGTACAGGTGATCTAGACCATCCTACCGCAACGCGTGATGAAATTGCCTATCTCCTGGATCACCTTAACCGCTATCTCTCGGTCAATCTCACAACAGATGACATTATCAGCGTCTACGCTGGCTATCGTCCTCTGGTCAAACCACGCAATGTGGGCAAATCTAGCGCAAAGTTGTCACGTTCGCACTCAGTCTTACAAAGCCCCTCGGGCCTCGTCTCGATTGTAGGGGGTAAGCTCACAACCTATAGACGCATGGCACAAGACACCGTCGATGTGCTCAGTAAGCGGGATAACACCAAACCCCTACATCCTACCACCAGCATTCCTTTACAGGGAAGTGCGGGTTGGCCCGTCAAGCAAAAGAAACTACAGCAACGCGGCGTCACGCTTGGTCTGGACAACGAGATCATCACCCATCTCAGCAGGAACTACGGGACCGAAGCTGATACCATCCTTGATCTTGTCGCCCAAGACGCTTCTCTCGGCACACGACTCATCGATGAATTGCCATACCTACGAGCCGAAGTCATCTATGCCTGCCGTCACGAGATGGCTATGACACCGTATGATATTCTTGCTCGTCGCACTTCCATTACACTGGAAGACTACCAACGCGGTCTCAATGTGGTAGCAACGGTTGCCACCCTCATGGCACAAGAGCTGCAATGGTCCGCAGCACAACAACAGGAAATGATCGAATCATTCCGTATGCCTATAGAGCAGCAAATGGCCGCAGAAGTCACTGTTTAGGGTTCCCACTGTTCACATCGGGAAGGAGATGCTATGAAAAAACTCATCAACAATGTCGAGGATGTCGTCAAAGAAGCACTTTTGGGCATGGCCGAGGCCCATCCCGACCTAGTTCGTGTAGACTTGGAAAATCAGAATGTTATCCGCAAAAACGCACCTGTCCAGGGAAAAGTAGGTGTCATCTCTGGTGGTGGTAGCGGACACGAGCCTATGCATGGTGGCTTCGTGGGCACTGGCATGCTTGATGCCGCCTGCGCCGGAGCTGTATTTACCTCACCTGTTCCCGACCAGATGCTTGCCGCCACCCGTGCCGTAAATGGTGGCGCGGGCGTCCTGCACATCGTCAAAAACTACACAGGTGACGTACTCAACTTCGAAATGGCAGCAGAACTGGCCGAGGCAGATGGCATTCGCGTCGAAGCCGTTGTCACCAACGACGACGTAGCCGTACAGGACAGCCTCTATACCGCTGGACGCCGTGGCGTCGGCGTCACCGTCCTGCTAGAAAAAATGGTTGGTGCCCTCGCCGAGACTGGCGCACCACTCGAACAGGTTGCCGCCCTTGCCCGCAAGGTCAACAACCAAGGGCGCAGCATGGGCATGGCTCTTACCTCCTGCACCGTACCCGCCGCAGGCAAACCCACCTTTGAACTGGGCGAGGACGAAATGGAGATCGGCATCGGCATCCACGGCGAGCCCGGACGCAAACGCATGAAACTGGCAACGGCAAACGAAATTGCGGACATGCTCGCTGCACCCGTCGTTGAAGACCTGGGCCTTAAAGCTGGTGACGAGGTCCTTGCCTTCGTTAATGGCATGGGTGGCACACCGCTGATCGAACTCTACATCATGTACAATGCCCTGAACGCCTTCTTGAAAGGGAAGAATGTACGCATCAGTCGCAATCTCGTGGGCAGCTACATCACCTCGCTAGAAATGGCTGGATGCTCCTTCACCCTCGTCAAATTAGACGACGAGCTCAAGAAGTATTGGGATGCACCCGTGCATACCCCTGCCCTGCGCTGGGGAATGTAGAATATAATGAAGCAGGCAGAATGCGTGGCAGAAATTTACTACCACGCATTCTCTCCATCAATGCTACTCTATTTTTAGATAAGGGACAGTTCGCCATGACCAATGAAGATACCATTCGCTGGCTAGGCCGCATCGCGGATGTACTACACGAGAACGCAAAATATTTAACTGAACTCGACTCTCCCATTGGAGACGCTGACCACGGCACCAACATGGATCGCGGCTTCATGGCTGTACGTGCAAAATTTCCTACGATGGCAAGCATGGATATTGCCACACAACTCAAGACAGTCGGTTCTACGCTCGTTTCGACGGTGGGCGGCTCCAGCGGTCCGCTCTATGGCACAGCCTTCTTGCGTGCAGGCGCAGCGGTCACAGGAAAAGAAACGCTCGCTACCACCGACATCATCGCCCTGCTTGAGGCCTTTGTGAACGGCATCATCGCTCGTGGCAAGGCACAGCCAGCAGACAAAACCATGATCGATGCCCTCGGCCCCGCTCTAACAGCAGCAAAAGAGGCACAAGAGCAAGGTGCAGACCTGGCAACCATCACCGCTCGGGCCGCGACAGCCGCCGAGGAAGGCATGAAGGCAACCATCCCCATGCAAGCCCGTAAAGGGCGTGCTAGCTATCTTGGTGAACGCAGCATTGGTCATCAAGACCCAGGTGCAACATCAAGCTGGCTCATATTACGCAGCCTCGCCGAAACATGCGCAACGCCAGCCTAAAAGCTGGTACATAGATGCTCTTCCTTTAAGGAGCGAATTATGGCAGTCGGATTAGTTATCGTATCACACAGCGCACAACTCGCACGGGGCGTAGCGGAACTCGCGGGACAAATGGCACAGGGCAGAACCCCCATTATCGCTGCTGGTGGCGCAGGAGCTGGCAACGAGGGCGTGTTGGGCACCTCCGTCGATACGATCCTGGCTGCACTTCAGACCATCGATGCACCAGAGGGCATCTTAATTTTGCTAGACATGGGGAGCGCAATTCTCTCTACAGAGATGGCCTGTGACCTTTTAGAGGACGAACTGCGCAGCCACGTGGCCATCACCTCTGCGCCACTCGTGGAAGGTGCCATAGCCGCGGCTATTGAAGCCTCGATTGGGCACAGCCTGCAAGAAGTCAAAGCCGCAGCCGAGCAGACAGCGCATCCAGAGCAACTGCATCAACTCAAACCCGTTTCTGAACCTGAAAGCACCATAGCACTTACCCCTACACCCCCTTCTCCCGCTCCTGTACCCTCTGCGCATAGCATCAACCTTACCTTGAAAAACCCCGCAGGTCTTCATGCGCGTCCCGCTAGCCTCTTTGTGCAGACGGCAGCACGGTTTCAGGCCACCATTCGCGTGCAAAAAGCTGCACAGCAGACCAATGCTACCAGTTTGATCGGCATTCTCTCACTTGCGGCACGTCTGGGCGACACCATCACCATCAGTGCAGATGGACCTGATGCCCAACAAGCAATAGATGCCCTAAGCGAACTAGTCCTAGCTGGCTTCTACGAAACAACGGATTCAGTTCCAGTTGCAACACCTGCTCCTGTCACCGCATCATCACAGCTATCCATCACAAAATCAGCGGCCACAAGCAGCCAAACCACCTGGCAGGGCATCTCCACCTCTCCTGGCGTCGCCCTTGGTCCCGCCTACCTCTATACCTCTCAATCCGTCGCACTCACCGCCATTGAACGGCACACCATCACGCCTGAACAAGTCGCCTCTGAACAAACAAGCCTGAATACGGCTATACAGACAACCGTCGCGGAACTCCAAGCCCTTGTCCAACAATTACAAGCCAAGATCGGTGCAGGCGACGCCGCGATTTTCGATGCCCAGGCACTCATGCTGCAGGACCCACTCCTGCTCGATGCCGCCATCGACCTGATCGCTAATCAGCACCTTGACGCGGCCAGCGCGTTGGCACAAGCAGGTGAAGAACAAGCGATGATTCTACAGGCATTGAAAGATGTAACGCTTTCAGGTCGCGCCGCCGATGTACGCGACGTGACGGGCAGAGCAATACGACATTTACGCGCACACACCTCCTCAGAGTCCAGCTTAGGCACGCTGAGCCAGCCTATTATCCTGGTGGCACGTGACCTCACGCCAACAGATACCGCCCAACTTCGCCCTGAAACCGTCCTCGGCATCTGCACCATCCAGGGTGGCCCCACTGCTCATGCCGCCATTCTTGCACGCGCCCTCGGCATCCCCGCCATAGCTGGCGTTGACGAGGCAGTGCTCACACAGATACAAGCAGGAACCCTACTGGGCCTTGACGCAGAGCAGGGGTTGCTGTACACACAACTCACAGAGGCACAACAACAAGACCTCACTCGCCGCATCACCGCACAACAACAACGACAGGCAACCTTGAAAAGCAACGCACAACAACAGCACGCGCCTCTTGTAATCGGTAAAAAACATATTCAACTGCTTGCCAATATCGGCAGCGAAAGCGAAGCAGAAGCGGCCCGCCAATGGGGTGCTGAAGGCATCGGCCTGCTCCGTACAGAATTTTTATTTGCCTCATCGCCTACACTACCAAACGTGGCCGAGCAACGGCAACGCTACACGCAGGTATTTCAAGCATTTTACGGCAATGGCACAACGCAGCGCGATCGCCCCATCACGGTACGCACGCTGGATGCGGGTGCAGATAAACCGATGGCCTCCTTACAGGCTTTTACCGGACCCATGAACGAGGCAAATCCCGCTCTCGGCTTACGTGGCGTTCGTATCCATCTTGCCCACCAACAACTACTCGAACAACAACTAACCGCCTTGCTCCTCGCTGCCGCCGACACTGCCAGCAATCTACATATCATGTTTCCCATGATCACCACAGTCGAAGAACTCCGCACCATACGTACACTCTTTACACGCGTCTACAGCGAGCTACAACAGCAACAGCATGCGTTACCAGCCCATGTACCCTTGGGCATCATGGTCGAGGTACCCGCCGCGGCAATCATGGCCACAGAACTAGCCGAGCTAGCAGACTTCTTTAGCATCGGTGCCAATGACCTCCTCCAATACACCTTGGCAGCGGACCGCACGAATACAGCCCTTGCTTCACTCTACAATCCCATGCAACCAGCAGTCCTGCGCCTGATTCGCCAAGTAGCCCAGGCAGGAAAACACGCCGGAAAACCCGTCGCCGTCTGTGGCGAAATGGCCAGTGATCCACGTCTCGCCCCACTCCTCGTCGGGCTTGGTGTCAACGAGCTAAGCATGACGCCCACCGCACTTCCCACCGTTCGTGCCGCCCTTGCACAAATCACAACCAACGAACTCCGCACCTTCACGCAAAAAGTCATGAGCCTGCAAACCGTCGCAGAGGTCGAAGCCTCCTGCACAGCGTTTTCACAGACCCACCATTCATAAAAAGGGGTGCAGGGGATGGCATCCCCTGCCAGAGCGCGAGGTGTCCTCGCAACTCCCCTTTCCCCTTGCGGGCCGCAGGCCCGCAGAAGAAGTATGAGTGGAACTTAGAAATCCTCGTCTCGACAGAACATATTTTCTATGTTATAATCCCATGCATAGATATATAATAGGGGGGTGCGAATACATGGCAAAACCATGGGACGACATGCTCAAACGCCTGATTCAAGAACATCCAGAAGACTTTGTCACCTTAATGCTACCAAACTGCCAGATTGTGCAACGGCTCTCAGAGAACCTGAAAAATCATAATCGTGTTGCCGATGCCTTGTACTTGGCAAGGATCCCAGAGGGGCCGCTGATCGTACATATTGAATGTCAGCGCAGAAACGATTATCATATAGGTAAAAGGCTTCTCTCTGGGCAATTGCCACTTTCATTATGATAATACATTAGCGGAAAAGGATCAGCTATCATGATTATTCTCGGTTCACGTGCTCGCAACAACGTCATGGGGCAACTACAATACCCATGCCCACAATGCCACCAAAACTCATTTCATACCATCGTGCGCTCACAACGCTGGTTTACCCTCTTCTTCATCCCCGTCTTCCCATTCAGCAAGCAAAGCATCTCGCGTTGCAACATCTGTGGCTTCCAGACCGCCATCGATAACAGCGAGGCTGACGCACGCATTGCCCAGCCTCAGATGCCGCAACCACAACAGCCACAATACCCGCCACGTTAACACCGACATCCCACATCAAGGACGTACCGCCACTACAATATCACGGCGTTTAATCACACGATCCACCGTATGTGCAAATTGCGTATAAGGTGCCTCGTTACGCACCTGTAAGCGCGTATTCTGTTCGAGAAAGGCAACCATTTCGGCACGCTCAATACGTGTCGCATTCCATGCCAGCGCGAGGGTACCACCGGGCAGCAACAGACGCTCCCACACCGGGACAGCCTTTGCCAGCAGCCCACTAATCTCACCAAAATGCTGAATACCATAAGGCAGATCAGCCACAATTGCATGCATGTGTGGCCCACCCGCAATCTCGCGCATATGCAGATCAGCCTGCGTGCTATCACCGTGGGCCAGCACGAGCCAGCGTGTATTTCCCTTTGGCCCAATTTCGAATTGGTAGCGTCTTCCAGCCCTGCGGCCCCGCTCATCAACCTCCTTATAAGGAATGTGCTCGCTATTGCAATACTGCTTGACAAACACCGCCGTTGACTCTACATCCTGCCGCTCCGCATCAATTCCGAAGGCGTCATACCCTGCCGCGAGTGCCAGAAAGAGTGTCGTGCCCCCACCCACTAAAGGATCCAATATCCTGAGCCGTTCCGTGATCTGTTCGCTATACGCACCCGCATACAGAGCAACATTGAGCAAGACGCGTGTAAACAGCTCGTTTGTCTTACCCTTGTAACGACGCGTCTCCACCATCTCCAATGGCACAAACGGCACAAATGACGGCTCCACTGGACGCAGTAGCGGCCCCGCCACATCGCCGATTTGTGTAAAATACTCATACACCTCGCTCGTTGCCCCCAGTTGAGACAACACAGCACGATAGAAGGGCGACGCCAAAACGCCATCATCAGCCGTTACCAGCAAATAACCCTGACCCGCCAGTATAATGTGTTCTACATCGCTAATCACGGCCCGCAATGGGCTTGCTAACAATTCAGGTATTGCCAGAGTCGTTGTCATGTTTGTATACTGAGTACTACGTTGTGGCGTAATTTTCAAAGCAATTTTCATAAACAGGAGTATAACACGTACTCAGCATAATGGGTAGATAGCAGCAATACCTACCCATCATCTCCACTTCAGGCCTACAATACGTAACAGTAAGATGAGAGCATTCACATATAGACAAAGTAGAGGAGTTTTCTTATGCATATTGTAACCGTTGCTGAAATGCGCGCATTAGAGTCACAGGCAGACCGTCAATACGGGCTTACCTCACCCATCCTCATGAAAAACGCTGGAAAGAGTGCCGCCGACCTCTTTGCAGCACACCTCTTGCCACATCACAGCATGAATGGTCTCGAAGTGCTACTCCTCATCGGCCCCGGCAATAACGGTGGTGATGGCATGGTAGTAGCGCAGCACCTCGCAGAGGACGGAGCCTTCGTAAGCACCTATCAGTGGAAACAGCGCAACTTGACCATTCGCGGTCAAGAGATCAATGAAGCCGACACCGTCAAAGAACTCACGTCCGCCATCCAGAGTGCCGACTATATCATAGATGCACTGCTCGGCACGGGCACATCACGTCCCTTGCCCGACGACATGCGCCAGCTTATCAAGCAGGTGCAGCAAGAACGAGCTACCCGCGACAGCCTACGTATCGTAGCCATTGACCTACCCACCGGCCTGAACGCTGATACAGGAGCAGTAGACCTAGGCACCATTCGTGCTGACCACACAATCACCCTGGCCGCTCCCAAGCAAGGCTTTTTCTTCTTTCCTGGCCGCGATTACATCGGTAACCTCTCTATCGGAAGCATTGGTCTTCCCTCTGAACTGGAAACGCACCTGACCAGCGAAATGCTCGATGATCCCTTCGTTGCCTCAGTATTGCCGCCGCGCCCACTGAATAGCAACAAGGGCACCTTTGGCAAGGTCATGCTCTTCTGCGGTTCCTTCCCCTATCCTGGCTCAGCATTCCTGGCTGGTAGTGCCGCTGCACGCGTCGGTGCTGGCCTCATCACACTGGCCGTGACTGAAAAAATGCTGCCCATCTATGCAAGTAGCTTTCATGAAGCCACCTTCGCCCTCTTGCCCGAGAACGATGTCAAAAGCTTTGACCGCTCCAAAGCACTGATAGAACAACTCGCAGGCTATCGCTCACTCCTGATCGGCCCAGGACTGGGACAGGCCTCCAATACACGTGAGACGATTCTGCAAATCCTAGAACATCTGCGCTCCCAACCCGAAGACAAACGTCCCCGCCTCGTGATTGATGCTGATGGCCTCAACAACCTGTCCGCGTTGGAACGCTGGTGGACGCTCCTCCCACAGGGAACCGTCATCACGCCCCATCCCGGCGAAATGGGTCGCCTGTGCGGTGGCGTCAAAGTCTCTGGCGGCGACATCGACCGCCTGGAACTCGCCCGCAGCAAGGCACGTGAATGGCAGGTGACACTCGTACTCAAAGGAGCCTGCACCTTGATCGCTGAACCCGATGGCCGCATGCGTATGAATTGGCTTGCCAACCCTGCACTCGCCGCTGCCGGAACAGGCGATGTGCTAGCGGGCATGGTCGCGGGTTTTCTGGCGCAGGGCGTCTCGCCCTTCGATGCCGCCAGTGCCGCAGTCTACCTGCACACGGCTGCCGCGGGTTTTGTCAGCAAGGAAATCGGTCACGCAGGCCTGCTCGCATCCGATCTCCTGCCACAAATACCAAAAGCCATGGCGAAAACAAGAGAGTAAGTAATAGTAAGCGTACTAGTAGAGCCGCATCTGTATGGTGCGGCTCTACTAGTACGCTTACTATTACTTACATTATCCCGGCAACAAGAAAAATACCACGCAAGCCATAATATACACCGCCACCAATTGCATACCTGCCAACCAGGAAGATTTCCCATCAAGGCTGACAAACGTAAACAAAATGGTTGCCACGCTCAGCACAACCAGTTCCAACGGAGAAAAAACCAGTGTCAGGTGCTGGCTATAAAACAGGCTCACAAGCACGAGCAGAGGTGCCACAAAAGTAGCCACCTGAATTGATGAACCAGCGGCAATGGCCATGCTCAAATCCACGCGATCTTTATAGGCCACGATAAGCGAACTTGAGTGTTCGGCGGCATTGCCAATAATCGGAATAATCACCAGCCCAATAAAGACGGTTGACCAGCCCAATTGATGCGCCACAGGCTCAATCGCCCCCACTAACAGTTCGCTGTTCCAGGCGGTCGCGACGGTGACGAGTAACAAGATGAGTATCGACAACCACGGTGGCGGTGGTGTACGCCCACCCACATCACGAGGGTCAAGCCCACCTGTGACCGCCTCTACTTTCTCAACCTTGAGCTCATCGCCCTCATCTTCATCATCCGCAACTGGCGGCGGTGTGCTAGCCATGCCCCTACGCGGTCGTGGATTGCGCCGTATCGACCGTACATGAAAGATGTGCAGGGCCAGATACATGATATAGACGCACAACAAAATAAGTGATACCGCAACACTTATCGTTTGCATGCTCCCACTATCCTGCACCGCCAAACTTGCGGTAAAGGGTATCAGCAAACCCGCCACAGCCATTACCATCATCGCGGAATATTGCCCAGCATCACGATTATTAAAGTATTGCTCACCCCAACGCCAGCCCCCAAGGGCCAGCGAACCACCCAGCACGAGGAGCGAGTTGCTGATGATCGAACCAGTAATCGAAGCTCTGACCACAGTGAGCAGGCCAGCATTCAAGGCATAGATGCCAATGATGATTTCAGGCGCATTGCCAAAGGTCGCGTTTAACAAGCCCCCTGCCGTCGGCCCAACATAATACTCTAGGTCCTCAGTTGCGCGACCAATCAAAGCCGCCAGGGGAATCAACGCTAAACCTGAACAAATAAAAATGACCATTTCTTGCCCTGATCCCCCTAGCAAGGAGATTATCGGGGCAACAACGGCCATTATTAGGAGATAATAAAACCAACGCGGCATTGCATCTCCATTCATGAAAAAGGGGAAGTTGGCTAGCAATGCACTCAATACATCGCCAGATCCGCTACCAGCTACCGCTCTACCTACTGATCATGGGCTACTGAGCAGCAACGGCTCCAGCTTCGTCGACGACATTCACCGTAATCTTAGGCTCCAGGCGGGTCGCGATCTTTACAGGAACGCTAAACGTGCCCAGGCTGCGAATCGGGTCTGGCAATTCGATCATACGCCGATCAACCGTAATATGCTCCACCTCGCGGAGAGCCGCTGCGATATCCTGGCTGGTAATAGAGCCATACAGACGGCCCTGGCTACCGACACGCGCCTTAAAGGTAAGGGTGATATTGCCTAAACGCTCGGCCTGCTCCTTGTTTGCCTCGGCCTGCTTCTCCAACTTGCGCTGCTCTGCGGCAACCCGCTGCGTACGATTAGCGATCAATGCCGCAGTGGCACCCGCAGCCAAACGACGTGGCAAAAGATAGTTACGGGCATAGCCATTCGCGACCTCTTTCAGGTCGCCCGCCTTGCCTAAGTTTTCTACATCTTGTAACAGAATTATTTTCATTGCGACTTCTCAGCTCCTCATAAGGGGTAGGGTGAAAACCACCTTCCACCTCACCATCAATTAACATGAATGCCATCATACACCATGCGATGGGTGCTTGTCTACCTTTATGAGCAGTGGATCATACTCCTCAAAAACAAAAACAGGTGTTCTCTTCCACTCAGTCAAAGAAGAGAACACCTGTCTCATAAACCATTCAAGGGAGTATCCCTTTCACAAACACCACCACTACGGACAATCAAATCACCACTATCGAACATCTTCATAAAAGCAATGTCAGCTTAACGATAAAGGTTTCACAACAACGGCCTATTCACTACCTCGTGTACTCTATGAACACCAATCCATGTGTTCTTAAACAGTTCATGTGTTCCTATAAGAGTGAAGTGTCATTGTGAAACCACTGCTACGTCTCACCTAACTCCTTTCCATATAAGTAGATGTATCGCGGTTCCTTGCATCCCTGAGAGGTCTTCCCTTCCCTCTCACACCCCTAGTATAGGATATCCACATCACCCCATCGTCACATTTCAGGCCAATATTATCACAAACCCATCAACAGTTTATGCACCATCGTGCAACAGCCGTTAGACAAGTTGCAGCATGTAGCGTTCTCACCTATAATGAGGGCATCATTCATCTTTACATATGTTTTCATTCATCGGAATCGTATGAAACGTAAAAAGGACAATACCATGAACATCGAGGGAACGTACACATTTCAGGCCAGCCCTGAAGATGTATGGCGATGCCTGAGCGACCAACAACTGCTCACTCGCGCCCTTCCAGGCATAGAAGGGCTGGAGCGGGTTAGTCAAGGAATCTATACCGTCACACTCTCAATCAACCAGGCACCACTCAAGGGAACTTATAAAGAGCGTGTGACGCTCAGCAACTACTACGCACCACACTACTGCCACATCGGTATCGACGGTGACAACCTGAACGGCGACGCCATCATACAGCTACACGCACATGACCACATGACCATAGTAAACTACAAAGGGTCCGTGCGCATCGGCAAACTCGGCGCACTCGTGCCACCAGCTCTCACCAGAGGCATCACAAAACTCATTCTACAGCAGTTTTTCAACGAGCTAGCCGCCCAACTACGCGACCTCAACCACGTGGAAAGCGTTTCCGACGAAGAGATACTTATCGAGACATCATCCATCTCACGACGCAACACCACCATACCCGCTGTACAAATATCGCCAATCGCAGCAGAAGAAATGCCGCGAACCCCGCAATCGCCTCCCCTGCTGCAAAAAATCGTCCATCTCAGCGGTCTCGGCGAAGGCGACCCAGAACAAGAGGTGCGCTGGACCACGCGCATACGCCGCATTGGTATCGCCTCCGGTCTGCTCGTCCTCGTCTGGATAGGCACCCGCCTCCCACGCCGCTAATCAAGCAGAGACGCACTCCCTACTATGCGTCAGCTTGGGAAGCAGGCCGATGCATAGCCGGGAGTGCGTCTCTATCTCTTATTCCATCATCGAGCGCAAGCGTGCCTTCCAATCCTCATCATCACCGGAAGAGGCCACGGTCGGCTCCGTCTCAACAACCCAGCTACGGGTACCATCCGCAGCCTTGGTAGGGGTCGCACGCTGCTGCCGACCTTGCTCCTTCTCACCAAGATTGCGTAGTGCAAGCGATGCAGCCTTGCGTACATCCTGTACCGGGTCTTGTAACAACGTGCGAATGGCAGGCTTCGCCGCCTTGACCCGCATACGCCCCAGCGCACGCGCACTCGCGGACCGCTCATCAGAGGTCACACCCTGCAATAGCAATTCGATATCGGGTGCCAGTTGCGTCAAAGACAGGTCAGCGATTAAACGCAACAAGCGGCTACGGCGCATAGGATGCCTTAACGTAGCCAAGGCCGCACGACAATCCGCATACACCTGCGCCTTATTTTGCACAAGCCCACTCGCCTTCGCCTCAGCCAGCGCAACCTCTGGCGGCACCGTCGAAGCACCATACAAAAACGGCTCAATCCAGGCCGCGACCGCCTCCCCTTGACCACTATTTTCGTGCAACTGCAAAATATCCTGAAAATGTTGATCGAGCCAATGATAGAGCGCGAGCGTCACCTCGGCATCGCGGGCAGCATAAGCGATCATCGCGGGTGGCAATGGACGCCGTGTCCAGTCCGTACGCTGCAAACTCTTATCCAGGCGAATATTAAAGGCACGCAAGAGCATTGCCGCCAACGACGACTCGTGCTGTCCAAAAATGGAACGGCAGGTGGCCTCTAAATCAAAATAATGCGCCACATTCAAGCCGCGCTCCGCCATCACCCGCAAATCCGCGCCCGCGCCATGTAACAACACAATCGTATCAGGATCACCAATGATAGTTTCCAGCGGAGAAAGATCATACAAACGCAAGGCATCCACCACAAAACACTGCCGCTCAATCGCTAATTGCAACAACGCCAACCGTGGCACCGACGACACCACATCAGTACGTGTACGCGTGCGTACCTGTGTAAACTCAGCGTCAATGGCGACAATTCGGGCCTGTTTGAGCACCCTGGTAGCATGCGATAGCTGCTCAGGTCGGTCGATCCAATGCCGATCACCACGTGGAGGAAGCTGACCAATTGGCGGCGTTACTCCCAGGTAGCCCGACTGCACATCATCCAGTTCATCAGTATCCTCTGAACCCGTTGGCGGTCTTTTTTCGCTCAATACAGTGCCCTGACCGTTCTCTATTCTTTCTTTAATACATATCCCGTAAGCCATGGTGTTATGAGGACACTATACCAGATTTCTAAGGAAACGTACAGTGACCGAAATGCATACATGCTATGCCATCAACAATAACATATCCCTGAAACTCGCCCACAAATCCCTTACATTTTCGCTTATCT
>JBBPYR010000100.1:0-20416 GCA_038199755.1 Ktedonobacterales bacterium | reverse complement strand
GGGGGTGGTGGGGTTAATACCCGGGTTGGTCCCCCTTTTTTTTCAACACACGCCAAACCCAAAAACCCCACAAAAAAAGGGGCGGTGTACCCCCCCCCGCCCACTTTTTGTGCTGCGTTTATGCTGTAGCGGTTTTAAGCCTTCTTTTACCATTGTACAATAGTGTTCTACAAGAGGCTGGTGATTTTGTTTTTGCTTATCATGCGTGTATCTTTTGGTACAGCTCTTACGTGATACACTAGAGCTCGTAGCTTGGAAATAACCTATTTATACTCTGGCTGTCTGGTTGACAAAATGAGGCTTGTATGTGCCTTGACGTGATACCGCATTCTTGTTACACTTTGTCTATTCACAGACTTTCTAATAGAAGTCAATCCATCTCATGTTGTGGTGTGGAGCTTCTAGGCCTATTCGCATAAGAAAAGAAGAGGGAGGATCATTTGCCTCGATTGAGACATTTCACAATGAATACGAGATATATCCCTACTTTGTGTGCCTACAATCTATCATCTATGTGGAGAAGGCTATGAGCGCAAAGCGTAACTCTGAGCACCGCTTGTCAAGCAATAAGGCTGTGACTTCTACAGGTGGTAATGCAAATATTTTTTCGACAGACTCGATAAATGAGAAGAGCGAGTTAGAGCGAAGGTTACGTGAGAGCGAAGAGCGTTTGCATATTATGTTTGAGCAAGCGAATGTTGGGATTGCGTTTGCCGACTTTCACGGGCAATTACAGCAAATGAATCAACGTTATTGCGAGATTGTCGGTCATACGTATGATGAGTTAGTGGGCCAGAATATTGATAAGATTACTCATCCCGACGACAGGGCTTTAAACTGGTCCTATCTTGATGCCCTTCTCCATGATAATGCTCCCAAGAGTGTGATTGAAAAACGCTATGTACGGCGGGATGGCACCATTGTCTGGGCCAGCCTGACCTTATCGTTGATGCGTGATGGGCAGGGGAAGCCGATCAACTATATGGCGGTGATACAGGATATTAGTAGCCGCAAAACTGCCGAGGCAGAGCGAGATACATTGCTGGTATTAGAGCGGGAAGCACGTGCGAAGGCCGAGGCGATAGCACAACAGTTAGATATTTTACAGCATATTACTGATACCACACTTGCTCATTTGAGCCTGGAAGATATGCTACACGAATTGCTTATCCGTATTGAAGATGTTTTGCATGCAGACACGTCGGCGGTGCTTTTGCCCACGGACGATGGTCGCTATTTGAAGGTGCGTGCAGCGCATGGCTTAGAAGAAGCAATCATGGCTGCGATTGAACTGCCGATAGGCGAGGGACATGAGGTACAGGTGGTACCATCGCTAGAACCAACCATCATTGATGATTTGTCGGAAATAGCGATTGTGAGCACCCTGCTTAGAGATAAGGTGCGCTCTTTGATTTCTGTCCCTCTGCTCGTGGCTGGCAACATTATTGGTTTGCTGGCGGTTGGTACGTGGCAGATGCATCATTTTACGCAGCAAGATGGTCTCCTTTTGCAACGCGTGGCGGACCGCATGGCGTTGGCTATCGATCATCTTCGCCTCTACGAGGCCGAGCGCAATGCACGTACTGAAGCGACGATCCGCGCTCAACAATACGAGGTGATGGCAAGTGAAGCAGCGGAGCGAGCCAGCCAGCTAGAAGCTATTTTTATGGCAATGACTGATGCGATTACGGTCTATGATAAGCAAGGCAATCTCGTGTATGCCAGTGCTGTGGCGGAAGAGCTCTTTCCCCTCACGCAACAGCCGGATTATTATGCCCGACCAGAACACGAGCGCGTGCTGCAATATGACATTCGTGATGAGCATGGGCAAGCCTTGACGGAAGAGGAATGGCCGTTTAAACGGGTGCTTAAAGGCGAGGTTTTCAAGGATGCCAATGCCCTAGAAGTGCTTATACAAGATGGGAAGGGCCAGCAACGACAGTTTACTATCAGTGGTTCGCCTATGCGTGCTCCTGATGCTGCGATCATTGGAGGGGTACTGATCGCCCATGAGGTGACAGGACGGCGGCACTTGGAACGCCGCACGCACGAAGCACTAAATGGCTTGTTGGCGATGGCTGAGTCCTTAGTGCAGATGACGGAAGGTGCTGAGGGCCTGTCAGTCGTTGGAAACCATCTGGCTGAACTCACCCGTCATGTCCTGGATTGCTCACGGGTGGGTATTCAAACGATAGATGCAGAGAGTGAGATAATCCGCCCTTTAGCGGTGGTGGGATTATCAGCAGAGCAGGAACGCGAATGGTGGGAAGAGCAACGGCAACAGCAACAAAGTTTGCGCGATAATCCCTTGCCTGAACTGGTGGAGCGTCTGCGCGCAGGCGAAGTGCTGGTGATCGATATGATGCAGCCACCGTTTGTTGACGGGCCAAATCCGTATCATATCAAGATCATGCTGGTCGCGCCCATGTGTGTGGGTGATCAACTGGTGGGCTTGTTGACGCTGGATTACAGCGGGGAGAAGCACAAGTATACGAACAGCGAGCTTGCGCTTGCCAGTGCTGTGGCGAAGTTATCCGCCTTAGTATTAGAGCGGCAACGCCTACTACGCGAACGAGCGGAGTCGGCGGCCCGTGAGCTTGCATTACGTGAGTCCAACAATCGCATGGAAGAGTTTTTGGGCATTGCTAGCCACGAACTGCGCACTCCACTCACCACCATTAAGGCGAACGTGCAACTTGCGCAACGTCGCTCACGAGCATTAATACAAAGGGCAGAGCAATTGCCAGGAGACGCAAATACCAAGGTGGTCGCAGTGTATGATATGCTCACACGGGCCGAGCGGCAGATTGACGTGCTCAATCGCCTGGTTGGTGATTTGATTGATATCTCGCGTATCCAAACAGGAAAATTGCAATTGCAGTTGCGCGAGGAGTCGTGTGATCTCAGGGAGATTGTGCGGGAGACGGTGCAAGAGCAGCGCAAGGCAACAGCAGATCGAACCCTCATTTTTCAGGTAGCTCATACGCAACCTGTGCCAGTGATTGCGGATCCTGATCGTATTATGCAGGTGTTGACAAACTATCTCACCAACGCCATAAAATATTCTCAGCCAGACAAGCCAGTGTATATCTCTCTGGATGTGCAAGTCGGTGGGGCGCACCCTGTTGCACGAGTCGCTGTGCGCGATCTGGGACCGGGTTTGTCGCCGGAGGAGCAGCAACGGATTTGGGAATGCTTCTATCAGGTAGAAGGCATCAAGGTAATGAGTGGCTCTGGTATCGGGCTAGGGTTGGGGCTATACATTAGCAATATGATTATACAACGCCACCATGGAGAGGTAGGTGTTGAGTCACACAGACCGGGAGGATCTACATTCTGGTTTACGCTTCCTTTGACTTCCTCAGAAAAACAGTAGAGTTTGCAGCAACTTTGTTATCTGTGCTATAGTGCAGGATACTGTGGAGCAGGAAGGACACTGATGAAAGGAATGCAAGCCAGATGGCTACTGCACTAAAACGTAAACATACAACCCCGGAGCAGAAGGTGAAACTTGCACCAATGAGTTTTCAGAAAGCAGCCGTGTTGCGCAGGCAATATAACGAAGAGAAACCGTGGTGGCGGCGTGCTGCGATGGGCTTTCTATTTAGCATCCTTTTCGTGGCGGCGGCGGTTTTGGGCACATTTCTTCTACGCTCCATCCTGCCTACTTTTCGCTTCCCGAGTGCCTTTTTACTCATGGCTGTGCTTTTTGTCTCGCTTATCTGGGGTGTGGCTCCTTCTTTGTTAGCAGTACTCATCAGTACGCTTGCGCTTGATTACTACGCTATTCCTCCAACGGGCGTGATAAAAGTTTACACACTTGATGGTTTGCTTCAGCTTATCCCTTTCGTTGTTTCCGGCTTCGTCATCGCGCTGATCACTGCCCAACGAGAAAGCGCACGCATGAGGATACTGGGGGCGGAGCAAGAGTTGCAGGAGCGCGCCGAAGATTTAGAACAAGCCAACCTGCACCTGGAAGAAACCAACCAGCAACTCAAAGAAGCGAATCAGCTGAAAGACCGCTTTATTTCTATTGCCTCGCATGAATTAAAAACTCCTATCACAACCATTCGTGGGCAGGCGCAACTGGTTTTGCGACGCTTATCGAAACAAAATGGCAACTTGTCACCAGAGATGATGACGATGCGTAGCACCTTGGAGAAGATCAACGATCAGACAGGACGGCTTACTTCTCTGGTTGATGAGCTGCTAGAGATCAGTAGTTTGCGCTCAGGAAAAGCTGAATTACGGAAAAAAGAATGTGATCTTGTTGAGATTTGCCGCGGGGTGATTGAAGACCAGCAAATGCTTTCCAATCGAGATATTCGCTTAACTGTAGCCTCGGATAAGGTGATGCTCTTGGTGGACTGTGATCGTATTGCGCAGGTGATTGTCAATCTTGTGAGTAACGCTATTAAATATTCGCCAGAGCGCAGTCCGGTCGAGGTTGAAATCAATAGCCAGCAAGGGAATGCACTTATTCAGGTGCGTGACCATGGCAAAGGGATTGACAAAGACCAGCAGAAGCATATTTTCGAGACGTTTTATCGTACACCCGATGCCCAATCCTCTGCCAAGTTCGGTCTTGGTCTGGGGTTGGCTATCTCTAAAGATATTGTTGAGCGGCATGGTGGGCGCATCTGGTGTGAGTCGCAGGTGGGTAAGGGAAGCACCTTTTTTGTGGAACTCCCGTTGAAATAGCTCTTGCATGGGTGCAGAGCCATACATGGTTGTGTGCATGTTCTGTTCATCGTTAGCGCAGTAGCAGGAGGCAAAGATGATTACGATTGACGAGCGGCAGATTCGGCTGCAATCCAATGCGGCCAATAAGCAGGAAGCTATTCGGCAGGTGGGGCAACTTCTGGTGGATAGTGGCTGTATCGAAGCTGGTTACATCACGAGTATGTTGGGTCGTGAACAGGTTGCTAATACCTATCTCGGCAATGGTATCACGATTCCCCATGGACTGCCCAAGGACCGTGATCTCATTAAGCGCACTGGCATCGCGGTAGTGCAGGTGCCAGGGGGCGTGACATGGAATGCTGATGAGAAGGCGCAACTGGTGGTGGGTATTGCGGCGAAATCTGATGAACACATCGAGGTGTTGCGACGACTTACGCGCGTGTTAGGGGATAAGCAACAGGTGCTACGTCTCACCCAGACGAAAGATCCACGTGATATCATTGAGGCCCTGACCGGGGAACGCCCTGCCGCTCCTGTGAAGCGCGAAGAAATCGCCGACTATGCCCTCTTCTTCGACGAGGTTATCCACAACAAGACGGGCTTTCATGCGCGACCAGCCACAAACTTTGTTGACCTTGCTAAAAGCTTCCGCTCTGAGATTAAAGTCCGCCATGGTGATGAGGTGGCGAATGGCAAGAGCTTAATTTCGCTCTTGCAGTTGGGTATTGAGCATGGTGCCACCATTCGTGTTTCCGCGCAAGGGGATGATGCGAAGATCGCCCTGCAAGCTCTGCAGGCGGCGGTTGCATCAGGGTTGGGAGATGAGGATGAGGAACCGACTCCTACCGCTGCGGCTAGTGCGAAACATGGCTGGGTACCACAACATGCGGTGATGACCATCGCAGGGGTGCCTGCCTCTGGTGGGCTGGCGATTGGTCCCGTGCGCCAATATGTCTCGAAGCCGATTGTGGTTGAAGATCAACCGGGTGATGCCGCCACAGAGGGCAATAAGCTGCAAGAGGCTTTAAATGAGGCGCAGGCAGAGCTTGATAAGCTCTATGAAGAGGTCAAAACACGCCTGGGTGCGAATAAAGCTGCCATTTTCCGCGTGCATACCGAAATGCTGAATGATGAGCAAATGGTGATGCAAACGGTCTCGCTGATCTATCAAAATCATGGCGCGGCCTGGGCATGGCAGAATGTGATTAACGGGCGTGTCAATCAGATGAAGCAGATTGATGATCCGACGCTCGCAGCCCGTGCCGTTGATTTGAGCGATGTGGGGCAACGCGTCTTACGTCACATGGTGGGTTCTACGGGAGAGGCACCTCTTGCTCTCAACACGCCTGTTATTCTGGTGTCACCAGACCTAACGCCATCGGATACCGCTAGCTTTGACCCCGATACCATTCTGGGCATTTGTACGGCCAGGGGCGGACCTACCTCACATACGGCTATTCTGGCTCGTTCGTTAGGCATTCCGGCCATTGTTGGTGCCGGTGATACGGTGACTGATATTCCCGAAGGCACCTTGTGTATTCTCGATGGTGAAAGTGGCTCCCTGTATTTGAAACCCAGCGAGAGTGATGTGCAGGCGGCCAAAGGTATGCAGCAACAAATTCGCCAGAAGCAGGATGAAGCCTTTGGTACACGTTTAGCACCCGCGGTGACGACCGATGGCAAGCAGATAGAGATCGCGGCCAATATCAATAGCGCGAAAGACGCACCGAACGCGGTCGCGGCTGGTGCCGAAGGTGTTGGTTTGATGCGTACCGAATTCTTGTTCTTGGCGCGTGAAAGCATTCCTTCGGAAGAAGAGCAGTTTGTGGCGTTCCGCGATATGGTGCAGGCTCTGGGCGGTCGTTCGCTGATTATTCGCACGCTGGATATCGGTGGCGATAAAGAGGTACCCTATCTCAATATTCCTAAAGAAGACAATGCCTTTCTGGGGGTGCGCGGTATCCGCTTCTGCCTGGCACGGCCTGACCTGTTTATCCCTCAGCTACGGGCCATCTATCGGGCGAGTGCCTATGGGCCGGTCAAGGTGATGTTCCCGATGATCTCAACACTTGAGGATTGGCAACAGGCACGAGCCGCGGCTGAGCAGGTGCGTCAGGAGTTGCGTGCGCCCGTGATCCCGCTTGGCATTATGGTTGAGGTGCCATCCGCTGCTATTATCGCAGACCAGTTTGCGAAGGAGGTCGATTTCTTTTCCGTTGGTACGAACGACCTGACGCAATATGTGTTGGCGATGGATCGCCTGCATCCCTTGTTGGCGAAGCAGGCAGATGCATTGCATCCAGCAGTGTTGCGGATGATCGCGCAGACGGTGCAGGCGGCGAGTAAAGAGGGCAAATGGGTGGGCGTGTGTGGCGGTGTGGCTGCGGACCCCAAGGGGGCGGCACTACTCATGGGTCTGGGTGTCTCTGAACTCAGTGTGACTATTCCCACCATTGCGACGATCAAGGCGCATATTCGTAGTCATTCGTTCGCGGATATGCAACGCATGGCGCAACAGGCGTTGCAGTGCCGCACGGCGGCAGAAGTGAGAAGTTTATGAGGGTTGCTACTGTCACGCTTAATCCCGCGATTGATCAAACGGTGCGCGTTGATGACTTTCGACCAAATACCGTCAATCGCGCTTTGACGATGCAGTTTGACGCAGGCGGTAAAGGGGTCAATGTAGCATCATTTCTGGCGGACTTTGGCCTATCGCTCTCAGTAACGGGCTTTCTGGGCAAGGAGAATGTGGAGGTCTTCGAGCAGTTTTTTGCGAGCAAGCAGATCGAGGACCACTTTGTACGGATCGCGGGTAGTACGCGCATCGGGGTAAAAATTGTTGATGAGGCCAATCAGCAAACGACGGATATCAACATGCCCGGTCTTGCTCCTGCTGCCGAGGAGATGAATACGCTCTTGCAAACGGTAGAACAACTAGCGACCACCTGTGACTGGTTTGCCTTGTCTGGTCGGCTGCCACCCGGCTTGCCCGAAACGACTTATGCCACGTTGATCGCGCTCCTCAGGCAGCACGGTAAATATACGGCGTTAGATACGAGCACAGAGGCTCTGCGGGAAGGGGTGTTAGCTGGCCCTACGATTGTGAAGCCAAATATTGATGAGCTGCAACAGTTGACGGGGCAGGTGCTTGCCGATGAAACTGCGATTGAGCAGGCGGCACGTCAGTTGTTAAGCGAAAACACGCGGCTGGTCGTCATTTCTATGGGGGAGCATGGTGCCTTATTTGTCAACCAAGAGATGGCTCTGGTGGCAACTCCCCCCATGGTGCAGGTGAAAAGTACGGTGGGTGCAGGTGATGCGATGGTAGCGGGGCTGATTGCGGGGCAGATGCAAGGATTGAGTCTTCCCGATTGTGCGCGGCTCGCAACTGCATTTTCGCTAGGGGCTATTACCAGTGTTGGTCACAATTTGCCCACTTTGTCCGTATTACACACATATATGCAACAAGTGTCCGTTGATGTACGGACGCATGCCCCTCGTAGTTTTTCTTCATGAAGTAGTCAGGTGATGATCGTCTCTTTTCAAGGAAGGACAAATCAATGGCGAAAATTGTCGCAATCACCTCGTGTCCAACTGGTATTGCGCATACGTTTATGGCGGCGGAAAGCCTACAACGTGGCGCAGAAGCACTGGGTCATACCATTAAGGTGGAGACGCAGGGCTCTGTTGGTTCACAAAATACGCTGACTGACGCTGATATTCAGCAAGCGGATCAGGTTATCATCGCTGCGGATACGAAAGTGGACTTGAGCCGCTTCACAGGCAAGCCGATCTATGAAACCTCGACGAATGCCGCCATCAAGGATGCGCAGGGTGTCGTCAGGAGCGCGTTGGCCGAGGCACCAGTGTTGGTGCAGAAGACGGTAAGCCCAGCCAGTCCTACCCAGTTGGAGCACGCCCACATTGTGGCGATCACCTCGTGTCCAACTGGTATTGCGCATACGTTTATGGCGGCGGAAGGACTCCAGAAGAGCGCGGAAGCGTTGGGCCATAGCATCAAGGTGGAGACACAAGGCTCGGTGGGGGCACAAAATACGTTGACGGATGCTGATATTGCGGCTGCCGATCTGGTGATCATTGCCGCGGACACGAAAGTGGATTTGAGTCGCTTTAGAGGCAAGCCGATCTATGAGACCTCGACGAATGCAGCTATTAATGATGGTAAGGGGTTAGTCAGAAACGCGCTGGCTCAGGCGACGAGCAGTGCTGGTCAAGCGGGCAACGGTGATTATCTAGGGGAAATCCAGGCTGCTAAAGCTAGGCAGTCCAAGTCACGCACGGGTGCTTACAAGCATCTGCTCACAGGTGTCTCGTATATGATTCCGTTCGTGGTTTCCGGTGGCATTATGATCGCGTTGGGCTTCGCCTTCGGGGGACTCGATGTGGACAAGGCCACCAGTGGTCTGGGATGGGGCCTCTTCCAGACTGGGGCCAATGGCGCGTTCGTGCTCTTTGTGCCTATCCTGTCAGGCTTCATTGCCTACTCCATCGCTGATCGTCCTGGCTTGGCCCCTGGCATGGTCGGGGGGCTGCTGTCAACGACGATTATTGGCGCGGGCTTCCTCGGTGGTATTGCGGCAGGTTTTCTGGCTGGCTATACTGTCTACTGGCTCAATCGCTGGATCAAACTGCCGCGCAATCTGGCTGGTCTGATGCCGGTGCTGATTTTGCCGGTGCTCGGCGTGGCGATTGTTGGCTTGCTGATGATTTTTGTGATTGGCCCTCCCGTTCACCTGCTCAATGTTGCCTTGACGAACTGGTTGGAAGGCTTGCAGGGTACGAATGCGCTGCTGCTAGGTCTGATTATGGGCGGAATGATGGCGATTGATATGGGTGGCCCGTTTAATAAGGCGGCCTATGCCTTTGCGGTTGGCTTGCTCGCGAGCCATATCTATGCACCTATGGCGGCTGTAATGGCGGCTGGCATGACTCCGCCGTTGGGGATAGCGTTGGCGACCCTCCTCTTTAAGAATCGCTTCTCACATGATGAGCGTGAAGCTGGCAAGGCGGCGTGGGTGCTCGGCCTAGCCTTTATTACGGAAGGGGCGATTCCCTTTGCCGCAGAAGACCCGTTCCGTGTGATTCCATCGTGCATCATCGGCTCGGCGGTGACGGGGGCGTTATCGATGCTCTTCGGGTGTGAACTTCGCGTTCCACATGGCGGCGTCTTTGTCTTGCCCATTCCGAATGTGGTGACGAATCTGCCCCAGTATCTGCTGACGATTGTGATTGGGACGCTGATCACCACAGCCATGCTGTTTGTGCTCAAGCGACCCATTCCTGCCACAGCGGAGACTGAGGTCGTAGCACCTGCCTCTACAACAAGCAGTGTGGTAGCCTGATGATAGGATGGGGCCGCATGCAATATCCCTAAGAGGTGTTGCATGCGGCCCCTTGCCGCGAAGAGAGAACTATGCAACGTTTTGAAAACTTGACCCGTGGCGGTCAGGTGCGGCGTATGAGGCACCTAGCGGAGGCCGCGCTGACTGCGTATGATCTTGGTGCTGTGCAGATCACTCCCCTCATGCATTTCTTCAACACGACTTTTCGTATTGATAGCTGTTCGCGCCCCGACAATATGTGTGGGGAAGACGCTCATGCTCAGGAACGTTATGTTCTGCGTATTCATCGGCCCGGTTCTCAGGATGCGCTGACGATTCAGTCTGAGTTGCTGTGGTTGCTAGCCTTGCGGCGCGATATGGATTTGATTGTACCGGAGCCGGTGCTGACGCGGGATGGTCGCTTGCTGACGGTGGCGACGGTGGCGGGTGTGCCAGAGGTGCGGCATTGTGTGGTTTTTCGCTGGGTCTATGGGCGTTTTTTGCGTACACAGTTGGGGGCGAGGGAGATGGAACGGGTGGGGGCGTTTATGGCGAGGATGCATGTCTATGCCGAGCGTTTTGTGGCACCGCCTGATTTCTTTCGTAAACGCTGGGATTGCCAGGGGATCCGTAGCGAGGTGCTCGGAACCGATGTCGCGCAAAGTTGGCTGCATCTTTCAGAGTCGCAACGCACGCTGCTCACTGCCACGGAGCAGAAGGTGCAGCGCACAATGCAGACGTTGGGTGAAGGGCGAGCGGTGTTTGGTATGATTCACGCTGACTTTTATGAGCGCAACTATTTATTTCGCCATGGCGAGATTCATGCTATTGATTTCGATGGCTGCGGCTGGGGCTATTATCTCTTTGATATAGGGGTGGCTTTCTCAACGCTGCTGGCACGCAGCGACTATTCGGCACTGCGGGCTAGCTTTCTCCAGGGGTATCGCAGTGTGCGCCCGCTTTCCACGGAGCATGAGGGCTTGATCGACACTTTTATCGCGGCCCGGCTGATGGGCCATATCCTCTGGCTCGCCGCCCACGTGGATGAACCCGCCTATGGTCTACGTGCCACTCGCCGCATTGCCTATGAGACCGAGGAGCTTACACGGTTGCTGTAGGGGTGCTCGGGATTATTGGCTATAGTCGCCTTCTGGCTCTTCTATTTCCTCAAACAAGTCTTCAATCATCTATAGATGGTGACGCCACCAGTTGCCGCGCTCAAGTGTTTTGATACGGTGACAATTTACGCAGCGTACCTCACACTTTGCAATTTCAGCTTCTATTGTTTTCCAGGGAACGGCGTTTTTGAGTAGCTTTGTTATATTCGCAAACTTGTTTCCATGTACATGGTCAAACTCAAGGACACGGATATCTGTCTGGCCGCAATCAACGCATGGGTGACTTGATAGGTAGGTATATAATCTTTGTTTGTTTTGAGTGTTGACTAAAGAATTGCGGGTAAGCGCACGATCAAGATAAATGTGCTTGTTATTCTGGTAATGTTGCCTGTTTGCTTGGGCTTGGCAAGACTTACACCAGCGTTGATGTGTTCCTTTTGCCTTATTTTTCCAGGAGAAATCTGTTTCGATATCGCGCTCTTGCCCACAACCAGAACAAATCTTTTTCACCACAATATGTCCTCATTAGATCAAAGGCTAAACAGGTGACGCCATGAATTGGCTTTTTTACTTTCCCTGATACGATGACAATTGGCGCACCTTACTTCACATTTTGCAATCTCGGTTTTAATAGTAGACCAAGAACAGCCTATGGCCATCATTTTGGAAATGTCTTTCGATTTCTTTCCTCTCACATGGTCAAACTCAAGGACGCGGATATCAGTTTGACCACAATCAACGCATGGATGGTAGGAGAAATATGCTACGAGTTTTCTTTGGTTGTCTTCAGTGACCAATACCTCACGGGTACGCGCACGCTCTCCATATGCTTGTTTATTATTTTCGTAGTGTTTCTTGCTTATCTGGGATTGGCAAAACTTACAGCGGGTGTTGCGGATGCCACGCTCTTTGTACTTCCAACTGAAATCGTGCTCGGCATCGCGCTCTTGCCCACAGCCAGAACAAATCTTGTTCATGAAGGGATTTCCTCCCTCTTTACTTGAAGTTATGCGAAAAGAGGAAATGTAAAAGCACCCGAACATTGAATGCTCGGGTGCTTTTAACAGGGGAGACAGGGCTCGAACCTGCAACAACTCGTATAGCCGAACCGGACGGGCACCTTTCAGTGCATACGGCTCTCCAGAAGTCATAAAAACTTCCTGTATCCCTTCGCCATGTCTTGGACATTACTCCAAGCATTTGACTACTATGGATACTCTGTCGCCATGCATTTTACAATGTTTAGGCGATCCCTAAGTGGTACCTTTACTCTGGTTCGAGGTTAGGTGCTCTGTTCGCATCTCTTACAGGAGAAGTGTTTGTCAATCCTCCAAAACACGATTGACAATCCTATTGTAAGAAACACTAGAGTTCAGGCAATTCAGCTTTCACCATACTCGACCTAGCTGCCCAGCAATCAGAATACTCTGGTTGACTGGACTTTTCGATCCATGCTGTTGTCCCATTCCCCTTTCGGAGTCAGGTGAGGTCGTGCTTTAATCACTTCCACTTCAATGATGCTGCGCTAATGCAGCAAGAGTAAAGACACTTCAAAGGCGCACCTTTGGAGACGAGGACTCTACCATTGAGCTACTCCCCTAAGAGTATGCCGTAATAATATCAGAGCGAGAAGAGTTTGTCAAGGCTGTACGGCTTCGTTCCGCAGAGAATGTGTTGTCAATCTTCCTCTTGAGGATCGTCGTTAATTGTTCTGCGCTGCTGTAGGAAGCGTTCGTAGTCGACAATCTTAATGCGATATTCTTTTCCGACGCGATAGGCAGGGAGTTTTTTCTCGCGTATCCAACTGCGAACCGTATCTCTGCAATACTTAAGTCGCGTGCTATATCCTCTATTCAACCTGAGTAGCCCTCCACCAGTCACCATCACGCTCAGCAGTGCGCTTGCGGTGACAGTTTGCGCAACGAATTTCACATTTGGCGATTTCAGCTTCAATGATGGGCCAATTTCGACCTTGAGTGAGCAGACGGGATATATTAGCTGTCTTGTGACCGCGTACATGGTCAAATTCGAGGAGGCGAATATCTGCTTGGTGGCAGTCAACACAAGGATGCGTCAAAAGATAGAGGCGCATCTGCTTGTAGATTGCAGCTTGTTGCTGGGTATCTTTGCTTATGCGCCAGTTGTTACTATGTTTAGAAAAAGTCTTGATGCGGTGACAGTTAGCACAGCGAATCTCGCACTTAGCGATTTCAGCCTCTATGGTGGACCAGCTAAAGCCCTGTCTGAATAGATCAGATATTTCGCCATCTTTTTGTCCGAGTATATGGTCGAATTCGAGAACGCGAATATCTGTTTCACCGCAATCGACGCAAGGGCGGTTGGAGAGGTAGATACGAAGTCGCGTTTTGTTCTCAAAAAGTATACGATTCTTGCGGATGCGAGTGCGATCTTTATATGCTTGTTTATCTTTTTGATAGTGGAGCCTGGCAAGTTCTGCTTGACAATATTTGCAACGCGACTGACGAATACCAAGTACCTTGAACTCCCAACTAAAATCTTTCTCTGCATCTCGCTCTTCGCCGCAGCTTGAACAAATCTTTTGCATGAGAAATCTCCTTATGTGAACATTGATGAGTTATTTGAAGAAGTAAAAGATGAAAATGTATAGCAGGCAAGGAGCCATCTCATGTATATTTCAAAGTAACAGATGAATGTCTATCATGGCAGAAAAGTAACGGATAAAGTTCTTGTGAACGTTTCCCATGTCTTGAAGGTGGGGGTGACTGATTTAGCGGATGAGGAGCCTGATTAAAACCACAGATACACTTTGCAGAAAGCTTTGGAGGTTGAGATAGAATCAAAATTGTCAGGGTACTAATTAACCCAGGTATTTTTATAGGTAAACAGCGGAGAGGGTGGGAGTCGAACCCACGGAGGTGTTATCCTCACTCATTTAGCAAACGAGCGCACTAGGCCACTATGCGACCTCTCCGAGTAGCTTGGCTACGACAGAAATGATAGCAGACCTACCCCCTAATGTCAATACTTTTGCTGGACGAATTGTATCAGCATTAAATCATCTTCTGGCATGCACATCATTGGCTACGGCTTCATGGCGATGCTCTCCTACTCTAACTGTATCATGTATGATTTGTATGTATCAATATGCTGTGGTATTTTTTGGTCGGGTGTTACTCGTGCCTGTTGGAAACGTCTCTTGTAAAGAGTACTTGTATATTTTGTTGAGAGTTGAGAGTGAGGAAGGGGTAATATGCACAGTCCACCATTGCCAGATGAAGAGACGATACCAACGAGACCAATCCCTCCTTTAGCACCTCCTAAACTCGAACAAGTATCTTTGCCAAAGAGCCGACGCTCCCCTTATAGCGGTTTCGTGCTGGCTCTTTGTATTGTTGCCTATCTTGGCTTTTGGGGCCTGGGTTTCTTTAGCACTGCACTTTCTGATAGCCATACGGTGAGAACCACACTAGTTCTGGCGGCTAGTCTGCTGTGTGGCGTAATGATAAGCGTTCTTATTACGGATTGGCGTGGTTATGTCACGCTGGATGGGCTGATACAGTGGCGGAGGATACGTCGTTCAAGTCGAGTGGTATTGTTCTTTATCACTAGTCTCCTTTTTGTAATTGTCTTAGGCGTCTATCTTTTGCGTAAAACGAGCCTTTATGCACAAGGAAGTTCTGCACAACACTTAGGGAAAACAAGGGATGCCAAGGAGCTGCGAGGAGGCGGATCAGTTGGACGACCTCTCTTTGGTTTGGCGGCAGGCGTTCTCGTTGCCCTGAGTGTATTTTTTTTGTACACAAGCCCTACATCTAGCGAGAGCAACATCACAGGTGTGAATGGAAGGGTATTATTGGTTGGTATGCCTACCGAGGGAGTGCGTGTAGGCTCGACACCATCAGTTTCGTCTACACGCGTACCAATGCAGATGGCGGCTGGCACAATAGGTACACCGTATGTTGGCATAACGCCGACGCCTGTAGCGAATCAATCATCAACACCGACACTGACGCCAACGGGAGTGGCAAGCCCTACTGTAACGCCGTCTCCGACTCCTACCGATACACCGACGCCAACACCTACCAACACACCAACGCCGACGCCAACCCCAACTACGGGTGTTAATGGGAATCCGTGGGGATATGATTTTGTACCGGGGAATCGCATTTTTATAACACCAGCTGAATTTTGCCGCTACTTTGCGTGTATCAACAATTTCACGAATGGCAAGGGCTATGTAGTGGAGTGTAGCGATGGGCAATATAGTAGGCTAGGTGGTAAAAGTGGGTCATGTAGCCATCATGGTAGGGTTGTGCAACCGCTTTATTCGCATTAAAGACTGATTATGAGCCTACATGGATAGAGAAAAGCAAGCAGGAGCCATCTCCTATCTGGGGGACGACTCCTGCTGCTCTATGGAGTTACAAGGCTACGCAGCCTCTGTGCCAGGGCCTTTTCCGATAGCCGGGACGGGAACGCTTTGCTCTGTGGTCACTTGCAGGACGAGCGCATCGTTTGCGGCATCCACGACGACGGTATTCTGCGGGGCGAGTTGGCCTTGGAGAATGGCCTCGGCAAGGCGGTCTTCGAGCATGCGCTGCACCGTGCGTCGTAGTGGGCGAGCTCCGTACTCACGCTGATAGCCGTGTTTGACGAGCAGCTGTTGGGCCGCGTCGCTGACGTGCAGGGTGATGGATTGCTCGGCCAGTCGTTGCCGCGTGTGCTCGATCATGATGGTGACGATCTGGCGCAGGTGCTCTGCCTCCAATTCGTGGAACAGGATGGTTTCATCGATACGATTGAGCAGTTCTGGCTTGAATGCCTCTTTTATGGCAAGCTGAATCTGGGCTTGCATATCTTGATAGCGACTCGCCTGTTGCTCCTGGTGACTCTGCTTGTGACCTGAGTGGAAGAACAGGTGGGTGCTGCGGGCAAGCTGTGCCGAGCCAATATTCGACGTAATAATGATGATCGTATTGCTAAAATCAACACTGTGCCCATGGGAGTCGGTCAAGCGGCCATCTTCTAGCACTTGCAGCAGCAAATCAAAGACTTTCGGATGGGCCTTCTCCAACTCATCAAAAAGGACGACGCTATAGGGGCGGCGGTGTACCGCCTCGGTGAGTTGCCCAGGGCGATCATAGCCGATGTAGCCCGGAGGTGCCCCGATCAGGCGCGAGACGTGATGGCTTTCCATGAATTCCGACATATCCAGTTTGATCAGTGCTTTCTCATCGCCGAAAATGGCGGCAGCCAGGCCACGTGCTAGTTCGGTTTTGCCCACTCCTGTCGGGCCAACAAAGAGAAATGAGCCAATCGGACGATGGCCGTTACGCATGTCTGCGCGAGAACGACGAACCGCTTTGGCTACTGCTTCTACCGCTTCCTCTTGTCCGATGACACGCTGATGGAGCTCTTCTTCAAGCTTGAGCAGACGTGCGGCCTCTTCTGTGGCAACATGCATGACGGGAACACCGGTCGACATCGCAACGATTCTGGCAATATCTTGTTCATAGACGGTTGGCGAACTCTGTTGATGCTGTGTCTGCCATTCCTGCTCAGCTTGCTGAAGACTGTGGCGAAGCTGGATTTCACGGTGTCGCTGCTGAGATGCGACGACAAAATCGCGTTGCGTGATGGCATATTCTTTTGCCTGCTGTGTGACGATAATGGCATCACGCAAGGTTCGGATATGCTCAGGCGGGATCGAACGCTGCACGCAGAGACGTGAGGCCGCTTCGTCGATCAGATCAATGGCTTTGTCAGGCTGGAAGCGGGTTTGAATGTAGCGGGAAGAGAGTTGTACCGCCGCGATTAACGCTTCATCGCTGATGGTGACGTGATGAAAATCAGCGTAGTGCGGGCGTAATCCACGCACGATCTCCAGCGTCTCCTGAGCACTCGTTTCTCCTACCTGTACCGGTTGAAAGCGACGCTCTAAAGCGGGGTCGGCCTCAATCGTTTTACGGTATTCGTCTAAGGTGGTCGCGCCGATACAGCGGAATTCACCACGGGCGAGCATGGGCTTAAAAAGGTTGGCCGCGTCGATAGAACCCTCGGCAACTCCTGTACCAACGAGGGCGTGCAATTCATCGACCACAACGATGATGCCGGGCGAGGCCAGAATTTCTTGCATGATGTGCTTTAGACGCTCTTCAAAATCGCCGCGAAACTTGGTGCCGACGGTAAGTAGGCCGACATCCAGGGCGACGACACGGCTCGCACGCAAGTTTTCCGGTACTTGGCCTGCCACGATACGCAGGGCCAATCCTTCCGCGATGGCGGTCTTGCCAACACCAGCCGGGCCGATCAGGACGGGATTGTTTTTTGTGCGGCGCGACAAGATTTGCATGGTGCGCTCTAATTCGTTTTCGCGCCCAATCATGGGGTCTAACGTGCCTGTGAGGGCAGCTATGGTCAAGTCACGGCTCAGTTGATTGAGCGTCGGAGTAAGATCATAACGAGCCTGATAGTCGGTGGAGATGTGTGTCTGGCCGGGTCCCAACTTCTTGATGATGGGGAGTTGGTTTCTTACTCCATCGAGACTGATGCCAAAGCTTTCTAAGACGCCAACGGCCATGCTACTCTTCTCACCGAGCAGACCCAGTAAGATATGTTCTGGGGTAGTCAATTCTGCTTTCGCGATGATAGACTCTTCGTCAGCACGTTGTAAAATAGTGCGTGCAGATGCATTGAGTAGGGGCTCACCCAATAATGCTTTATTACCATGACCAGCGACAAACTCTACCGCCTGGAAGATTCGTTGTGTGCTCGTGTGCAATGCGATGAAGGTTCCTTCAATCAAGGGGTCGTTTAATCGAAGCAAGCCAAGTAAGATATGTTCGCTACTCACCATCCGATGACGCAGCCGTAGGGCCTCCTCGCGTGCATAGGTTAGTACTTGCCTTGCTTCTTTGGTATATCTATTGGTTCGGCTCACTTTCTTTCTCCTTCTTGTATGTCACAAATATAGTTGTGTTATTAGCTATCGGGCAGAGAGCGTTGTGCAAGAAGGTGTATAGTATGCATATGAAGGAGTAAGGACGAAGGTCCTCAGTGCAGAATGGTCTCTTCAGGGGTGGCTAAAAGCTGTACTGCGCCAACGATGGGGGCGTTTTCTCGTAGCGTGGCCATGAGAAGTGTGAGGGGAGCTCCTGTTATCTGGCTGTCTATTTTGTGTTGTAACAATCCCAAGAGGAATGGGTTATGTATGATGATGGCTCCACTCACGGCGATCGCTTCAACCCTGGTAAGTTGGGCAAGATTTATCAGTCCAAGGGCCAGCTTGTCACTGAAGGTTTCCCAAAAGGCGATATCGTTCACCTGTGCCAGCGTGTGCCCTAGCCGTAATTCGAGTTGTCGCCCACCTGTGAATGTTTCCAGACAGCCGATTTGCCCACACAAACAGATGAGCGTGTTGCCGTCAAGCAGTTGATGCCCGATCTCAATAGAGACGGTCAGTGTTCGTTCGCCTTTGCGCAATTGGATGGCGGCTCCCGTTCCCGTGGAAAGGGTGAGATAGGCGCAGCGATCAATCTCGTGAATTGCGCCAAATGTTTTCTCTCCCAGCAGACCACAGACAGTGTCGTGGGCGAGGCGAACGGGGCAGTTGAAGATGCGCGCTAGGTCTTGTGCGAAGGGCTGACCAACGTACTGCGGCAGATTAGGTGCCACCAGGACAGCCTGACCATCCTGCGCCATGCGACCGCCGATTGAGACGCCAATGCCTTGCAGCGCAGGTATATTGTGATGTTGGGTCGTGCGGATAATGGCTTGTAGCTGCTGTTCATATTCCTGTTGCGTCGGGAAGTGGCCGCTGGGCGTAAATTGTGGCGTGTCGAGTGTTGGAAATAGGCCCAACTTGGTGTTTGTGCCCCCGATGTCGATTGCGAGATACATACGTGTTCTCCGTTGTGTGTTGTTCGTTGTTTGCACTGCTCTCGGTGTGCTGCGCAGACTTCTAACGCGCTTTCTTGTGCTAACATAGTTTAATCTTGTCCAAGTGTTGGTGCCTGTGTCCAGTCATTTTGCTCCACCGTTATGAGGTGCATGCGCGTTGGAGCAGTAGCGGCTCGCGAATTGCCGTTGCATCCAGCTTGTCTGCGCCGAGAAAGCTCACGAAGCGCGCAAACCCACAAGCCAATGCCTCCGCAAATGCTTCATCGTTGCCGAGAGCCTCATCCTCCAGCCACAAGCCCAGGATGACAAATGTGTTGGTCGTCCGGTCGAGTTTGCTGTCGAATCGCGCGACGAGCCTGTCGCCCCACAATATCGGCAACGTGTAGTAGCCGAACCTCCGCTGGTGCTCAGGCTTGTAGACCTCCCATACATAGTCGAAGCCAAATACTACTTTGGCGCGCCCGCGCGCACTGACATGATCGAGTGGTGCGAGGAAGACGACCTCTTCAGTCGTGGTCGTCTCTAACGGCGTCCAGGCTTTCGGCACGCGCCCTGCACTCAAATCGCGCAGCACTGCGGCGTCGCTCCCGAGCGCGTAATGCACCATTTTCCAGCCTTCAACCTGCACCTCGATGATGTCGCCGTCGGCCAACATCGCCCCAAGTATCTTCTTCGCGGCGAGAGCCGGATCGCCACGCCGAAACGAATCACTTGTACGGTTGAGCCGCGACAGGCCGCTAAAGCTGACGTCCTTTTTAAGTAAGAAGCGATCAGCCTCGTCTTCGTCGCTCTCGCGAAGAAGATGCGCGGGCGCGACCTGTTCGGTCAGTGCATATGCGCGCTCAAAACGGTCGCGATGGTGCGTCATCACCTCACCAGTACGCCACAGATAATACAAGGCTAGCGCGCTGTCCTTACGCCCGCGATAATTTTGCGTTCGTGTGCGCGTCGCCATGGCAAAGTCGCGGTTGCCCACGACGCCTCGTTCGTGCAAGGCAGCTCGCATTTCGACAATGGCATCAGCGTGGTCGCGGGCTAGGGCGTGGAGCCGCGAACTGCTATCGCGCTCACGGCGCATGACCACGCGCCAATACGGCAGTTCGTCCATCGCTCGGACGGCCAGCCAATCACCCCAATCGAAGAACTTGCGCTGCTGATACGTCACATCCTCCCACATGCCAGGGGTGTAATCGAGCACGCGGCTGTACAGCATGATGTCCTGGCTGCGAGCGATAATTTGCAGTGGATCGAGTTGCAAGTACTCTATCGCATGCATGGCCTGCTCGGTTCCCTCGATGCCTCGCCAGCGTCGCCCGGGCCACAAGCCCTGCTTGCCGAGGATGAAGCGACGGGCGGTATCAATGTTGATGGTTAGCATGTATGCCCCTCTCC
>JBBPYR010000099.1:0-23797 GCA_038199755.1 Ktedonobacterales bacterium | reverse complement strand
CATTACCAGATTATCAGTCAGAAACCGCCGGTGCAGTTGCCCAATGGCAAGCCGTATGAGAATACGGAAGAGTGTTGGGGCACGCTCAACATGGCCTCCAAAGCGGCGCGCTACCTGCGGTTAGTGGACCCTGGGGCCTTCGATGATCGGCGTAATCCGGGCGTCCAAGTCCATGCGCGTCATGAGCAATGTGACCCACGGGTGCGGGTGTATGGCAACCTGTATTCCAGCGCGTTCAGCTTTCCCGATTTTCCTGACCTGCCGGAGTATGCGACACGTGGCTATGAGCCTGAGCAAGCCTATCACCTGGAAGTGTGGTGCGAAAAGTCTACTATGAATGATGTGTTGGGGCCGTTGTGTCAGCACTACGGGGCCAACCTGCAAACGGGCTTAGGGGAACTGAGCATCACGGCAACCCTGGCCCTCGTGCATCGCTTAGAGCGCGCTGACAAGCCTGCGCGCATCTTCTATGTCTCCGACTTCGACCCTGCTGGGCAGTCGATGCCGGTGGCGGTCTCGCGCAAGATCGAGTACTTTATCCGTACGTTGCAGCTGCCCCTAGATGTGCGGGTGTTTCCGGTGGTGCTGACCCTCGATCAGATCCACACCTATCAACTGCCGCGCACTCCCATCAAAGAAACCGAACGGCGGCGCGTGGGCTTCGAGGGTCGCTATGGAGAGGGGGCAGTCGAGTTGGACGCCCTGGAAGCTCTCTATCCGGGCGAACTACAAGGTATTCTGGAACAGTATATCGAGTCCTACTATGATGTCACGCTGCCTGGGCGTGTGAAGGAAGCAGAAGCCGCCTTGCAAGAGCGGTTACAACGCATCTGGCAACAAGTGACGGGTCGCTTTGACGAGGATATTGCGGGCTTGCAGCAAGAGCATGGGTACCTCAAGGCCGAATTTGAGGGGCGCATGGCAGACTACCGCGAACGGATGGGCGTGGTGTGGCAAGCCATCATGGGGGAACTAGATCGGTCGCTGCCCTCCTCTAATCAGTTCCCTGTTCCTGCTGTGCTCCTGGCGAACGAGATTGGGGATGGTCTCTACAATAGCGAACGCGATTACCTCGACCAGATTGATGCCTATCGCCTCTTCCAGGGCAAAGCTTCGTAGCGATTGGCGCGTCAATAGAGCGGTATGAGCGTGTTTTCTGCTCAAATGGCTTGCTACTAGAGGGATTGCATCTCAAATGGCAAGCCGTGAGAGAGGGGGATGGTATGTAAACGGTGACTTTCTTGTATGCGTCCGATGGTCATACATCAGGGTCTGGCAATGGCCTCCATTTGAGCGGGGCGTGGGTATCGCCTCAATCACGGTGCCAAGAGTGGAACGCGAGAGGTGCGATCTCTCAGCAAGTACATGCGGGGTGGAGTAAACGGACATGCTCACCTGATGGATGACCGTTCTCATGAGACAAGGAGAAAAGCGTATCGAGAGAGACCTTGTTGGTGCCTATGCGTCGTTGTTTGTGCATCGCTGGGACCAGTATGCTTTACAGCAACGTGATGGTTCGTATTGGCGTATCACCGAGCAGCTGACATTGGACCTGTTGGCGGCTCACCTGCTAGGACGTTGTACGCTTGGCACCTACCTGCTAGATGTGGGGGAGAGCTGTCAGTTTGCCGTCTTCGATGCCGATAGTGACCAGGGGCTAGAGCAGTTGGCGGCACTGGCCTCTGATCTGCTACAGGAGGGCATACCGACCACGCTAGAAGCGAGTCGGCGCGGTGGGCATCTGTGGCTGCATCTGCAAACGCCTACCGCTGCGCGTGCGGTTCGCTCCTGGCTGCTGCCCTTTGCCTCGATCTATGGTGTGGAGTTGTACCCGAAACAGGATAGTTTGCATCCTGGCGGGTCGGGCTCCCTCATTCGGCTGCCGCTGGGCGTGCATCGCAAAAGTCGGCACTGGTATCCCTTTGTCACCTGCTCACCTGATGGGATACTCGTACCTGTGGGGGAAACGGTAGCTGAGTGCTGCCAGTGGCTTGGTGAGCGTGTGGAGCGCGTGATGGTGCCTGAACGGGTGCTTGCGTCTGAGACTAGGGGCGGATTCTGCCCTGTTGGGGGTGAAACGGTCGGCGGGGTGTCGAGCACTGGCGCGGTGGCTCCTGCTCGTGGTGCTATTCGCTCCTGGTGCCTGGGGCAAGATATTGAGGCGGTGATCGGGCGGTTCGTGTCCTTAGATCGGCGTGGTGTTGGCTCCTGCCCCTTCAACGAGCATCATCGTCAGGGGGATGTGCGTCCCAGCTTTCAGGTGTTCGGGGGTGACAATCCACATTGGTATTGCTATACCTGGGGGCGTGCGGGTGATCTCTTTGATTTCCTCTGCTTGTACTACGGGCTCACACCACAAGAGGGCTGGGCGCGCTTGCAACGGGGTGAGCTGCTCTAGCTCTCGGCTCGGTGCGTGCTAACGGGCGGGGGTGGTGTCGGTCGGTGGGCGGCATCTCTCGCCTTTCCCCACAGACAAGCAGTTCACTCCGTCTAGGCTGGCGGCTAGCGTGCGCGGTGGGGGAGGGGCCCCGCCGACGACATGCTAGCCGCCCTCGTTTCCTCCGGTGGCCTTCCCTTGACACTAATAAGAGTAAATCACACAAGTCCTTTTTATAGTACGTTGTTGTTTTTAGAGCTTTACGCATCTTGGTTTCGTGTATCAGCTAGAGCCTCGATTTTCTAGCTGATATCTTACTCTGTACCTATTTTTATCAAAGTGAGCATAAGAGAAAAAGCTATAGGATTAAACAGTTCAAAGAGTAGTATGGATAACTGTCTTGAGTGCCTTATTACTACTATGGAGGGCATTTCCTAACTCTCAAAAAGCTCTTCAATGAGTACCAAAACATGCTCAGATAAAGCGAATAAGGATCAGTAGAATGAGATTTTTGATGAGCTAGAAAAGTTACTCTGTGCCTGTTTAAGCTCAGAACTGTTCTGTTAATCCGAGTTAGGAAACGCCCTTTACTATGCTTTAAATATCTTGAAACTATAAATTTTGAGGGCTGTATTAATGGCAATTATACTCGCACCACCGATATTTAAAGATTCGCTGGTCGAGTATTTAACGGTTGCATTAATGCCACCTTGATGGAGCAAAATCGTAACGTTCGGACCTTTAAACGTTGCACTTAAAGTGAATGGTGCATTTGAGTCAATATCAACGTTATCAAGACTAAATTGGTTATTTCCCCTAATATACGGTTCACTATAACCTAATGAAATGTGTTGTCCATCGTTTGGATTTATTCTCCCGCTTATTTGTAAGTTATTGTCGCCACTTATGAATTGTGCTGTCACAACAACTTTATAATCAGGCGTCGATGGTACATAGCTCTTGGGAGAACCTGAATAATTCTTATCATTATCGCAAGAGATTGAATTATCCGATGAGTTAAATTGAAAACCAACATTTGTCCAACTGGAAGTATCACCAAAGTTGGCCGCATAAAGCAAATTAGGATCATTGGGCGTAGGACTGGCAGTTGGTACTGGAGTATCAGTTTGAGTAGGCGTAAAAGTAGCAATGCTTATTGATGGTGTTGCAGTGAATGATGTAATCGTTGGTGTTCTAACAGAAGTTGATGGAAGAGTGAAAGTATTTGCTGAAGAAGTAACTGTTGTATATGCAAACACCAGGGATACAATTATTAATGTAGCCGTAATAAGCAGCATGTTTTTCGGAAATCTCTTTCCTGACTGATATTGATGTTTTTGTATGAGATAGTCCCAGGTGTCAATGGCAGCTTTAATACCTTGAATAAGAGTAGCGAGCGTAATGATAGCGGTCGCAATTACTAACAAAATGTACAAGTAATGCCTCCACAAATTTTAACTATATCATCCTGATAGCCTAACAAAGATAGGCATCAATACTTTCATAATAAGAGATTTCTGTAGGGAAAACGAACAGAGTATCAAAAGTAAAACGAATTTTAGATACCCTTATCAAAACTAGTAAGGGGATGTTAGCCCTAGCCCTATCAAAAGCATACAAGCTGTGGCTAAAAGTATATAGCCAACTGGTACAAATAGCACTCTGGCAACTCTTGTTTCTCTACCATCAACAAATATCGTAATAGCTCCAGAGACAATTAACAATGCTATTAACCAAGCGAGTTTCACCCTGTCTCCTTGCCTTGAATGAACCTAGTAATTAAGGACAAAAACACATATGCTCTTGTTCTGTCAGGCGTAACTCCTCCTTGCAGAGGAGTCCCCTGTATTAGGCTTATTATGAGTACAAAATTTGTAATATAACACATATTATAATACAGTCAATTACATTATAAAAGCCTATAGCCATTATGTCTCACTGTCTGGTTGTATCAATCATTATTTTCCACACTAAAATAGAATATTGTGCTTAACTAATCGTTAATGTTCTTAGTACTACAGTGCATTTAGCATGTGAGATGGCGTGTGAAGCATATTCACCTATTCGCTGATGAGAATAGCCAATCAGCCTCCCAAGTCGCTTTACTTTGCTTCTTTCGTTCTAAATTTCTCATTCATACTGCTAAATACAGCCAGCGTCGGTGTTTTTGTAACTTTATGGTTCTTCGTAGTTTCGCTCTATTCAGTCATAATAGGAGTAGTGCTATGTCATGTGGAGTTTATCTACCCTCCTTAGAGGAACAGGTAGCCATAGTTGAACATCACGGTTTGGCGATGTTGCTTTTTTGTCCTGACTCTTGGGCCTTGCGTCACCGCTTCATTAATCAAGAAACAGGCGAGGTAATGCGTGCTCGGTGCAATAGTTGGAGGTGCTTGTATTGTGGTCCTCGTAAGGTCGATCAATGGCGGCAACTGGTTAGGGCTGCTGAACCAACTTTGTTCTTGACGTTGACAAAAGCAGGTCATACAGTTGAGGAATGTGCTCGTGCTCTGACGACGTTTCTGCAATACTTACGTCGCGGGTCAAAGGGGCGTGGGCCTAACCACAAAGGTGCGCGTGAAGCTTATCCTGTCGAATACTTCGCGGTACTCGAACGGCACCGCGATTTTGAACGGGTTGGCTTCCATTGGCATTTGTTGTTGCGCGGTGTTGAGTATGTTCCTCATGAGATACTCAAAGAGGGGTGGCGGTCTGCAACACATGGTCAATCGTACATCGCACATATTGAGGGTATACGGCGGCCTCAAGTGATTGGGTATGTCACCAAATACTTGATGAAAGCGTTGTCTGAGGGTGAAAAAGGGACACACCTTGTCAAGCGACAACGGTTTGTGTTCCAAAAAGATGAGGATGATCGTGTTGTTCGGCAACCGAAAATGCAGCTTGTTCAGGTGGTGAGTAGTGCTCGGCGTATTCGCTATTCTCGGCAGTTTTTTCCAGAGTCGGTAGCTGATTTACGTGTTCGGTTGTTCGCTAACTTAGAAAAGGTTTCTATGGAACAGCAGAATGGAAGGGAAAATGGTTTGCCAATAGAGGATGTAACACCCTCATTTCCCTCCAATGGCTTGCCAATAGAGGGTAGTGATTCTATCAAGCGATCTGCTTGGACGCTTTATGAGTATGAAGAACCAAGTGATGACCTGGATGACCATGTAAGGTGGTATCATGATGCGCTTATAGAGTCGCTGTCTCAGATGCGTGAAGGTGGGAGGAGGTTGTCACGGCGGGTTATTAGCATGTGGGATTATCAACGTCGCGAAATAAAGAAAGGAAGATAACTTATGGATGGTGTTGATCTCTTAACCCATGACTCTTTGCTGCTGACGATACCGCAAGTGATGAAGCTGCTCCGACTTGGACGTACAAAAATATATCAGTTGATAGATAAAGAGGGACTGCCAGTGATGCGTTTTGGTCGTGCAGTGCGCGTGCCTAATAGTTCCCTGCAAACGTGGCTAAAGCGGCGTGAGGAGCGGATGGGGTATAATTAAGGTGTTCCAGAGAACCGCCTTTCTTCTCGGTAGTTTGAGGAAAGGCGGTACTTTTATTATGCGGAATAGAAGGAGGTCTGTATGGGTAAGCGCGGTAATGGTGAGGGTTCAATTTACCAGCGCAAGGACGGAAGATGGGTGGCAGAGATTACGCTTGAAGGACGTAGGCGTAAGTTTGTGTACGGTAAGACTCGTAAGGAGGTGCAAGAGAAATTAAAAGTTGCTCTGCATGAGCAGCAACAGGGAACGCTTGTTGAGCATACTTCTAAGCAGACATTAGAGCAGTTCTTGACTGATTGGTTGGAGAACTCGCAAAAGCAGAGTGTGCGTCCTCGCACATTTGAGCGGTATGAAGAGGTGGCACGCCTGCACATCATTCCTGTGCTTGGTCGTCACCAATTGCAGAAACTTTCTGCCCAACATTTACAGGCGTTCTATGCCAAGAAGCTCAATGAGGGTCTCTCAGCGACAACGGTTGGCATTTTTCACAACGTCTTGCATAAGGCGTTGGATACTGCTATGAAGTGGGGGCTAGTGGCTCGAAATATGTGCGATTTGGTCTCTCCTCCTCGCACAAAGGGCTTTGAGATTAAGCCTCTGTCCGTAGATGAGATACATCGCCTCCTTGCTGCTGCTCGCGGGCACTATATGGAAGCTCTGTTCATCCTCGCGCTGGCGACTGGTATGCGACGTGGGGAACTGATGGGGCTGAAATGGCAAGATATTAGCTTTGCTACGGGGACTCTACAGGTGCGGCGTATCCTCTCACGTGTTCCCACCCAACTAAAGGGTGATGGGGAAAGTTATGTCGAATCTGAGCCGAAAACGCAAAAGAGTCGGCGCAATGTAACTATTGCCCCCTTAGCTCTTGAAGCTCTGAGACAGCATCGCGTTCGTCAATTAGAGGCAAAGTTAAAAGCGGGCCCCTCGTGGCAAGAGCATGATTATGTGTTCTGCACCTCCGTTGGGACACATCTGCATCCGTCGAGAGATATTCTAGATCAGTTGAAAGCCTTGCTTGAAAAGGCGGGACTCCCTGAAATACGTTTCCATGATCTGCGTCACAGTGCGGCAACGCTGCTTCTGAACGCTAGTGTGCATCCAAAGGTGGTGCAGGAGTTGCTGGGTCACAGTAACATCAGCATGACGATGGATGTGTACTCGCACGTACTTCCCAGTATGCAGCAAGATGCAATTGGCAAACTGAATGATGTACTAAGCGCGTACAGAGATGGTGAGGGGGCTCGTGATGCTCAAGCGTAAACGTCGTACATGTAGCTGGTTCCTGTCAACGTTCCTGTCAAACCTCATTTTTCCCCAAAAATAAAATGTCTCAGGTGGCTCTAGATGCGACCTGAGACATCATCCTACGAATAGGGGGGTGCCGATGGAGAGATTCGAACCCTCAACCCTTTCGGGACTTGTTTTTGAGACAAGCGCGTATACCGTTCCGCCACATCGGCTTGGGTGTTGCGGTTTTGTAGTGCTATGATAGCGCATCAGTGCTGGGAAGTCAATAGTTTAGAGGGTCGAGTTTTATTTGTGTTCTGTGTCGTCGCTAACTATTATCATAATCGATCATTCAGTGAAATTGCCATTTATACTTTGCCTAGCGTTTCCAGGGCGTGTGCTAGCTGTGAACCGTCAGGGTAGCGTTTCTCGGGTGCTTTCTCTAGGCAGCGTAGGATGATTTCTTCTAGGGTGGGCGGTATGCTGGGGTTGAGTTGGCTGGGAGGAATGGGGGCATCTTGGATATGCTGCATTGCCACGGCGACAGGGGTATCGCTATCGAAAGGAGTACGTCCTGTGAGCATCTCGTACATGACGATACCCAGAGCGTAGATGTCGATGGCGGGACTGATTGTCGTGTCGCCTAGTGCTTGCTCTGGTGCATAATATTGTGGGCCACCTAGTGTCATGCCGTGAAGATTGAGGCCGGTGTTCATATTATAGGCAATGCCAAAGTCGATGATTTTAATAAAACCATCATGCCCAACCAGTACATTTTGTGGCTTCACGCTGCGATGCACGATGCCGTGCCGATGTGCCGCACCCAGGCCGAGAGCGACATTATAGGCAATTTTTATCGCGTCTTGGCTTGTGAGCACACCCCGTGAGCGCAAATAACGGCGTAGGTCGGTTCCTTCGACTAGTTCCATGATGATGAAATAGGTGCCATCGCTGTGCCCATAATCATAGACCTGCACGATGTTCGGATGTTGCAGCGGAGATGCTACCTTCGCTTCTTGTTGGAAGCTTGTCACCAGTTTTGGGTCGGTACTATAGACTTCGCGTAGCTCTTTGATGGCGACGGGGCGCTCCAAATGGAGGTCATAGCCACGATAGACAGTGGACATACCACCACGGCCAAGGGGGGCTTGTAACTGGTATCTATCAGCCAAAAGCATACGATCATCTCCACGGTTGTTTTTTGTTACCTGCTAATGCACATAACATGCATGTTAGAGGTGCAAGTTTTGTTTGTCCTTCTCTTTGCTTTCTGCTGCTACTGCTACTTCGGTTTTGGGTTCGCTGGCAGCGGCTTCTGGCGTGGCAATGGTGAACTTGCCAATGTTTCTGAACTTTTGGTAGCGTTGCTCGAGCAGTTCGTCGATAGGGATTTGTTTGAGTTCTCGCAGATGGCGGGTGAGGGCCTCTTTGAGGTTGTCAGCTGCCTGACGGTAGTTTTGATGGGCGCCGCCGAGTGGTTCCGGCACAAGCTCATCGACGAGATTGAGGGCTTTGAGTTCTTTGGCACTGATCTTCATGGCTTCCGCTGCTTGGGGTGCGAAGGCGGTGTCGCGCCAAAGGATGGTCGCGGCAGCCTCCGGTGCGACGACGGTGTAGATGCTGTGTTCGAGAATGAGAACGCGGTTTGCGATGCCGATGGCTAGCGCACCGCCGCTACCGCCTTCACCGATGATGGCGGCGATGATGGGGACACGCAGACGCGCCATGAGATAGAGGTTTTCCGCGATGGCGGTGGCCTGGCCGCGCTCCTCGTCGCCGAGGGCTGGGTAGGCACCGGACGTGTCAATGAGGCAGAGGATGGGCATACCAAATTTCTCGGCTTGCTTCATGATCCTGTGTGTCTTGCGATAGCCCTCTGGATGGGGCATGCCGAGGTTGCGGTACTGTTGGTCTTTGGCGTCCCGCCCCTTTTGATGCCCAATAATCATGACGGTAGAGCCATCGAAGGTGGCGGGACCTGCGACAATGGCGTGATCGTCGCTGTGTGAGCGGTCGCCATGGAGCTCAAAGAAATCGTCACAGATGAATTTGATGTAGTCGAGCGAGTAGGGACGGTCTTTGTGACGGGCAACCTGGACCGTTTGCCATGAGGTGAGGTGCCTATAAATATCTTCCGTGCGGCGTTGTAGTTCGCGTTCCAGTTCGTGTAGCTGCCTTTGGTCATCAGGTTTCAGGCGGTCGCCTTTGCGTTGTAGGGCATGGATTCGTTTCTCTAGCTCAGCTAACGGCTTCTCAAATTCCAGATTGTAGGTCATCACTTTCCCTTCTCACTGTCTTCGTTGACAGGGTTCATCCTGTATTTTATCTGTGCATCTTTTCCACATGCTCTCCTATGCTCATGCGTAAAAATTGAGCAGGCGGGCGAGTGTTGAGCGCAGGTCACGTCTGTGGACGACGCCATCGATCATACCATGCTGGAGCACAAATTCGGAGCTCACCGCGCCTTCGGGTAGTTTGACGTGCATAAACCCCTCGATCACGCGCGGGCCAGCGAAGCAGACGAGTGCGCCGGGCTCAGCGAGAATGATATCGCCGAGCATGGCGAAACTGGCTGTCACACCGCCAGTGGTGGGGTCAGTGAGCAGGCTAAAATAAGGCAGACCAGCCTCGCCGAGTTTGGCTAGTGCGGCAGAGGTTTTACCCATCTGCATCAATGAGTAGAGGCCTTCTTGCATGCGTGCGCCGCCAGAGGCAGCGGCGATCAGTACGGGTATGTGTCGTACAATGCCCAACTCGATTGCCCGTGTGATTTTTTCGCCGATGACTGAGCCCATGCTGCCACCGATGAAGCGAAAATCCATAATAGCCAGAGCCAGCGGTTTCGTTTCGATGGTGGCATGACCAACGACGACGCCTTCATTTAAGCCAAAGCTGGCATGATCTTCGTCGAGCTTGGCCTTGTATGATTGTGACCGCGTGGCGAAATGCAATGGATCAGTGGAGACGATATCCGCGTCGGTTTCCACGAAGCTAGCTTGATCGACGAGCAGCGCGATACGCTCGTAGGCCGTGAGTTTGAAGTGATAGCCACAGCGCACACACACTTTCAGGTTCTTTTCCCAGTCACGCCCGTAAAGAATTTCTTTGCATTTTGGGCATTTGACTGCCAGGTTTTCCATGGTGGAAAGCGTTGGTTTTATGAGATTGGTCGCCAATGTTTGACCAGATATTAGTCCTGTTGAAGGGACGGCTGCTTCTTTTGCCATACAAAACCTCCCCGTCAGTTTTTTGCGAAGAGTGCCGCAACAAATTGCTGCGGGTCGAAGGGTGCTAGGTCTTCCACCTTTTCTCCCGTGCCAATGAACTTGATGGGGACACCAAGATCGTCTGCTACCGCGAACGCAAAACCACCCTTCGCTGTACTATCCAATTTTGTCACAATCACGCCGGTTAAGCCAACATCGGCAGCAAATTGGCGTGCTTGTAGCAGGGCGTTTTGGCCGGTAGTGGCGTCAATGACCATCAATAACTCATGGGGGCCATCGGGGACAAGCTTTTTAATCACGCGGTTAATCTTCTTTAGCTCTTCCATAAGGTTGTACTTGGTCTGAATACGCCCAGCGGTATCGACGATCACCACATCGCTCCCGTGCGTTTGGGCCCATTGGATCGTGTCATAGACTACAGCGGCAGGATCGGCTCCCTGGTTCTGGCTAATGACGGGAACGCCAATGCGCTCACCCCAGAGCTTGATTTGATCGATGGCACCGGCGCGGAAGGTGTCGGCGGCGGCGAGGGTGACGTGGTGTCCTTCTTTAGAGAGACGATAAGCCATCTTTGCGATGCTAGTGGTTTTCCCTGTGCCATTGACGCCAATGACGAGAATGACGGTGAGGGGGGATTGCTTCGAGAAACGCAGAGCCATCAGCGATGGTTTGCCGAGAAACTTGACGAGTTCTTCACGTAAGGCGCGTTGCACCTGTGAGCCGGTGTGCATCTGCTCGGCTTCCGCACGCTGACGCAGCGTCTCGATTAGCCCCGTACTGGTGCTGGCACCAACATCGGCAGCCATAAGTTCCTCTTCCAATTCATCCCACATTGTATCTGTAATGACATCATTTTGCGCAACTGTATTATTGATGCGACTAAAAATCTGACGGGTACGTTGCAAGAAGCCAAAACGCTGCTCAGGTGCAGGCTCTGCCCCCGTGCCTCCAGCTCGCTCCTGAGCAGCACCCTGATTTTGTTTTGCATCTTCTTGAGGTTTCTGCCCGAAGAATCGATTGAACACGACCGCACTGACTCCTTAATCTCACGGGACGCGATAAATCGGGTCCCTACGGAAATCTTGGGTGATAAATCACACCCGGACGCGATAAATCGGGTCCCCTACGGAATATAAACGTTTTTACCTGTTATGTCATTTAATGCGCAAAGACCAAATAGAGGAAGATACCGCTGATCAGAGGTTTAAAGAACTGATCTGGCGTCCGTCTCCATTCGGTCTCCGTTTGTATGCCTTATTATTCTACGAGGCAGTACTCAACTCTTACTGCCGACTATTGCGGTAAGAATGAAGCGAACCATCACTGATAGGCTCATTGATGATAATATCGCCATTACGGATTTTAATGTTGTACAGGCAAGACGGGTTTGTACAAACCCATGCTTTGTACTCGATGGAAGCTCCCTGGCTACCGAAATCCGAAAGCGGAACCAGATCACCTTCGCTACACTTGCGACACCGAGGAAATGCGTTTTCCACGAAATCGCCTCCTTCCTTCACCCTTGGCGGGTACATTTGCTCGCTGCATTTCATCAAGCAAGCAAAACTTCACGAGAATGTAAGCCGAGGGGGAGCCTCCGCCGCTGCATCCGCATCCCCACAGCAGGTATAATCCATGCCCTCACTATCATACCACAACTCGCTTTTTCTGTCAGCTATTATGTGAAGATTTCTTCATGTTACATAATTTTCTCTTCACGTTATCAGCATAACAGGTGCTGCAATTCTCGTCAAGCATACATATATATATGTACATAGGCAGAACCTTCGATGAGTCCGCTTGCACCCTACGAGAAGAGGCTGTAAAGTTTCCCCATTAGTTATGGTTGGGTGTGAGTAAATTTCCTCAGATATGGAAAACTCTTCATCTCTTCCTCCTTTTTTTCTGCCTTCTTTTCATTCTTCTCAGCCAAAAAACAGCAGTTAGCCCTACAGAAATCGCTCATTATGCCGAAAATATAGAGGGAACGTGCTTGTGATGAATGGGGATTGATGAAAGAGAATGCATGTAATGCACTTTGGCATGGTTATTGCAATAAAGAAATGTAGAAGCGACTTTTGGAATGAATTTATTTTTATTATCTTCCGTCCCTTCTGGCAGCGGAGATAGCGTGCTGCGGAATGTAATGCTTGAAAGAGGAATAAGCGTCATGAGTGCAAAAATAACCACAATTTCTTATGCAGTAGAAAATACAATGTCATATGTTGCTGAACACGAGGGTGAAGGTGCTCAATTGAAAGGCAAGGAGAAGCCTGCGAAGCGAGCGAAACCTGCCACCCCCAAAAAACCATCCAAGCCTGTCATGATTGGGAAGAAGCGCCGTGCAACGACACAGAAGGACGAGGAGTTTGAGCGAACAGAGCTGGTGCATGATGGCGATTTTAGCTATAACTATAACGATGAGCCGGTTGAAGAGGTGGAGGAAGAGGAAGATCAGCGCATAGCCATTGATGACGCAGTAAAGCAATATCTAAAGGAGATAGGCACCTATCCCCTCTTGACCGCTCAACAAGAGTTACAACTGGCAGAGATGGTTGCCTATGGTGATGGGCAAGCGCGTCAGAAGCTGATTGAGGCGAATTTGCGCCTCGTCGTGAGTGTTGCCAAACGCTACTCCAATCAGGGGTTACCGCTACTAGACCTGATCCAGGAAGGCAATATCGGTCTGATGCGTGCCGCACAGAAGTTTGACTACAAGCGCGGTTTCCGCTTTAGCACTTATGCCACGTGGTGGATCCGCCAAGCTATCAGTCGCGCCATCGCAGAGCATTCACGTACCATTCATATTCCTGTCCACGTGGTTGAGATTATCTACAAGATCAAACGGGTGGCACGGCGCATCTACCAGGAGGAAGGTCTGGAGGCTTTGCCAGAACAGATCGCCGCAGAGGTGGGCTTAACACGTGAGCGCGTGATTGAACTGTTGAGCGTCTCTGAGCAACCTGTCTCGCTGGATGCGCCAGTTGCCGATGATGAGCAGTATCATTTAGCGGACACGTTGGAAGATATCAACCTCGACTCTCCGACGGATCAGATCACACATCAGCTGCAACGCAACTATATTGAGCAGGCAATGATGGTTCTCAATCCTCGTGAGCGCACGATTATTGAGATGCGCTACGGTTTGAAGGACGGTCGTTCGCACACACTTGATGAGGTAAGCATACTCTACAAGTTGACGCGGGAGCGCATTCGTCAGATTGAGGTCAAGGCTCTGCGTAAGCTGCGCTATCCAGAACGCTACGAAGGTGTACGCGATCTTGCTCATGCCCACGCATAGCAAGGTGCAAGCAAAAGCAAGGCTTGTCCCGCGGGACAAGCCTTGCTTTTGCTTGTTTTTACTCGTCGGTGGCGACACCGCCTGCTTTGTCTTGTAGATAGGCATAGATGAAGGGGTCTACATCTCCTGAAAGGTACTTGTCAGTGTCACCCGTCTCATAGTTGGTGCGGTGATCCTTGACAATGGTGTACGGGTGAACAGTCACGGTACGAATCTGGGTACCGAAGTCTGCCTGCACGTTTTCACCTTTGAGCCGTGCGGTCTCCTCATCACGTTTCTTGACCTCTAACTCGTAGAGGCGAACTTTTAGTAGTTTGAGAGCCACTTCACGGTTCTGGAGTTGTGAGCGTTCGTTCTGACACGTCACCACAAGGCCCGATGGAAGGTGGCGCATGCGTACCGCTGAGTCCGTCTTATTGACGTGCTGGCCACCTGCACCCGTTGCACGGTAGGTGTCCACCTCGATGTCTTCGGGGCGAATGTTGATCTCGATGCTATTCTCAATGTCGGGCAGAACCTCTACTTTGGCAAACGAGGTGTGACGACGGTGCGCGGCATCAAACGGGGAGAGCCGAATGAGGCGGTGCGTACCGACTTCGGAGCGCAGGTAGCCATAGGCATAGCGTCCTGTGATCTCGACGGTCGTACTTTTGAGTCCCGCCTCTTCACCCTCGCTCTGGTCATAGATGTCGGTGCGAAATTTATGTTGTTCGGCCCAGCGCAGGTACATGCGTAGTAGTATCTCGGCCCAATCCTGAGCGTCGACACCACCACTGCCTGCGTGAATGCTGAGAATGGCATTTTTTTCGTCGTGCTCTCCACTGAGCATCAGCGCAAATTGCAGCTTCTCGACCTCTTGTTCAAGGGGCTTGACCGACTGCGCAACTTCTTCTTGCATTTCTTCATCTGGCTCCTCCTCCAGTAATTGGGCTAGTCCGAGCAATTCATGAAGTTGCGTGGCGATGCTTTCCCAGGTAGATACTTCTTCGCGCAGGGCGTTGATTTGCTGCATCTGGGTTTGTGCGTGACGGTTGTCTGACCAGAAGTCTTCCGCCATGCTTTCATCTTCTAGTTTTTTGATTTGGTGTGTCTTGTTCGCCAAGTCAAAGACGCACCATAGTCTTCTCGACTCGTCTTTGGAGGCGTTCGATACGTTGGGTTAGTTCATTCATGGCATGTATTGTACCATATGAGCATTATTTGTCTACTAACCCCTCTTGACAAATTCCCGCTTGTCTTTTATCGTAGTACTATGTACATAGCTATTTAGTTACATAGGAAATAGAGGATAGATGGATACGGAAAAACAGACGATTGAGTTCTATCTTGACCCTCGTTCGGGGTCTCTCCCTATCAGCAACTGGTGCGGCAAGTCAAGCAGGCGTTGCGTCTGGGTTTCCTGAAGGAAGGGGATCAGCTGCCAACGATGCGCATGGTGGTGTCCCGATTGGCAATTAATCCCAACACGGTATTCAAAGCCTATCGCGAGTTGGAGCACGAGGGCCTGATCGAAAGCCGTCCGGGGCAGGGAACCTTTGTGCTCAAGACGCTGACCGATGCGTCACTGGCAAGTCATACCGTGCTGCGCCAGAGCCTTGTCAACTGGTTGCAAGAGGCACAGGCAGCCGGTCTGGACGAAGAGAGTATCGCGGCTCTCTTCACTACTACCTTTCAGCAATTTCAGAAAAGGGAGCATATAGCATGATTCAGGCATTGGAAACGACTCTTCTGGGCAAACACTATGGGCGAGATTGGGCTTTGCGTGACTGCACGCTCAAACTGCCCATCGGGCGTGTTGCTGGTCTGGTCGGTCCTAATGGTGCGGGCAAGACTACCCTGCTTCATCTCGCTGTTGGTTTACTAGAACCGAGTGCTGGGGTACGACGCTGAGTGCGTTACCGTTGTTGGCAGGAATGTTCCTGGGAGCACCACTGGTAGCACGCGAGTTGGAACAAAGAACACATCGTCTAGTCTGGACGAAGAATATTACACGCGGACGCTGGCTTGGAACGAAGTTGTTTTTGTTCAGCAGCATTATCTTACTGGCATTTCTTGCACTGGCCGTCCTGAGTGTCTGGTGGAGCGGTCCCTGGGTGGCTATCCACTCTCTCTGGAATAACTACGATGTCAACGGAATTCTGTTGCCTGTGTACGCCCTTTTTGCGTTCGTGCTTGGCGTTACGGCTGGTATCGTGGTGCGCCGCTCTGTTCCTGCTATGGGGATTACGCTGGTGCTCTTCGTACTTGTAAGATTAGCGATACAGCTCTTTATTCGTCCGTACTTTCTGCCGCCACTTACCTATATCAGCCCTGTAGATCAGCAAGGCCCACCAGCTCATACGGACTGGACGATTCATGTGGGCACCTATGACCGCAGTGGGCACGAGCTATCTGACATCCAGATTAGTCAGATTTGCCCGCAACTAGGCGGAAATGGTAGTGCCGATGCCTTTACTGCCTTTATTCAATGTGAGCATGAACATGGTTTTCAGTCCAAAAGTCTGTATCAACCCGTTGAGCGGTACTGGCTTTTCCAGGGCATCGAAGCCACCATCTTCCTGCTCCTGACGATCGTCTTGCTTGTGCCAGCGGTCTGGCTCGTAACCAGAAAGCTGACTTGAGAGAAGGCTGGTCGCCGGATGAAAATCATTCAGCGACCAGTGGCTTTCATAACAGATAGGGTGAAAAGAGCTGCTCCTATCCTAGTATCGCGTGTGTTAGCAGGAGTTGTCCAGTAACAGTGGAACCAGCGGGCGGCACTTCCTCGATCAAGAGGAGGCCCGGTTGGTGCGGAGCGTTGTTGTTATAGGCAATGCTACCCGCGAACGCCCCTTGCGCATCGGCTGTTAATGGTGTGGTCGTGGGTATCTGCAAGGGACTCAGCGTATGATCGAATAGGTTTACCGTCAATGTGCCAGAGGCCATGCCCACCGTTCCTTTGAGCACTATGGGCGATGTCACTAGTGCTGGCAGGCTGCTCGGATCAAGCGTGATTGCGGCTGTCTGGGCTCCGATCACGAACCAGAGGCCGCTCGTGTTCTGCTGCAAGATGCGTGAGAGCGTGACCGTTACCTGCATGTTTGTGTCAGGGTGGTTTAACTGCACGTGGGCTACTTTGCCGTTGTTGTCGATGACAGCATCTTGTGGGTCGCTGCTAGTCCACTGGAACAGGTCTTTTGCCATTTGCTGTGCAGTAGCTAGCGGGTCGTTCCACGGAAGATGCTGCCCATTATTCTCTTGCTCTTGCAGGGCTTCTGCCTCGGCGCGGCTGGTGACGGGGTATAGGCTAGCAAATGAAGTCTGTACAAGGGTACCCTTTTGCCAACTATACTCGCTATAAATGTTTTGCTGCATCGGTTCAATTGTGCTCAACTGTTGCGGACTGATCGCTTGGTCAATCTGGCCCACGACAAGAGTATTTGCCGAACTAATGCTGACAGTCCCTTGTGGCAGACCTTGTTGTTTAAAGAGCAAGGAAATAGTAGGAGTCTGTTTTTGCATCGTGCAACCATACAGATAGATATCCAGCGTCTGTTGCGCGTCCGTCCCCGTAACTTGCACAAGGGCAGATGGCATGCCACCCGTTACTTGTGGTGAATATTGGATAGCACCCATTTGTTGCGTTTTGGGTTGCAATTGCACATACTTTGTATAGTCAGTAGAGCGAATAAGATTGGCACAGGTTTTGGGTGGCGTGGTAAAGGTCGTATTGTGTAGTGTTATAGCAAAGTGGATAGAGGCAATGAGAACTAATAGTGAGAAAAGCACAGTAAGTGGTCTTGGCCCTCGATGGTCCCTGGGTGGCACTTGTGCGTTAGAAAGCGTGTGAGGTCTTGTTTTATATATATTACTTGGCATACTGCTTTTTTCTCCTTCTGTGGTAACTCTAAGTCGGCATGTCTACAAGAGGCATCCAAACACGATAAGCCTACAAGAGGTATGCCGACTTGGAGTTCGTTTCTGCCTTACAAGAGAAGCAATCGTGCTTTCTTTCATTCTACACAAGAAGAAAAATGTTTATCAGGCAGATGTAGCGAGTGAAGCAGTTAAAGCAGGTGGAGCGTTGTTATACTTTACTGAGCTTTCCGCTTTGTATTTTCCAGACGCCGTTTTGTTGTCCGACGATGTTGTATCCCTGATAGGTGCTTTGCTTTGTGCCTCCAGTGGTGGTTTGTTCCGTTGCCACGATGGTGATAGATACCTGAACGGTACCATCGTTCAGTTGCGCCGTTTTGGTGATGGTCAAATCATCGTGCAGGGTATACTGAAAGCCTTTGATAAAGTCCGGGAGTGTCGGAGAGGGATTCGTGCCGGGCACCCAAAGGTTGTAGGCAGCTTCATAGTTTTTGTTATTCACATCATCATAGTATTGGGTCACGATGGCCTGAGCTTGCTGCTCTGGTGATGCGGTGGGCGTAGTAGGCGTTGTGACGATGCCAGGGGTGCTGGTGGTGCCACCAGGGATGAGGTTGTGTCCCACGCCTAAACGTGTATAGGCGAAGAAGGACAGCGCAGCGAGCAGGACGAGTAGGCCCAAAAGGATGACAATCAGTGAGACAATGCGTCCACGTGACCGTTGTCTCACTGGCTCATTCTGTGGGGGGGCGCCTGGGTAGGGAATGTAGCCAGGATAGGTAGCATTCTGGGTGGGATATTGTATACCACTCTGTGGTGGATAGCCTGGGTAGGATGCACCACTGGTTGGTTGTACAGGATACGTGTGGTAAGGGGGCGTGCCGCTAGGTTGTGCGTTCACCCTGCTGGTGGCGGCACTAGGCCCGGCAATGCTCGTGTCATCTGCTTGGAGTACAAGCTTTTGAGGATTGCCCGGTGATGATGGAGTTCCGGCTTGTGGAAATCCGCCTCGTGCTGAATCAGGCAGGGGAGAGGGAGGATAGGACAAGGAGGCGATGGTAGCACCCTCTGTGTTGATGTCATCATATGCTGCGTCGCTATTCATGGTGTCAACCGCTGTACCGCAGCGTGGACACCGCGCAACGCCTGGCGGAATTTTCAAGCCACATTGGCCACAGAAAACCATGTCAACTCCTTTTTAAACATATAGACGCAAATGATACTCATGTATCAAATATGCGCGCCATTACACACCCTCTGCACGTAAAAACGATTTTCAAGGCCAAATTGTTGCACTGTGATAGTTATGCGAAAAGAATAAGCTGTTTGCGCTCGTCATCGCTCAGGATAAGTTCGGTATTCCTTGGTATGGGATAGATTTCGGCCCGTTCCCAGAGCGGCCCGGTCACGCTGGTGCTGCTGCCGATCTGCACGCCGCGTTCGCGTAGACCGAGGAATAGGCTGTTGGCATCAAAGAGATAAATGGTTGAGATCAGCCAAGGACTGGCAAAATTGGGCGAAGACGCAGGGCCGCTCAATACGAGGTAGTAGTCTGGAAACATATCCATTCTGATGTTCATTTGCCCATCATGTTTGGGATGCCATTGGATATCGACCGTTTTCCCCGCGAGGGGGCCGCGTGTAAAGCGTCCATCGTAGCCGCGTCGCTTTCCTGCGTCATCGAGTGCAATGTCAAAGATGGCGGCGGCAATGTATTCGCCGATGTTGCCAAGTTGGGTTGTGTGCCCAATCAAAGCCGCCATTTTCTCGTCAATAGTGTTGCGCGATTTCAAAAGGCTTGCCAGGCGCGGAAGATCAGCCATTGCACGATTCCTCGTCTCTTTTGTGATGATATGTACTCTCTTATTGTACACGCTTATGGGTACTGCTGGTGTCATTTGTGCTATCTGTTTAGAATATTCTGCGCCCACCGCTGACGGAGATCATCTGGCCGCTGACCCAGCGTGCCTGCTCCGAGGCTAAGAAGACGATGACATCGGCGATATCTGCGGGTTGACCGACGCGGCCAAGTGGTGTTTCGCGCTTGATCTGCTCTTCCGCTTCTGGTGTTACCCAGCCTGTTTGGATGGGACCGGGCGATACAGGGCCACTTTACCCTGTAATCCTGTGTTGACCATTGTTTCTTGCTCCTGTCTTTCAAATATGTATATCATACTGGACAAGCACTTTGATTGGATTAATTGCACAGCTTGCTAGAGCCGCAAAGGTTGCAGGCAAATTATCTGCTGTGGTAGTGTGCTCGAAAAGTGCTGTCAGCGGGTATGTGTCATGTGTCGGGAGGGCGAAGAATTGTTTGGCGTGGCTGTGGTAGTCGTTGCCATCACTTGAACCTATCACTGTTAGCTCTTTGCTATGAAAGTCTGGTGTAAGTACGAGTGGCTCTTTGTTACCATCGGCCAGGATACAGATGCGTCCGTTGTGTTGCATGTGCTGCTGCAAAAGCGCGAAGGCTGCGTCGCTACTGGAACACTCGATAGCAATAGGGTATGCTTTTTCTGTTTGTGTGAATGCGGAGGATGTGTAGAGAGCATGTATTGCATTACCGTAGATGCGTTGGGCTAGCTCGCGTCGATGCGCATCTGATTCGATGATGTCTATGAGGATCGTTTTATTTCGCGTGAGTAGCATGAAGATGGTGAGCAGACCAATGGCACCAGTTCCAGTGAGAAGTACCGCGTCAACTGATTGAGTAGACAGCTTGCCAATACCCTTGGCTACGTCGCAAGTGAGAATGCTGAGTAGGGCCAGCGCGTCAGGAATAGTATCGGGCACGGGAATTGCCTTTGCTGCTGGCACAATGGCGTGTGTGCGATGCCCGTAGCATGCCACCACGCGCTCCCCAACGTGTAAGTGTCGCACGTTTGCGCCACATTGTATGATCTTCCCCACGCTTTCATAGCCTGTCATATAGGGATAATGGGGTGTATGTGTTTGACGCGAAATGCCCATATAGTGGAGTAGCTCGGTTCCAATACTGATCGCACCCACAGTGGTTTGTATGAGCACCTCGTCAGGTTGGAGTGCCGGTAATGTCTCGTGCATCCATGCTAGTTTGCGTGGGCCTGTCAGCAGGAGGGAGCGTGCTTGCATGACTACTCCTGCAAGATGGCTGCCGTTGTTTTGAAGTGCAGCTTGGCTACTTTGCCCAGCATGTCTCGTCCATGCTTGGCTACGATTTCGCGGCCCGTGGTGACGATCCTGGGGTCGGAGGCACCTTTGGGGAGATGGATGCCGACACGGTCAGAGAGTTCTTGTATGCTAGTGACGAAGGTTGCGCGTGCGATGATGGAGGCGGCGGCAACCGCGATATCGTCTTCGGCGCGTGGTCGCTGCTCCAGTGTGATCTTGCAGCCTAGCTTCAACAGTGCTCGCTGCACGAGTGACTCGTCGGCAAACTGATCGACGATGGCATGTTCGCTGGCAACGGTTTGTTGCAGTTTGGCAATCGCCTGGGCGTGCGCGTCAGCGAGCAGGAGGTTCAGGTTGCCGAACTGGGCGTAGAGGGCGTTATAGCGTTCGGGCAGGTAGCGACGGATGATCCCCTGTCCACGGCATACGCGCTGAATCTCTTCTGCCCGCGAGAGAATGATGTTGTCGGGTAGCGTCTTGCTGTCACGCACGTTGAGGCTCACCAGTTGTTGCTCCGTCTGCGCGTTCACATAGACAGCGGCAACGACAAGTGGCCCAAAATAATCGCCTTTGCCCGACTCGTCGCTGCCTATGTGGGCAATGCCAGTCTTCTGTACTCTAGTCAGAGGCTCTTGCCAGAGTAAGGATTGCTCATTGCTTAACCCTTTTTGTGCCTTTGATACGGCCTTCTGCTCGTTCCACCAGTTCTGAATTTCATTTCTAAGCTTCCCAGCTTGCCCTTGGATGAGAGCATTTCCTGTTTTGAAGCAATCAATAGTGACTTTCGTTGAACCGTCGGTTACGAGCAGTTGTATGCCATGTTCGATTTCTTTTTCTGCAATAATAGACCACCCTCTACTGTTCAAAAGCTCACGGAAGGCGTCCAGGGTTCCTTGCAGCTTGTTCCCCGCCATAGTTGTATGCGTCCTTTACGTCAAAAGATGTGTTTTGATGAAGGTGAGTGTTGCTTTAATGATTTCGCGTGAGCGCGGGTTGTCATCTAAGACATCGAAGCCATGATGTCCGCTGGGATGATTCATGAAGTCAAGCTCGCTGTTTTTTGCGATGGCGGCTGTCATCAAGCGGTCAATCGAGGCGTTGAGCGCGGGATGATCTAGCCCTGCTCTGACGATGAAGAGCGGCGCGATCTGTCCTTGTGCTTTGTTGATGATGTGCGCAGCCGAGAACTCGTTCAGCACCTCTTCGCTGAGATAGGGGAGGGCCGCGGTTGGGTCGTCAAGCGTGTCTTCTTTGTGGGTAGTGTCGTAGTAGACGTGCAGGTCGGCGAGGCCATAGTAGCTCACGATGCAGCGCACGAAGGTGGGGCTATCATGGAGGGCGACTCGTAGGGCATAGGGCGTACCAGCGGAGCAGGACCAGATGCAGAGCCGACTGGCATCGATGCCAAGCAGGTCGCTATTGTCACGAACGTAGCGGATCAGATCGTCAATATCGCTGGCAACCTCATAGATTTTGGTTAGGCCGTCACTGGAGCGGTGATTGAAGGTGATAGCGATCAAGCCGGAGGCGGCGGTAAGCTGGCCCCACGCGGTGTATTGTCCCCACTCTTTCGCCGTTTTGACGGATTCTGGTCCACCATCGCCATGAATATAAAGGACGGCTGGCAGGCGTGTCTCGCCCTCGTAGTCGCCGGGGTAGTACACATCCATTTTTAAGTCGCCATCGGCCACTTTTTTATAGGTGATATCGCTCCGGATAGTGACCTCATTCATGGCGGGCAGGCTATAGACGACAGGGCGTAGCCTGATGTTTTGCAGTTGGGCCGCTTGTTCCTCTGATGGGTTGTTGTGCTCTGGCATAGGTGCCACTCCTTCTGGTATGTGTACATGCTGCTTCTTCGCTGCATAGTCTAGCATAAAAGGTTGCCTATTTCTAGCTTTGCCGTGCAGTTTTGTATCTGCTTGGTGGTATAGCCGTGGGGTTATGTGGCAACCATCATTCTCATTCTTGTCGCCTGTGCCAATAGCGGAAATCCTGAAGGGAACACACGTGATATGTTTGTGATACTTATCGCTTTGGTGTGATTGCGCTGTGATTGTCATATTCCATACTAAGAGTGCAGGAAAGAAGCGATGCTTCTCATGGCGGTAGTCAGAAACGTGGAGCCTCTTGATAGAACAACGTTTATGGTTCTTCGCTCCGTTTACGGTGCTACCGATTCAAGGTTTCTGCTGAAATAATGACTCTGGAAAGGAAAAGGGAATTTATGTTTACTCAACGCAACCCAATACTTAGATGGGGCATGATTATAGCTGCTGTTGCAGCACTGTGGACCATCGTTCATATTATCTTAGGCGTTGCTGGCTCAACAGCCAATGACTATTGGGGTGTAGGTTTACTCATCCTGTTTTTTGTTGCGCTAATTTTGGCTTTCGTTCAATATACACAAGAGCGATCTGAGTTACATGCTGCATCTGCAAATGAGCGCTTTCCTGAACCGTCGGTGTCGAAGTTTTTCTTCGCAACGGAAGGCTCAGCTATACTATGGTTTGTGGTTCGCATGTATGTTGGAGCCGAATGGCTGCTAGCAGGGTGGGAAAAGGTTATCTCTCCTGCCTGGGGGACAACCGGAAAAGGACTGGCAGGATTTGTGGCTGGTGCTCTAGCTAAAACTGCTGGTGCTAATCCATCGGTGCAAGGCTGGTATGCATGGTTTTTACAACATGCAGTGCTGCCGAATGCGGGCCTGTTCTCATTCCTTGTGACCTGGGGAGAAGTTGCGGTTGGCTTAGGTATCCTCTTAGGAATACTGACTGGTATCGCGGCAGGGTTTGGCGTGTTGATGAACATGAACTACCTGCTGGCTGGAACGGTGAGTGTTAATCCTATCCTGGGCATGCTTGGATTATTCCTCTGCTTCTCCTGGAGAGTCTGTGGCTGGATTGGTCTTGATAGTTGGTTGCTACCCGCGTTAGGACTGCCCTGGAAGCCTGGGACATGGTTCCATGGTATGGATGCGAAAGCCCCAGAAGTGAAACCCTTGGCTCATTGAGCTTAGTTTAACACAAGCGTTTTCGTCTGGGAACGAGAAGGAGCGCGCGAGGCGTTGTGGCGACTAGCGCGCGCCATCTCCGTCCCCGAACAAAAACCTTTTTTTTAACTAACCTCCAATAGCCAACTGTTT
>JBBPYR010000098.1:0-7179 GCA_038199755.1 Ktedonobacterales bacterium | reverse complement strand
GGCCGGGCCGGGCGGGCCCCCCCTCCCCACCCCAGCCTCTGCTTTCTCCTATAATAATGCCTGATCGAGGTCTGCCAGAATATCTTCAATATTTTCAATGCCCACCGAGAGACGAATGCACCCCTCGGTAATGCCCATTCGCTGGCGTTCAGCTGCACTCAGCGTGCGATGCGATGACATAGCTGGGTAGCTGACCAGCGAGAAAACATCTCCTAACGAGGTGGCGGGTAAGCACAATTGTAGGCGGTTCATAAAACGGTAGGCGGCGGTACGTGTTTGCTCCTTCAAATCAAATGAGAGTAGTCCGCCGTATTGCTCATTGCTCATCAAACGCGTTGCCAGGGCATACTGGGGATGATCGGGGATGCCTGGATAATAGACGCGTGCAATCGCCTCATGCTGGTGTAGAAAGTTGGCTACGCGCAAGGCGTTCTGGCAATGTCGCTCCATACGCAGCGAGAGGGTGCGCAGACCACGCAACATCATATGGGCTTCAAAAGGGCTGAGCATGGCACCGAGCATGGCCGAGTATGTACGTAACTGATCGAGCAAGGCGTTTTTCGCACTGATGACAATGCCGCCAGTGCTATCTCCATGTCCACCAATATACTTCGTGGTACTATGTACCACCAGATCAAAGCCATGCTCAATGGGTCGAACGAGATATGGTGTGGTGAAGGTGCTATCTACGATGGTTACAGCTCCGACACGTTTTGCGGCGGCACTGATGGCAGCCAAATCGACCAGTTTCACTAACGGGTTGGAAAGCGTTTCGACGTATACCACGTCCGGCTGTTCTTCCTCAATCACCTGCGCGGCATCAACACAGCATAAGTCGGCCAGCACGACCTCAACTCCGATGGGTTTGAAGACGGTATGCAAAAGGGTAATCGTTGGTCCATAGACATCTTGCGATGAAACAACCTTTGTCCCAGGACCAAGACCAGCTGCCAGCAGAGCCGCGTGGATAGCCGCCATACCGGAACCGAACGCTACTGCCCCTATGCCATGCTCTACCTGAGCCAACGCGCTCTCTAATGCCATCGCGTTCGGGTTGCCCTGTCGCGCATAGACATAGGTGCGCTCACCTGTGGCCGTGGCACCATTGAAGGCTTGATCTAGGGCCTCGGCACTTTCATGAATATAGGTCGTGCTGGCATAGATAGGGTTGATGGTTGGATGACCTGACGCGTTGCTGGGGTGGTTGCGTCTTCCTCCATGCACCAATAACGTGTCGATATTCCAGTGATCTGCGTGGGTATACGCGCTGTCTTGCCCTTGTTGGTCGTGCTGAGTCATTATTGTCCTCTCGTTGTTGCGTGTGATACAAGTGATCTTCCTATATCTCCTATGGCAAGGGAAGCACAGGCATAGAGACAAGGAAGCCAGAAAGGAACACCGAGAAGGTCAGGATGGACGTAAGCAAACGCTCCCCCCGCTACTAGAACCATCTCGACCAGTGTCCCCGTAATAGCTGTCACGGCTGAGAGTAGGATATTTTGCCATCTCCCGCCCGTGAGTAGCCAGAAATTCATATAGATAATGAAGAGTAGTGCGGCCTGTGCCAGCGTATCAAGAATACTAGCACTGATAAGATATGCTAATACCAGCCATGCAGGCTCGCTCATACTACTTATGAAAGAATGTGCTGGCCGCTTATTGCCAATGAGCGGGTCGATAAAAGGGTGCGAGTAGCCAATGGCGACTGCCGCCCCGCCAAAAAGTAATGGTACCCACCATGCGATGCCGAGCAATGTGGGCGATGGATAATATTCAACTTGCCTGTACACGTGAAATGCATCCAGAAGAGAGCCCATGATGGCTCCCATTATAAACAGGATGATGATGGCAAGGCGTGCTTGTGCCGAGATTGTTCTCTTCATTGACTCACGGAGTGCAAATACTATTGAGGTACTGTAAGGAGGTTAATAAATTGCTGATCGTGGGCAGATGGGCCTCTTGCTCTGCTTGCCACTGCTCATGGAGAGCGTTGTAGCGATTTGCCAATACAATGCTGGGCGTTAATGAGCGTGTGGTACCGTCCCACGCCGTATAGCGTGCGATAACCTCGCCTTGCGGGTCGGCCAGTAGTGCGAATGGTACATGTAGCGCATCCTGTGTGCGCAAATTGGTAAGCACTGTATCAGGGGTAATAGCCAGGATTGCACACTGCTCTTCACGAAAATCCGCGTAGTGCTGTGCGAACGTGCGTAATACTCCACGTGTTTCGCTGCTCTCACTTGTGCGCAAAAACAACAAAATAAGATGTTCGCGCTGCTTATAATCCCACGGACCATGCGGCATACCGTCCGCGCCCGGCAAGATAAAGGCTGGAATAACCTCATCCTTCTGTAAGAACAATCCTTGCGATTGTCCTAATTGTTCGCTCTCTGGCATTGTTTCCCTCAAAATAATCTCATCGCTAAGTAGGTACGTTCCATACACATAGGTTTGTTATTGTACATAGTACACTATAACGCGCCATTTTGGAAGGACACCAGGGGGTCCGTGACCGCTCTCCCACGCTCAATTCGGGGATTCCTCAGTCCCTGGCGGAGCGTCTCGTACCCCCCTTGTTTCCCCTGATAGCTGTCAAATCTGCTGTCAATTGCTGTCTCATCCATTCGGCAAAAATGCCCTTTTGTGCTATTTAAGATGCAAGGCCGCCGTGTTCTCTCCTTCGCAGAGGGGAGGAAGGTGATCCGAACAAAAGCTGTACACAACTTCTTACTATTCGTTGTGGTATACTTTTCTCCTAAGCAAGCTTTTCATCAGGAACATTCTTCCTAGAGCAACTAGGAAAAAGAGGTATACGCTAAATGGCAAGAGATCGGTTGATACGTGCGTTGCGAGGGGAATCAGTAGCGCAGACCCCATGGCTGCCACACATTGGAACACATGCGGCGCAGCTCCTGGGGGTCAGTGCAGAACGCTATTTGCAAGATGCTGAACTTCTGATCAGAGGAGCACTGCTCTGCGCGGACCGTTATCACTGCGATGGTATCCCTCTGTTGGATGATCCAAGCATGGAGGCCATGACGCTGGGTTGTACCGCTCACTGGGTAGAGCAGGGACCACCTTCCATCGTTTCCTCTCCGCTCTCCACGCTCCCAGCAGAGCAACTTATTGAGCATCTTCCTCCTCTGCCCAATGAAACCATGGGACGCTGGCCCACCGTGGTTGCAGCCGGAATACAGGCAAAGCTTGAGTTAGAGAGGCGTGATGTTGCCCTGGTGGGGATAGCGGCTGGTCCATGTACGATTGCTTACCAGTTGCGCGGCATGAGGCTCTTTACTGACCTCTTCCGCCATCCCGAATACGCGGCCCAATTGTTTGCGTACGCTGGTCAAATCAGTGCGATCTCCGCTCGTATCTATGCCGAGATCATTGGCTGTGACATTGTCGCCATCAATGACACCCCCGCCACCATGTTACAACCTGCCTATTTCCGGCAGTACATTCTGCCCAATGTGCAGCCAGCATGGCAGGTGATCCATCGTGCTGGTAAAACGTCAAGCTTCTGGGCGTGAGGGGAGAGTTTTAGAGTCATCCGTGAGATGGCAGGAAGTGGAGCACACAGCATTGCCATTGACGAGAGTATGTCTCTGGCATATGTCGGGCAAATCGCCCAAGAGTATCATGTCGGTTTTCTCGGCAATTTTCACGTGACCGCCGCGCTCTTTGAAGAGACGGAGGAAGCGACGGCAGATGCACAACGCTGTATCCATGAAGGGGAGCACTTCCCTGGCTATGTCTTTGGCCTGGGAGGGCCACTGATCCAGCACTTCAATCCCTCCCGGCTCGATGCTGCCGTTACAACGCTCTTTACCCAGGGACGACACGTTTTATCGTCAGGCGATCTGAATGGAGATCAAGGTTGAGACAACACAATAATATATACTGTTTAGTGTTTAGTAGAGAAGATTGGCAAGGCCGAATGTGGCATGCCGTTGTTCAAGTAAAGAGGAGGTGTTATGAGCAAAAATAGCGTACTACTGCTGGGGGCTGTAGCCTACGATCCTAAAGTCGTGACGATCTGGGAGGGCTTCAAGGCCCATTTCGCTCGCCAAGGGCTGAAGATGGATTACGTCCTGTATTCAAACTATGAGCGTCAGGTCGAAGCGCTGATCAATGGTTCTATTCACGTTGCATGGAATTCTCCGCTCGCCTGGGTACGCGCGCGTCGCCTTGCTAGAACCCACGGCATGGAGGCCCGCGCTCTTGTCATGCGCGATAGCGATTGCGACCTGACCTCGGTGATCGTGACGCGAGAAGATTCGCCTGTGAAGACGGTGACGGACCTCAAAGGACGAGTCGTTGCGGTCGGAGCGGTCGATTCCCCGCAAGCGACGCTCCTCCCACTCGCGCTCCTGCACTCACTGGGACTCAACCCGCGCTCCGATCTGAAGATTCAGTATCATAATATCTTAGTTGGCAAGCATGGCGATCACATCGGTGGTGAGCGTGAGGCGGCACAAGTGCTTCTCTCCGGTTCCGCCGATGCAGCATGTCTGCTCGAATACAACTATCATCAGTTTCTTCTCGACGGGACATTGCCTTCTGGTACAACACGCATATTGGCTCGGACTTCTTCGTTTGACCACTGTAACTTTACAGTCGTCTCGACAGCACCACCCGAACTGATTGAACGTCTCCAAACGCTGCTCATCGACATGTCGTATGATGACCCAGATGTTCGGCCTCTCTGTGATCTGGAAGGATTAAAAGCGTGGTATCCGGGCCGGATCACGGGTTATCAGGCACTTGAAGAAGCGGTGGCACTCGCTGGTTTTTATGACCAGCAGGGGAACATCACGGCGACCGACTATGACTTTTGAGGAGAACTGGCTGATACCATGGAAAGAAGAGATATATGCCCTTAGCTCATACTGACTCGCAAGGTGAGGAGGCGGAGCTGCTCCATCGCCTCTGGATCTATACTAACTATGATTGCAACCTCTCCTGTAGTTACTGTGTTGCGGAATCCTACGTTGGGGCAGACCGACGCGGCTTAGATACCACGCAGGTGCGCCGTCTTATTGATGAGGCCGTTGCGCTTGGTCTCTATGATCTCTTCTTGACAGGTGGAGAGCCCTTTATCCTGCATGATATCTTCTCAATGCTTGCCTATGGACTTGAACATATGCGCCATGTGACGGTCCTGAGCAACGGTATCCTGCTCAAAGGGAAACGCCTGGAGCAACTCGAAGCACTTCCTCACCGTGAGCGTCTGACCATCCAAATCAGTCTTGACGGCTCTCACGCTGATCTCCACGATTTCTACCGTGGCAGTGGGAGCTGGCAAAAAGCCATTGATGCGATCGTGCGTCTGAAGCAAGCAGGCTTTCATGTGCGACTGGGAACAACGCAGACGCCTGAAAATAGTTCTGATCTGAGTGCCATGTGCGAACTGCACCGCTCGCTCTCCATTCCCGACGAGGATCACATTATTCGGCCCCTTGTGCGACGCGGTTTTTCCGTGAAGGGAATGGCTCTCTCCTTGCCCGCTCTGGACCCAGAGGTGACGGTGAATCGTGATGGGGTGTATTGGCATCCTGTTGCTACCGATGATGACCTCATGATCTCACCCACTATTTTTCCGCTCGCGGAGAGTGTGGCACAGATAGAAACCATCCGGCAATCGATGCTGGCAGTCACAGGGGGTGCCTCTCACCGCTTCCGTTGAGGCTAGGAAGAGGACGTTCCGTGTGAACGTATCATCCGTCAATGCCTCATTCAACTGAGAAATCGTTGTCAGCTTCGTTGACCATCAGCTCTATAAGAGGAGGACATGGGCTTAAGCATGGTTGCTCCTCTTATAGAGTGACAGTTCCCTCCTTTGTCCTTCCATTAGCCAAACAGGGGCATGCCACAGGCCGCCTTGCCGATAAAATCGTAGAGCGCGTCAGTGGTCGGTGCCATGACCGTGGAGGCGCGGGCATCACGGAAGTGGCGTTCGACTCCCACCTCTTTACGGAAGGCAGCTCCCCCACACACACGCATCGCCAGGTCTGTGACCTCGGTCGAAGCCTCGCCCGCGGCAGCTTTGATCTCGAGCACTCGCAACATCGCATCCTCACGACCATTTTCCAGGGCATCAATGGTATCCAAGAGGAGTGCGTTCACCATATCAGTTTTTATGCGCATGCGCGCGATATACGCACGGACAGTAGGGAAGTCAGCGATGGACTGTCCAAGATGCTCTAACTTGGTCGCTCCCGCATGAGCCGCTGTCTTCGAGGTGGCACTCTCCATCGTGCCAACGCTCAAGGCCGCATTCATCAATTGGAAATAGGGCAGGACAACCCCCATCATAACATCAAAGCCCTTGCCGTCCTCTCCAAGTATGGCCTCCTTCGCTACGATCACGCCCTCTGCTATCACCGGGCAAGAGTTATTGCCGCGCAACCCTAAACCGTTAAATGAAGCCGTGATGCGTAATCCGGGGGTGGTAGCAGGAACAAGCCAAATGGTACTCATTCCCTCTGCTGCCAATGGACCGCTCGACCAGACATAACTGTTGGCCTGTCCAGCACCCGTAATCCAACTCTTCTTGGCATCGAGGCGAGCCTGATCGCCCTTACGGGTGGCGGTACTGGTGGGCGCCCAGAAATGACTGCGTGAACCGGCCTCTGAAAATGCAAGAGTGCTCACATGCTTGCCAGCTGCGATCTCTTCTCGGATAGCGCGTGGACCAAATGCTTCGATGACAGCTGTTGCCGCATAATGCATACATACAATCATGGCAGTGGATGCGCAGTACTTGCCTATCTCTTCCACTACGAGTGTAGCCGCACGGTGAGCTTCGCCAAGGCCCCCCACCTCTTTGGCACTAATCAATCCTAAAAGGCCAGCCTTGGCCAGCGCATCAAGCCCCGCTTGTGGATATGCTCCTGTTTGATCAATCTCAATAGCAGCGGGTGCTATCGTCTCAGCGATGACACGATCAAGCGTCACTAAATAGTGTGGGCGATTTGTCACGGTTGACATGAATAGACCTTTCTGTTCGTAAAGACGGAGAAGTTCTCACGTTCCCTGTGGATCTTGCTCGTAAAGGGAAGCGTTTGTCGGTTCCTTCCTCATACACACGCCGTTCCATTTCCTATTATAACCTACCCCAGTGGTAATATGGTATGGAAAACGATATGATAGAGGGAGAGACGAAGGAAAGGGTATGTT
>JBBPYR010000097.1:0-23702 GCA_038199755.1 Ktedonobacterales bacterium | reverse complement strand
TAATCCTCTTATTTATCAATTATTATACACTCAGATGGTTGGAGAAAAAATAGCTCAGCCTGCTGGTTGCATGCAACCAGCAGGCTGAGCTATTTTTTCTCCAACCATCTGAGTGTATAATAATTGATAAATAAGAGGATTACACGATGGAGAAGAGGGATCATGCTAACCAACGACATAAGGCCAGAGCAGGTACGCAAAAGACCCACCCATATTCGCATCATGGCGGGTATAAGCTCGTTTTGCTTGCTGCTGATGCTTTCCGCGTGCAGTGCCTTTGGAGGGACCAGCACTACCACCATTCCATCGGCACAAGACCTGTTGCATAACGCACAATTGGCAATTGCGAAGGTGAGCGCATATCACTTCAATCTGGTAGCACAAAACCCCGGCACAGCTGGCTTGCTGACCATCACCAGTGCGGATGGTGATATTGTTGTACCCGATAAGCTCAAGGCCGACGCAAAGGCCCTTGTCTTCAACAATACGGTGGCGGTAAAAATTGTGGCCATCGGCAGCAAGCAGTACGTGACAGACCCCATTACGGGTCAGTGGACCACCACGACAGGCTTGATTGACCCACGCACACTGGCAGACCCACAAAGCGGTGTCGCCGCCATCATCGGCCACATCCAGAATCCCTCAACGCCAAAGGACAGTTCAAGTGATGGCACTCCCTGCTGGAGCATTGACGGCACGCTCGACACAAAATACCTTAGTGGCATCACCGGAGTGAATTCCACAGGCGGCAAAACCGTTGCCATCACTACCTGTATTGGCAAAGCCGACAACCTACCCTATCTCATTCGCATTAATGGTGTGGCCGCACAGGGTGACACCGACAAAACCACGCGCACCTTCAAACTCTCTAAATTCAACGAGCACATCACCATCAACGCGCCAATCTAAACCCAGGCACGCTATCGTACGTAAAGATAAAGAGAATGTCATTCACAGCGAGGAGCGCAACGTCTATGGGCAGCGGGAATAATCGGTCGCAGGGACCCGGGAACGAACCAGAAGAAGAGCCAACCACAGAGGATCAAATCAGCGAAGGCGAGACACCACGCTCTCGCACACGCCAGTTTGAGCCAGGGCAGAACACCCCCTACCCGCCACGCCGCCAGACGCGCCAGTTTGAGACCGACCAGAGACCACGACGGAACGCTCCCCGTGAGGTTGATACTGATTATAATCCACGACGCAGACAGGCACGCCCCTATGAAACGGAACAGCGGGCCACCCGCCGCACCCGCTCCTCTGATGATTATGATGATGAGCCACCACGTCGTCGTGCGCAGAGACGCCGCCGCCAAAGTGCTTGGCCCGCCATTCTCGGGGGCTGCGCCATCGGCATCCTACTCGTCGTAGTCGCCGCCGTTGTTGTCGTCTTTATAGCTCTGCGCTCAACTCAAAGCGGTCTGCCCGGCATCGGTAACATACCAGGCGTAGGCGGCGGCAGCAGCCAGACATTCCAGCATAAAGATGTGCAAACCGTTCCCATGACTACCCTCAGCAGTTTACAGGTATGTGATAAGATAGGCACTATTAGTATCGCCGTTGACCCAACCGCACCCAGCGGGCAAGTGCAGGTCAAGACCACAAAAATTGTCCATGCCGCGAACGACGCCGCTGCAAATCAGGAGTTTAGTCGTATCACTATAGAGGCGCAACCACCCACAGGCATTACCAACCCACTCGCCTGCACACGCACAGTACCAACACCCACATCCCCAGGCACCTCAGGCAGTAGCACTCCCGCTACTCCTACTACGGGCAATAGTGCTCTCGTTGTCAACGTGACGTTTCCTGACAGTACGGGGTTGGTCAATACCGCTAGCGATGTCGTTGATATGCAGATCACCTTTCCAGCAAACCTAGCGGCAGCAACGAGCAGTGCCACGCCGCTCTTCCTGAACGTTCAGGATGCACTGGGAGACATCAACATCGATGGCTTACAAGGTGTACTCGCCGTCAAGGGGAGTAGCGGTAATATCAAAGTCACCCGCGCCATGCTCTTGAGTGGCTCAGATATCGAGACAGGCCAAGGCAACGTCACCTTCAATGGCTCACTGCTGCTACCAACCGACACGACCGCCTCCGCTACCTACATCCTGCAAAGCGAGCAGGGCAAGTTGGATGTCACGCTCCCGTTAAATACGGCGGTCATTCTTGATGCCTCTAGCAATGTTGGCTCCATTCAGGGGAGCGACTTCACGATCAACATCAAAGGCAACGGCGGTCCCGCCACCTATCGTGGTGCGCTTAACTCCGGTGCCTCTCTGAAGGCCGTGCTCACCCTCGATGTTAGCATTGGAGATATCACCCTCCATAAAGCCGCATAATTGCTTATAGAAATAGACATGTGCAGAAACAGAAAAAACCTGTCTCTGCACATGTCTATATGTCTATCAAAACCCTTGACAAACAATCTCTACATCCGTATACTTACATGTAACCGATACCGTAAGCGGTTCCGTAACCGCTTACATCGCATAAATGAAAACATCGCAGTCGATGGAGTAGTAGGCATGGCTCAAAAGCATACGATTGAAGACATTGCGCGTCTCGCTGGCGTGTCAAAGGCCACCGTCTCACGAGTCTTGAACAACAAGCCAGACGTGGACCCCGCGACCCGTGCGCGTATCTTACGCATTGTCGAAGAAGTAGGCTTCGTGCCAAGCATTACTGCCTCTGGCCTCGCAGGTGGACGGAGCCGCCTGATCGGAGTGCTCATCCCTTCCTTTACCTGGCCCTTTATCCCCGATGTGTTGCGCGGCGTCGCCGATGTCCTTAGCACCACTCAGTATGAGCTGGTGTTATACAGCATCAAAGATTCCACGCGCACGCCAGAAACAGCCGCACGCGAGAAGGAAACGAGTAGTGTCGTTAACAACATTCTCGCCACCAATCTCACTGCTGGTATTCTAGCAATCTTCCCCGGTTTCTTATCTCACTATGTGACTCGACTCTATAAAAAAGGCGTTCCTTTGGTTCTGGTCGATGATCAGACACCACCAACCAGTGTACCCTGGGTGGGTGCCAACAATTATCACGGTGCGTATATGGCTATGCGCCACCTACTTAGCCTCGGTCATCGACGCATCGCGCATATCCAGGGGCCTATGGGCTTACTCTGCTCTCATGAACGGTATCAGGGATACCTGGACGCTCTGCAAGCCGAGGGCATCACCCCTGATCCTAAACTGGCGATCGAAGGCAATTTTTCTACCTCGGGCGGACATACCGCGGCAAGGCAGCTTTTAGCTCTGCCAGAGGAGGTCCGTCCCACCGCTATCTTTGCGGCCAGCGACCAGACAGCCTATGGCGTCTTCGCCGCTGCCGAGGAATTTGGTTTACATATTCCTAAAGATGTAGCCTTGGTCGGATTTGACGACATTAGTGCTTCCGCGCACCTACGACCGGCTCTTACGACCGTACGCCAACCCTTTTATGAAATGGGACAATATAGTATCGAATTACTGCTTTCCATGTTGAACACCAACAGCAACGGTAATAGTGCATCTCCGTTACAGAGCAATGGTTGGAGTAGCAAGCTTGCTGCCACACCGTTCGCCCGCGAGATGAACGAAAACGACCCTATTCGTATTCAATTACCAACCAGTCTCGTAGTCCGTGCATCATGCGGCTCACCACAAAACCTTTCCATCCCTCGGTAGAAGCGTGTTTGCGCACGCCTGTTGTATCACTACATCACGCCGTCGTAGGCGTAAGATGTAAGCAAGCATACACCTACCGATGTCCTATTGTGCTGTCGTCTTTATGTGAATAAAAAAGAAAGGGAGGTTTATTTCTGCTGCCTCAAATGAGGCACGAAGGTACGTACTCGTCCGATAGGAACATCCCTACTCAATTGTTTGCATTGTCAGATTCATCTGTGTGAAAGATGGTAGGCCGTTATTTTATAGACGGTCGCCTTTCACCAATAGTGCTCAGGAGGTTTTCTGTGGCTTCCAATACACGAACTTCGTTCAGGTTCAGGATCAAGATGGGTACCCTCGTTATGGTACTCACGATGCTTGCCGCCATCCTGTTTTCAGCATGCGGTGGAGCAGCTTCCACCACCAATAACGGAGGCGCGAAATCGACGGTTTTGACCCTCTCGACTGGCCCTAAAGGGGACTTCACCAGCTCGTTTAGCCCATATTCGGCAACGACGATGGATATCAGCCGTGGCTTTATCTATGAAACCCTGCTATTCTTTAACCGCATGGATGGCAGTATCAAACCCTGGCTAGCATCCAGCTACCAGTTCTCCAGTGATGCGTCCAGCGTCACCTTTACGCTCCGTCAGGGCGTCAAATGGTCTGATGGGCAAGCATTCACCAGTGATGATGTCCTGTTTACCTTGAACACCTTGAAACAATATCCAGCGGCTGACACGAATGGCCTCTGGCAATACCTCAAGGGCGTTGAGGCACCTGATGCCAACACGGTCAAGGTAGACTTTATCAAACCCTACACACCTATCCTGTGGTATCTGGGTGGTCAGACCTGGATTCTCCCGAAACATAGCTTTGCCTCGGTAGGCGACCCCTCGAAGTACGCCGACTCACAGCCGATTGGCACTGGCCCCTTCACCTTGAAGTCCTTCAGCCCACAATTGATCGTGGGAGCCAAGAATCCTAATTACTGGCAACCCGGCAAACCTGCGGTGACAGAGTTGCGCTTCCCATCCTTCAACTCTAATACCAGTGCGGAACTGCTGTTGTCCCGTGGTGATATTGACTGGATGGGTGTGTTTACGCCTAATATCGAAAAGACCTTTGTGCAGAAAGACCCAGCCCACAATCACTACTGGTTCCCACCAAGCAACGTTGTCATGCTGTACCTGAACACCGCAAAGGCTCCTTTCAATGATGTTGCTGTCCGTCAGGCCATCAGTACGGCCCTTGACCGCGAACAGATGTACAAGGTAGCAGAGAGCGGCTACGAGCCAGTGGCTCACCCAACTGCCCTGGTGCTTCCTGCGAACAAGAGCTTCCTGGCCTCTGACTATCAAAGTGCCGCATTCACCCAGGATGCCGCCAAAGCCCAACAAATCCTGAATAGTGCAGGATATAAGAAGGGCAGTGATGGTATCTACCTAGACAAGAGCGGCAAGCGCATTTCCTTCAATATCGATGTCGTGACCGGTTGGACCGACTGGGTGACAAACTGTCAGATCATGGCCAATAACCTGAAAGCGATTGGCATTGATGCTAACGTCAACGCCCTCTCCTTCAATGCGTATTACAGCGCGATGCAGCTCGGCAGCTTTGACACCGTCATCTCCTGGACCAATCCCGGCCCAACACCATTCTTCCTCTACAACTCACTGTTGAACAGTCAGAACACGGCAGCCGTGGGCAAGCAAGCAAACTCGAACTGGGAACGCTGGAGCGATCCCACCACCGACAAGCTGCTTAACCAGTATGCTGGTTCCTCTGACCAGAGCGTGCAGCAGCAAGCTCTCAACGGTATTCAAAAGATCATGGTGGAACAGCTTCCCGCTATTCCGCTGGTCTATGGCGCGACCTGGAACGAGTACAGCACCAAGCACTTCACAGGCTGGAATGATGCCGATCATCCATACGCGATGCCCGCACCATTCTCTTATCCTGACAGCGAAGTCGTTGTTCTCAATCTGACTCCTGCCGCATAAATTGTAGTTACATGTTAGCGTTGTCCGTAGGGGCGCGAGGGCCGATAAATCTCGCCCCTACGGGGGGCGTGGCAGTTGTATAGAAAGACAAGGAGGAGACAAACGCATGCGTCACCTGCTACGCCGCATAGGGTTTTACCTGGTAGCACTCTGGGCATCCATCACGCTCAATTTTCTTATCCCGCGCCTGGCTCCTGGCAACCCTGCTCAGGTGTTGCTCGCTCGCTTCCAGGGCCGCATTCAACCGCAAGCCCTGCACGCGTTAGAGATACAATTTGGTGTCACCAATGACCCGCTATGGATACAATATTTTCAGTACCTCAACCAGTTGGCACATGGCAATCTAGGTGTTTCGTTCACCTATTTTCCCACGCCTGTGATTACGATGATTGGGCAAGAAATCCCTTGGACGCTGTGTTTAGTCACGACGGCAACGGTGATCAGTTTTACCCTGGGAACACTAATCGGCATTGTCGTTGCCTGGCAACGCGGCTCCAAGCTGGACGCTGTCCTGCCGCCGATCTTTACCTTTATCTCTGCCATTCCACCACTCTGGTTAGCACTCATCTCGTTATACTTTCTGGGATATGTGCTCAACTGGTTCCCTTTGAATGGCGGCTATGACCTCAATATCACGCCTGCTCTGACACCAGAGTTTATTGGTACCGCCATCCAACACGCGATCTTGCCTGCGCTGACCATCATCGTCGCCTCAATTGCTGGCTGGATGCTCGGTATGCGTAACGCCATGATTACCACACTCTCTGAAGATTATGTCTTGATGGCTCAAGCAAAAGGGCTCTCGCAACGACGTGTTATGTTTTCTTATGCCGCCCGCAATGCGATTTTACCAAATATTACTGGCTTCGCTATCTCGCTAGGCTTCGTCGTGGCTGGCTCTATCGTGACGGAAATTGTCTTCTCTTATCCAGGTATCGGTTTTGCCCTGCTACAGGCTGTACTTAACTCGGACTACCCTCTGATGCAGGGCATCTTCCTGTTCATTGCCTTAGCCGTGTTGGGTGCTAATTTCCTTGCCGATATACTTTATGTTGCACTCGATCCCCGCGTGCGCCAGGAAAGGGGCTAGCACTATGAGTCTTTCGCAGTCTTCACCGCAGTCACCTACGCCTGATGATGAAAACAACAGGTTTATTGATATACAAGCTCAGGAAGGCACATTGAGCACTGCTGGTATTGTGCCTGCCCCACTGGCAGGTGCTGGCCCCGTCGCCAGTACCACAGCGACAGTTGCACCATCAACATCATCAGCTCCCGTTTCGCGCTGGCGTGACGTTTTGCGCTTGTTCACGCTCAACCCTAAGATGGCCTTTGGGACCTCGCTGGTTCTCTTCTTTATATTACTGGCGATCTTCGGCCCGCTCGTGGTGCAGAAGGACGCGAATGCCTTCTCTAATGATATTCTGGAGCCACCATCTGCCACCCACTGGCTGGGGACAACACAAACAGGGCAAGATGTCTTCACCCAGGTCGTGGTTGGCTCACGCGTCTCCATCTTGCTCGGCTTTGGCACAGGTCTGGTCGTCACCCTCATTTCCATTACCCTCGGCCTGACTGCGGGCTACTTTGGTGGCTTTATCGATGACGTGCTCTCCCTGATCACAAACATCTTTATCGTGCTACCCAGCTTCCCACTGGCAATTGTGGTGGCCTCTTATCTTCCCTTTAAGGGGCCAATCAATGTGGCACTGGTGATTACTGTTACCAGTTGGGCCTATGGAGCACGTGTCTTACGCGCACAGACGCTTTCAATGCGCCGTCGCGAATTTGTCGAGGCCGCCCGTTCTGGTGGTGAAACCACGCTACGCATCATCTTCGCTGAGATTCTCCCTAATGAGATCGCGATTGTGGCGGCGGGTTTTGTCGGCACCACCATTTACGTCATCCTGGCGGAGGCGGGTCTGGAATTTCTCGGCCTGGGCAACTCGTCGGTCATCAGTTGGGGTACCATGTTCTTCTGGGCGCAAAACAATGATGCCCTCCTGCTCGGTGCATGGTGGTGGATTGTCCCACCGGGCCTCTGCATTGCCCTGATTGGCGCGGCCCTCGCCTTTATTAACTTTGGCATTGATGAAATCGCCAACCCACGTCTGCGGCGTGAGGTGAAAATGCCGCCCACGAAGAATTCAAAGCGCACTGGCTCAGCAACAAAGAACACGATAAGCACTGGCATCGTAATAAAGGAGATAGCCTAATGGTCACGAGTCTTCGCAGCGATACCCTGCTTGAAGTGAAGAACTTGAGTGTTGATTACTTTGCCGCGAATGGCACCGTTCATGCGGTCACGGATGTTAATTTTAGCCTGCGTCGCGGTGAGGTAGTCGGACTGGCCGGGGAAAGCGGCAGCGGCAAATCTACCTTGGCCTATGCCATCTCGCGCCTCCATCGCCCGCCCGCTTTTATTACTGGCGGCGAAGTGCTCTACTATCAGCATAAACACGAGGGCAACGCACTGGCTAGCTTGACAGAGATACAGCAAAACAAGCCTGCTGACTGGTCAAGTGACGCGATAGAACCTATTGATATTTTGCAGCTTTCCCCCACTGATCTGCAACACTTTCGTTGGCGTGAGCTTTCGATTGTCTTTCAAAGTGCTATGAACGCACTCAATCCGGTGATGGATATTGGCGCGCAGATTAGCGATGTCTTGCAAACCCATGAACCATCAATGGGGCCAGATGCACGTAAACAACGTGCCCTCGAACTCCTACGTCTAGTGGGGATTGCGCCAGATCGTTTACATAGTTATCCACACGAATTGAGCGGCGGTATGCGTCAGCGTGCCATTATCGCTATCGCCCTGGCCTTGCGCCCTGAGATGATCATCATGGACGAGCCAACTACCGCCTTAGATGTCGTGGTGCAGCGCGAAATCCTCAATCTGATTAGCGGCCTGTGTAAAGAATTTGGTATGGCTCTGATCTTTATCACCCATGACCTCTCTCTCTTGCTCGAACTGGCCGATAAGATTGCTATTATGTACGCTGGACGCCTGGTCGAGACTGCTGCGAGTAGTGATGTCTATCGTAACCCGCGCCATCCCTATAGTTATGGTCTACTCAACTCGTTCCCAACTATTCATGGTCCACGCCGCAAAATGACGGGCATCCCCGGTTCACCGCCGGACTTGCGTAATGTACCAACGGGCTGTGCCTTTCACCCGCGCTGCCCCCTTGCTTTTGACACGTGCTATACGGTTATGCCCACGCTGATCTCTTCCTCACAGGAGACACCACAACAAATGGTGGCATGCCACCTGTATGATCGTCGCTATCGGCCTACGGGTTCACCCACGCAGGCAGAGATCGCGGCAAAGTATGAAGCGTTAGCAGAAAGAAAATAGCTTAGAGAGGAATAGCCAATGAGTGTCACACCAACAGCACAGGACTATGGCAAACCCATTCTTGAGGCAGAGCACATACAAAAACTCTTCCCACTACGCCAAGCGAATATCTTTGGTCCTAAACGTGCCGTTCACGCCGTTGAAGATGCTTCTATCACCCTTTACCCTGGTCATGTCACCGCGCTCGTGGGTGAAAGTGGCAGCGGCAAAACAACGGTCGCACGTATGTTAGCCCGTATCTACGATCCTACCGCTGGCGTGATGCGCTTTCGCGGCGAACCAATCAAGCTGCAAGGCGGTGCCGCCTTGCGTGCCTATCGCCGCCATGTGCAGTTAGTCTTCCAGGACCCATTCGCCTCGCTCAATCCGGTACACAATGTGCGCTATCACCTCAGCCGCCCGTTACGTGTGCATGGGCACGTCAAAACGCAGGAAGAGGAGACGGAGCAGATACTGGCCCTGCTCAATCGCGTCAGTCTCAGTCCAGCCGCACAATTCATCGAGAAGTATCCGCACCAGTTGAGCGGTGGACAACGGCAACGTGTTGCCATCGCGCGCGCACTCGCGGCAAAACCGGAGATATTATTAGCCGACGAGCCAGTCTCTATGCTGGATGTCTCGATACGCCTGGATGTGCTCAACCTGCTCCTGCGCTTGAAGGATGAGGAACGCTTAGCCCTCCTCTTCATCACGCACGATATCGCCAGTGCCCGTTACTTCGCCGAGGATACACTCGTCATGTATGCTGGACAAATGGTGGAGGGTGGCCCCAGTGATGAGGTCATCCAACAACCCAAGCATCCTTATACACAACTGCTGCTCTCTGCCGCGCCAGACCCTGACCGCATGCGCTCCGAGGGCAAAAGTGTTCCAACCCTGACGGCACGTGGCGAAATACCTAGCCTCATCAACCCACCGACGGGTTGTCGCTTTCATCCGCGCTGCCCTCACGCCATGCCTGTATGTAAGGAACGCTTTCCCCAACGCACCGAGTTGGGTGGCGGCCATTGGACCAATTGTTTCCTCTACGAAAAGGTGTAGAGACCGCATACTTCTCTATTCCACTCACTAGTATCTAGGAGCATGCATGAGCATCACAAATGATATACAAACGCAATCAATGACCAGTACTGCGCTGGCAACTGCCTTCCCTGCAAACTTTTTGTGGGGGGCCGCAACCGCCTCTTATCAGGTTGAAGGGGCAGTACACGAGGACGGACGCGAACCCTCCATCTGGGACACCTTCGCCGCCACCCCCGGCAAGATCTATCAGGGAGAAAACGGCGATATTGCGACAAATCATTACCATCTTTTTCAGGACGATATAGAGCTGATGGCGCGCATAGGATTGGGTGGTTATCGCTTTTCCATAGCATGGCCACGCATTCTGCCCAAGGGACGTGGTGCAGTCAATGTTGCGGGCATGGACTTTTATGATCGCCTCGTTGATGCTCTGCTAGCAAAAGGCATCAAACCCTTTGCGACCCTCTATCATTGGGATCTGCCACAAACGCTGCAAGATGCTGGGGGGTGGGTTGCACGCGATACCGCCTATGCCTTCGCGGACTACGCTGAACTTGTCGTCAAACGTCTGGGTGATCGTGTCGCAGGCTGGATTACCCAGAACGAGCCGTGGTGTATTGCGTATCTCGGCTATGGCATCGGCATCCATGCTCCCGGTATCAAAGACCGCCAGGCGGCAATAGCTGCCGGGCATCATGTCTTATTGGCGCATGGTCTCGCTCTGCCACGCATCCGTACCCATATGAACGCGGAAGCTCAGGTGGGCATCAGCCTCAACTTCACCCCTGCCTACCCTGCCGATGATAGCCCTGAGACGCTACAGGATGTAGAACGCGCTCACACCTTCTCCCATCGTTGGTTCCTTGACCCTCTTTTCCGTGGCAGTTATCCACAAGACATGTTTAGCAACATGGGGTTGACGCCACCGCCTATTCAGGATGGGGATATGGCGTTGATCTCTGCTCCGCTTGATTTCCTGGGTGTCAATAACTATTCGCGCAGCGTTGTGCGTGGCCGTGAAGCGAACACGCCACCCGATGAGCTCACTCTCGTCGAGCGTATTCCCGGTGCCACCTATACTGACATGGGCTGGGAAGTGCATCCGCAAGCACTGTTTGATGTGCTGGTGAACTTACAACGCGACTATGCGCTCCCCGCGCTCTACATCACCGAGAATGGGGCAGCTTTTACGGACCAGTTGCATACGAACAACGATGAAGTTCATGACCCACAGCGCATCGCCTATTTGCACGACTACTTGTCAGCCATTGCGGAAGCGATAGCGCAAGGAGTGCCCATCAAGGGCTACTTCGTGTGGTCATTGCTCGATAATTTCGAGTGGGCCGAAGGCTATAGCAAGCGTTTTGGCATTGTCTATGTCGATTATCCTACCCAACGCCGCATCTGGAAAGATAGTGCCCTCTGGTATGCTGACCTCATCACAAGCCATCAGCAAGCCCATTCTGGTTAGAATAAAGAGCTAGCCCTGTCAAGTCGAAGACTAGCCGGGGCTAGCTCTTTATTCTAACCAGAATTTCCTGTCCTCTTTGGACATATCGCTATGGGCGATGGCATCGGCGAAGTTCTCCGCCTGCTTAGACTTGCTCTTGCGAGCCGCCTGGGGAGTGCGGCGATACATCGTGGGTGCAAGCGAAGGCTGGCTGCTGCTCAAGAGGGTGCTAAATTGCTCCACGCTGACCTGAAAAAATCGCGCTAAGCGATCCAGTTGTCTTTCGCTCAAGCTGGCAAGTTGAATGCCGCCGCTCTCGAATTTTTGCCAGACGCTTACTGAGAGGCGCAGTGCGCGGGCTACACCACTTTTGTCAAAGCCACGCAGTTTACGCAGTTCACCCAGATTGGCCGCTGTAACAGGGGCTGGGAACACACGCGCCAAGGCTGTTTGTAAAGCACGCTGCGTCATCGGTGAGAGCGTGCCATCTTCACTGTTCTCCTGGCCTGGAAGGGCTGTGGTAGCCGAATAGGCAGCAATAAAATCGATCAGAGCTGCTTGATATTCAGGGTAATCGTGCAGGAGACGAAATTGTGCTTGAGCATCCCCCGCCTCCTTCGCTGCCAACCATGCCATTTTTAATTGCTGTAGTGCAGCACTTTTTGTTTCCATCTTCTACACGCCTTTCTTATTTTTATGGTTGCCGCATGGCTGCATGATAGACTGCATGCTGTTCTTTACTCACACATTCACGCAGATAGCTTCGTGAGCGCTCATAGCGTAAGCGCACAGTGCGCTCGGTCTTCTTGCACAGCAGCGCGATATCGTCCCATTTCATGCCCTCGATGGCACGCAGAACCATTATTTTGCGGTCTAACTGGTCATGTAAATAGGTCAGAATACGCTGACTCTCTTCCTCGGCATGCACCTGCTCATATTGATCGTGCGGGTCCGCCACATCGCCGACCGTGATGCCCTCATCGTCGGCAGGCGCGGGACGCAGGGGCTCAATCAATGCCCGTGGCACGTGTTGGGGACGACCAGAAGGACGCCCCTCGGCATCGCGGCGATAATACAAGCCCTCTTGCCGCAGCACGCGGTTAAATTCATCGACACAGAGGCAACGCAGATAATGGACAAAGTTCTGTGTCATAAATATCTCATTGGGATTCCGTGCCTCTTGTAGCAAATGCACGCCCATATTTGCGATAGCCTCCTCGCGTAGGTCTGGTCGATGGCGTAGACCGTACGAGTGACGCTGAAACGCGGGAGCACAACGTACCAACAAAACCTCGGAGAGACGACGCACGCCTTCCCCGTTGCCTTCTGCCTGTAAAGCCCGAATATTCAGAATAAGCTCAACTTCGCTTATCTCATACCGCCCTTCAGCCGTCCGACGACGTAACCGCTCATCGAGGGTCGCATCACCCAAATCGATCATGGTTATCTCCCAAAAGTAGTACTCTTGTCTGTAGTTATCGCTTTTGTGGCTCCTACATAGTATATTCTCTTTAACGCATAAAAATGTGGAAGTTTAGGAAATAGTATTGATGGCGTATGATCTGGGCAAGATTCTTAGCCAATATAACCATTGTTACCAATCACCTATCCTAAACTATACAATTTTTCTCTTATTTAACCGATAGTGATTAAAGAGAAATAAAACCTTTTACCTATTATAGTGACCCATTATTCAGACTGGCAACGAAGCTTATGCTTCTGAAAGACTCGCGCAGTCTGTATGAACAACTTGTTATGTGGACTGCCAACGAATGTCTGTCCTGGCTTCGCCCAGGCAGTCTGTATGTAACTGTCTGGGGAGGAAAACAGACGTGCTTGAAATCTTACCAAATGTTGCGAAAATGCAGGCATCATATGCACTCGGAAAACCACTTGCAAATCCGCTCAATTTGACCATCAGCGTGAGCTACCGTTGTAACTCTCGTTGTAAAACCTGCAACGTTTGGCAACGCCCAAATGATGATTTTACAATAGAAGAATATAATAAAACCTTTGAATCTATTGGCCGCGATGCTTTCTGGTTTACCTTCAGCGGAGGCGAACCCACGCTGCGCAAAGACCTGCCAGAGATGGTAGAAGCTGCATACCGCCATTGTCGCCCCGGCATCATCAATATCCCCACCAACGGTATCCAGGATAAAATTATTCCTGGCCGTATCGAACGTGTGCTACAAGCTGCCCCCACCTCTGATGTGATTATCAATCTTTCACTTGATGGCGTTGGCGAGAAACATGACATCGTGCGTGGTGTCAAGGGAAACTTTGATCGTGCCATGCGCACCTATGCGGGCCTCAAGGCCTTGAAGTCACGTTACAAGAACTTCACGCTTGGCGTCCATACCGTTATCTCAAATTTCAATGTTGATGAGTTTGATAACATTTATAACTTTGTACACAATGAGCTAAAACCTGACTCTTTTATCAGCGAGATCGCCGAAGAGCGTGTTGAACTGGATACCGTTGGTATGGGCATCACACCTTCTATCAATAAGTATCGCCCAGTCATCGACAAGTTGCAAGAAGACAATAGCAAGGCGAAGTTTACTGGCGTCTCCCGCATCACCCAATCCTTCCGTGATCGCTATTATGACATTGTGAAGAAGACACTGGTTGAGAAGCGACAAATCATTCCCTGTCTTGCAGGTATTGCCTCAGCTCAAATCGCTCCTAACGGCGATGTTTGGACATGCTGCATTCGTGCGGAGTCGGTCGGCAACCTGCGCGATCATAACTACGATTTCCATTCCGCCTGGACCACACCCAAGGCAGATGAATTGCGCCGCAGCATCAAAGCAGGCGAGTGCTACTGCCCTCTGGCAAACGTTTCATACACGAACATGCTCTGCCACTATCCCACATTGAGCAGCGTAGCTCTCGAAGTTGGTAAAGATATCGTCACAGAGCGCCTGTCGGGCAGCGAACGCGGTAAGTCAGCGAAACTACGCTCTCTACCTGTCATCAATGCCAAGGATGAGGCTCGTATGGACGAAAACAACAAGGTTGCAACCAAGGCATAATTGAGCCAAAAGAGGAAGAACAGCAGATGGCAACGATCGTTGCCATCTGCTGTTCTTCCTCTTTTGGCTCAGCCTACGTTGGCGGGAACTTCTTCAGTGGGTGCAGTGGACGGCTCAGCAAGTGGGGAAACCGCGGAACGTCCACTGGCATGATCGATCAAGGCGTTAATATCCTCTATCTGGTGCGTAAGCCACTTGTTTAAGTCATTTCGCTCGACCGCTTGCCGCGCCAGCAAAGCTTTCGCACGCCGCTCCTTGGCAGGCATCGTAATCGCACGATATAAGGCATCGGCGGTCTCATCAATATCTGTGGGCGAGGTGGGTATAGAACCCTTCGCCAGTTGCTGGAATGCGCCAGCCGTGCGCGAAAGCACTAGTAATCCGTCACGCTGATTCACAACTGGCCCCTCTTTGGCGACCAGATTCATGCCGTCAATAATGGGATTTACCAGCAATACATCATAGTATTGCATTGCGGCTAACGCTCGTGTGCGATCATTATCATTGAAGGGATGAATTGGCGTCCAATCCTCCGTGCCGAAGCGTTGGTTAATCTCGTCAATATAGTTGAGCACATCGCTACTATGACGACGATAAATCGCTAACGTCTGGCGAGATGGCACCAGAAAAGCCAGGAATGTTACCTTGCCTTGCAGCTCTGAATGCTCTTCTAGCATACGTTCATATGCCTGGAAGCCACGTAAGATGTTCTTGGTAGGCTCAAGGCGATCTACACGCATGATGGTGTGTTTACTGAGCAGGGGTTGTATTTTCTGCGCGGCACGTTTACCAGCCGCGCTGTTCACCACACGTCGCTCCTCTGTCACAGAAATGGAAATTGGATAGGCACGCGCCTCGGTACGCCGTCCCTGCCACCAAACCACCCCCTCTTCAAAGTCAACGACCGCCCCTTCCAACATAGTACGCGCCCCTTCCAGAAAGTTGCGGGCGTCGCGGTCGGTCTGAAAACCGATAATATCATTACCAACCAAGCCACGGTAAATGTCTTGCGCAATTTTGCTCGGTAGGAAGTTCCAGCAGCGCACATCGGGCCAGGGGATGTGAATAAATTGCTGCATGATGATCGTTGGATGTACCTTACGGATCATCCCAGGCGCGAGATACAGGTGGTAATCCTGCAACATTACGATGGGCGTCGTGTTCTCACGCTCAATCTCGGCACAGATAGCATCTGCAATTGCTTGGTTTGCCACTTGATAACCCAACGTCCAATCCTCTTGCAATTGACGATTTGTCGACGAGTCCTGCGTTGGGTCATACAGGTAATGCTGCAAAAACCAGAGTAACTGATTGCTAATCTTCTCATAATGCCTGCGATATGCCGCCTTTGAAATCGCAACATAACGCAACTTCATCTTCTGGCCCCGCAAAGGTGATTGTAGCAGTCCACCATCTTGTTGTGCCGCCTTAATAGCTACACGATCACCTTCGGTCATTGCCATAGCAACCCAGGTGACCTCCATGCGATTGCCCGCATCAATGAGAGCCGTTACCATGCCACCTGCGCCACGTCGAGCCTTGAGGGTGTTATTTTGACCAAGTTGAAACTCGACGGGACCTCGGTTGGAAGCAATAATTAAGCGGTGGGCGTGCATGAGCTGCGGTGGGGGAGCCTGCGTGGTCATCCGCGTGGTCATGATCTATCCTTTCTAACAGGTGCTCCTGATTCTTGGTTTCTAGACCGTGGATTTCGTGGAATCTTCCGGGTGCAACATCGCGCCTATCAAAGGACAAAAGGCACAAAGGCACGGTCTGACACGAGAAAACACTACTTTGTCTATTACTGAGATACACAAGACACCTTGGAGTATGATAGCACAGATTAGTGTTTAATGACTAGTGTTAATGACTAGTGTCTATCTTTTTATCGACGCATTTGACAACTCAAATGAACAAGTGTATATAACACGACAAATACGTATCTATTAGTTACACGTATCAATCACAAAAAATCGACTCACTTCTGATTGTGGCAGAGGACGCATCCTCTCTTATACAGGAGTAGATGGGACTAAGGTCCCACCTTACAACCAAAACCAGAACTTGCCCGTTTTGGTTATATAGATACTATATACAATACGAAGAAGCAGTATGGGAGTAGGATACGGTGAAAATCGCCCTAGCTGTTACCCATAATTACTGTTACATGGGACAAACCTTGCAAGCCGATAGAGGCCGTGCTAGAATTTTTCAACATGGTACAGAGATGTAGCGATTTCTGTTGGGCCAGCAACAGAAGCGAGAGGAGCGCACTGTGGAAGAGCAAACAGGCCGGAAATGGTTCTGGAAGGTCGTAGATTTTATCAATCCGTTACGCGACCCCAGTTTGACCGTAGCCGCCGTATTAACCTTCATTGAAGAGGTAGGACAGCGTGATGCCTGGTATTGGATTGTCGTTGTCGCGCTTGTGAACTGGGTGGCGGTACGCGGTGTGGTCTGGCTAGTCGTAAATTTTACCTTCGCCTTTACCTTTATTTCACGCCGCCTCTGGTGGGCATTACGACATCCACACCTTGCCTGGCGCATCCTTGATGCAGTTGGACACGAGGAAATTGTGATTGGGAGCCTTTCTGCCCTCACCGAGGTGCAGGATGGCCATATGATGCTGGGTTCGGGCATGGCAGGTAGTGGCATTCATATACTAGGCGAGTTGCCCGCAGGTCATGAATTGCCCATGCTCGGTATGCCGAATGGCCAAATGGTTCCTGACCTCTCCGGTTTTTTTCCCGGTGCCAGTTCATCACTCCCTTCAGGCTCATCCAATAGGTATGGTGGTCAGGGACACATGCCCAATAGTGGCTTCGTCAGTCCACAGGGAACAGATGGTTACCCGCAAGGCTTCCCGCAGAGTTTTCCACAACAGCCCTCACAAGAGGAGGAGCGTTTGCGCCAACAACTGGCAACATATTCACGCTTAATTGATGATTGGATGCAGTTCACCGAGGATAAATGGCGTACCGTCAGTGATAGCCAGCTGGGATGGAAGCCCTTACGCGGTCGCTGGGGCAGTTGGGATGATATTTTTCAGGATGCCTACGCCGCTAAAACCTCTGACCCCATGGCTCAAGCAGCTCAATCGGCAGGTGATGCTACCGTACGTCGTTATGATGCCTCGAAGGAAAAAGGCTCGGCTGCCTCAGCTGTGGCCTGCTTCATGCGCGATATGATGACTCTGCGTAGAGGGCTTGATATGATGCAATCCTCAGAGTCAGAGAGAGCATCGGAAACACCCGAGACGCAGCCCGCGGTACAACCTTTCCGCTTCGGAACAAATAGTGGCTCCCTCACAAACAATACCAATGGGACACCACGCTCGTCGTTCATTCGCCGCCCCACCCAGGTCTTTGTTGATGCTGATGCTGAGAAATAGGACATGTAATGCTACAAACACATTCAACATCGTTTTCGCCCATATCAACTACACCTTCACACTTACGAACACCTTCAACATCTCTTGCCTCCCCTGTCGTTGCCGTGCGACCAGAAATGGACCGCATGGCCGCTTATATTCCCGGTGAGTCGTTAGAAGCGTTCAGTGCTCGTACGAATATCCCTATTGATAAACTGATTAAACTCAATAGCAATGAAAGCCCTTATGCTCCTGCACCACAGGTTATACAAGCGTTAGGGAACCATACCAATTATAATAATTATCCCGATACCGACTCGACCGCGCTGCGTGCAGCCCTCGCTGATTATACGGGCGTCGATAGCCAGCATATTGTGGTCAGTCACGGCAGTAATGAACTCATCAATGTGCTCTGGCATATTTTTCTCTCCGTTGGTGATACCATCATCTGCTGCCCACCAACCTTCTCGCTCTACACATTCGTCACCACCTTTTGCGGTGCCTATGTCGTAGAGGTGCCGCGCACCGCCGAGTATGAGGTAGATGTCGCAAGCATCCTCGCCGCACTAACACCCGAAACCAAGATGATTGTGCTCTGCTCGCCCAACAACCCGACTGGCAACCCCATCTGCGAACAGGATGTGCTGGCCCTGCTAGAGACCGGACGAATTGTAGTCGTAGACGAAGCCTATGTCGAGTTTTCACAACAACCGCGCGGCCTAGCACATCTGGTGCCACAGTACAGCAACCTCGTTGTCATGCGCACCTTCAGCAAATGGGCGGGTTTAGCCGGTCTGCGCGTTGGTTACGGCATTTTCCCAGAGTGGATCGTCGCCTATCTGCGCCGCGCACAATGCCCCTTCGAGGTCAACCTCGCCGGACACATCGCCGCCATCGAGACGCTCAAGCATCTGGACTACACCCTCGACAAAGTGCGCCGTCTCGTCCGCGAACGAGAACGCCTCTTCGAGGTCATGTCCCGTCACACCTACCTTGAGCCCATCCCCTCGCAAGGCAACTTCATCCTTGCCCACGTCTGCGAAGAAGAGGTGAAGATGGAGCATCTGCGCGAAGTTGTCGAATCTCATGGCCTGCTCCTACGCTATTTCAACCATCCCTATCTGCACAACTTCTTGCGCGTCACCGTGGGCCTTCCAGAGCACACCGACGTTCTAGCCACAGCCCTGGACAGGGTCGCTCAAGAATAGTATTACTTTCTTGTAGAAAAGCCTGTAAGCACTGGAAGCTAAAACCCCGTGAGGTTTTAGCTTCCAGTGCTTACAGGCTTTTCTACAAGAAAGGGAACTCTTTTTCCGCTTAATGGCTTAAGCCAGCAGTGGCAAAACGTCGCCACTCTTCATAATTGCTCAACCCCGCTGTTGAAACAAGCTCTCCGTCTTTAGGGGAGAGAATAACACAGTATGTATTCTCGGTCTTCATACGCTTCTGAATACGAACACCTGGCTTCTCTCCGACCAGACGCTTTACCCGTCCGTCAAAACGCATATCGTCTTTGATCGTCCTTGCTAGCTCCTGGGCTTGTTCCTTTGTCAACGTACCACTCACTCTCTTTCACTCATCTACCTGATTCTCGCGACCATACAAAGTCAGAGAACCACCAAAAACCAACCGCCCCGCCACACATACCCCATCAATACAGACGGTGGTACCATTTGACAGTAACACCACCATTCCGTAAGCGGTGTTTGGCTGGTACTTGGTAGCGGATCGGTTGGCGAACGGGTACGAGAGTGTCATAAATGTCACCCCTACGGGGTGTTCTCGCTTCGCTCGTTTTGCGGTCTGGTAGGGAGGATATCTACGCCAAGCCTAAACGCGCAAGGCGGTGCTGCTCGGCCAATTCATATTTGTTGGCAAACATGCGGTTGCCACAAAAAATGTTGCGCCGCGTAAATGGCTCCGGCGTGGTTTGGAGAAGCATGGTACGTACCACTGGCTTGTTTGGATAAGGGGCATCAAACCAGGGTTCTGGTAAATGATAGATGGGATCACATACCCATGATGGGCAAGGCACTGCATAGCGATCACAGAGCCACTCAACTGAGGCGGCACAGAAGGTTGCCCAACGCAGCATATCAGGGGTTAGCGATGATGGCAAGGAAAGCGGCTCGGCCACCAACTCAGCGCGGCGGTCCTTCTCATACTCGAACCAATCGTTCATGAAATTGCCCAAAGCCACCCAAGGTTGCTCACCCTCACAAATCTCCCTATATGAAATTGCCATCGTTTGTAGCTGGCCAATATGTTTCATAGTGTCTTTCTCGTTGTGTTATATCCTTACAAACACTATTGTACCATCTCTATACACAAATTCACGGGAAGAAAAAGTTTAAGGTAAAATCTAGGTTATTGATCTGCTGAACTTGTTTATTTGGAATGTAGCGGTCAACCACTTGTTGAGCTTGTTGGCGCGTTTGCATGCCGAGCAGTTGCGATAAGACATAAATATCATTCTGGTCTTTTCGACGCCCTGCCAGCAACTTCAACGCCAGAATATATTCAGCAGGTGGCACATATACCTCAAGCATGGCATAGCTTCGCCAGAGTGTTCCTGGCGGCACGATACTGGCATCACGAATAAAGTCCCCAATGACATCATTAATCCAACTAATGGGAAGCTGATTCTTGCTGGCAACAGCGCGTGCCGCCGCCTTAAACGTCTGATAGACAGGCGATACACTCGTATCATCAATATCCTTCAGCAACACATCCACATCATTCGTATTCGCCCTGCTATTGCGAACCTGCGTCAGCATAAACGCGCCTCCAACGAGTAGCACCCGTACAGGCTGCACCATCCCCATATCCAGTAATTCCTGACCCAACTTCGCTAAATTGGTTTCTATTTCCTGCTTCTGCATACCATCACCCAATCGCCAACCATCATCCCGCCGACCACACCAGCACCGTCTTATCATCGCTAGCCGACGCAATACGTGTGCCATCCGGCGACCATGCCACTGAACATACAATACGTGTATGTTCACTATACGTCACGAGCGTCTTACCAATAGGATACGCGTTAGGCTTAATAACTGGCTCCCTAACCTCCACAACCATAGGAGTTGGTCTTGGCTTGCTGCTCTCTTCCAACGCCTCGGCGAAGGCTTTGATGGTGGGGTAGCGGTCTTCGGGTTGCTTGGATAGGCCTTTCATGATGACATCTATGACGCCTTGTGGCAGGGTGGGTGCGTGGTCGCGCAGGGGTGGGGGTGGCTCCATGACGTGTTTCATGGCGATCTCGATGGGCAGGTCGCCATCGAAGGGGCGGATACCGCTGAGCCATTCGTAGACGGTGACGGCTAGAGAGTATTGGTCGCTGGCGGGGCGCGGTTTGCCCTTGATCTGTTCGGGTGACATGTAGTAAATGGTGCCAGCGTCGCCCTGCGTTTTGAGAGAGCCAGTGCTGTGCGCGGCGGCGGCCAGACCAAAGTCGCTCAGGATCACCTCGTTGTGGTAGCCGAGTAGCATGTTTTCGGGTTTGATATCGCGGTGGATGCGTTTGGCGTCGTGGGCGTGTTGCAGGGCATCCGCCGCCTGCGTCACGTAGCTGATGACCGTTGCCAGGGGGAGTTTGCTGCCGAGGGGATGGCGGTCACGCAAGCTGCCGTTGGGGGCATAATCCATCACGAGAAAGAGGGTGTTATCCTGCGGGTCGATGCCGAAGTCGCGCACACGCACGATGTGGGGATGGTGCAGGCTATCAATGATGCGGGCCTCGTCGATGAAGCTCTCCATCACGTTTTGCAGCAGTTGGGTGTGCAGCAGTTTGATGGCGACATTCGTCTTGAGTAGCAGATGCTCAGCAAGATAGACATCGGCGAAGCCGCCACTGCCCAGCAGACGCAGCAGGCGGTAGTTGCCCAGTTGTTGACCAGCGCGATCTGGCATGGTGCAGTGTCCTTCATAAATAGCGACGTTCAATACAGTAGATACATGCATAATGCATAAGTTGTGCTGCAATTGTAGGGTATGAATGGGAGGATTGTCAATAAAAAGAGGTGACACCAGATCAGCGCGTGCTGATCTGGTGCCACCTCTTTTTATTGACAGGTTTTATTCGATGCGATCTTTTTTGCGGCGTGGTCCGGCGGGCGGTTGTGTGGTCTCTAGTTGATCGAAGCTAGTGCGGCCCTGCATTGACGAGTCGGGCAGGTAACGGGCGGCATCTTCCGTGCTCGGTGTGCCGGTTTCTTGGTCATAGCCCACCTCAATATTCTGCTCTGAACGCGGTGAACCAATCGTTTTCATACCCGGTGGGGGTTGTGTTACCTGTGGCCCTGGTATTGACGTGGGCCAGTTCGGATAGCTGGCCTTCATCCGATTTTGCACGGTAGTATCGCTACCAATTGTGCCTTCTTGCAGCGCGCGGGCAGCATCCTGCTCTATGCTCTGTTGCAATGTGCTATATTCATCAGGCGTCAAGCGCTGCTTCAAGTCCCCGTCTTGTGTCATTGCGGCTTCCTCCTCTTAATAGTTCGGCAGTGATTGTAGCGTTGCCCCCTATCGACAAAGATCAAAAGTACTATTTGGGACTATCGTCCCTAGAAAAGAGTACTCACTCGTTGCATAATAAAGCAGAGGATATTACTATCTACTGTCTTACTGTCTTACTGTCTATTGTACCTCAATAAAGCCAAATAGTGTATTAAAATTTTGGAGGACTTTCCTTTCATGAAAGTATTGATCACTGGTGCTACCGGACTTCTCGGTGGACACCTTATAAAACAGTTGCAGGAACGTGGGGAGCACATTCGTGCCCTGGTGTTGCCTGTCGAAAACACTGATAAACTGACCGCGCAAGGGGTTGAGATTGTACGAGGGGATATCACTGACGCATCTACGCTGGCACCCGCCGTTAAAGATATTGATTTAATCTTCCATCTCGCAGGTATGATGGGCGTGTGGCGTCCACTCGCCGACTACCGTTTGGTGAATGTCACGGGTTCTGAGAATCTGTATCAAGCGGCACAGAAGGCTGGCGTACGCCGCTTCGTGCATACTAGTTCACATACGGTCTATGGCCTCGGTCATGGTCGCTTCATGACTGAGAACGATCCCTTGCGGCCAGACCCCGATCCCTATAGCCTCACCAAAGCCGAGGGCGACCGCGCCATTCGCCGCCTGATGCTCAATAGCGAGGTCGAGACCGTTATCTTGCGCCCCGGCACCTTCTTTGGCCCAACCGACCGCCTGCACTTCGGTCGCATGGCCCAGAAGGTCAAAGCTGGCAAGGGTCTGATCGTCGGTAAAGGTGATAATGCCCTGCCCTTCTGCTATGTAACCGATGTGGTTGATGGCTTCATGCTCGGTGCCTACCACAAAAACGCCCCCGGCAACGTCTACAACATCACCAATGATCGTCCCTTGACCCAGCAGGAGATGTTCGACGAAATCGCCGATGCCGTTGGTGGCAAGCGTCCTACGCTACACCTGCCCTATCTGCCCATCTATTACGGCAGCATCGTAGCAGAGCGTGTTGTCGCCCGTGTGACGCGCACAAAACCGATTGTGACACAACTCGGCGCACTCATGTTTGGTAGCGACAACAAGCACAGCGTCGAAAAAGCCCGCCGTGAGCTTGGCTTCGAGCCAAAGGTAGACCTGCGCACAGGCATCAAACTGGCCGCAGAGTGGTTTAACGCTGGTGGCATGGATCAGCCATCCGTCACCCAGGCTAGCCAGATGGCTCCTCTCGCAGGTGCAACCAAATAGTTCCTACAGCGAACTAGTGAACATAAGAAGAAGGGCGGTGCTGCTCAGCAGCACCG
>JBBPYR010000096.1:0-30383 GCA_038199755.1 Ktedonobacterales bacterium | reverse complement strand
TAAGGTGGTTCCCACGAGCTCTTCGCGACTGAGGGGGCCGATGGCTCCCACTGTGAGCGGGTTGATGGGGGAGTAGCGGTGCAGGACATCAAGCACTTGCTCCTGGGTTACGGCGTCGATGCCGTCTTTGATTTCTTGAATTGTTTTGATTCGGTGCTCGTACCACCAGGAACGGGTGATGGCACCCATGCGCGCTCCAGAGCCCTCACTACGCATGACGTGTTCGCTCTTGAGTTGCACTTTGGCACGCTCTAACTCGTCGGGGGTGATGCCTTCTTGCTCTAGTTTGCGTAGTTCGTTGATGATTACTTCTAGGCATTCATGCCCTTGCTCTGGTGTGGTGCCAGCGTAGATACGCATGCTGCCAACGGTGTTGTTGCCCGCGAGACCAGCTGAGACGCCGTAGACGAGGCCACGCTTCTCGCGAACTTCGACGAAGAGGCGTGAGGCCATGTTGCCACCTAAGACTTCTGCGATGACCATGGCGACGTAATAGTCAGGATCAGTATATTTGGGGAAGGGGAACATCATGCCCAGATGTTCTTGTTTGCCCTCCTGCGGCTCTAGCGAGACGCTATTGGTGGGCTGGACGCTGTAGGGCGGCGTTGGTGCGGCAGTGCCTTCCCAGTCGCTGAAGAGGGCTTGCATTTTCGCGACGACGTGGTCCCAGTCGAACTTGCCTGCGATGGCGAAGAGGGCGTTATTGGGTTTATAACGTTCACGCCAGAAGGTTTGTAGGTCTTGGCGTTGCAGGCTACGCACGCTTTCGGGTGTTCCCAGGGCGAGGCGAGCCAAGGGGGTGCCTTTATAGTAGTTGCCACGCACGAGATCGAAGATGCGACTCATGGGTTCGTCGTCACGACGGCGAATCTCTTGCAGGATGATGTTGCGCATCTGGTCCAGTTCATCTTTGGGGAAGGTAGGTGTGAGCAGGATTTCATGGATCAGGTCAATCGTGGCATCGAATTTGGTATTGACGATTTGTGACCAAATCTGGGTGTTCTCCATGCCTGTGCTAACGCCCTTACGCGCTCCTAATGATTCGAATGCCTCGTTGAGGGTGCGCGCATCTTTGCCTTTGGTCCCTTGCATGAGCATGTATTCAAAGAGGTGAGCCAAACCGAGTTTTTCTTCCGGCTCGTGGATTACGGCGGCATCGAGTTGTAGGCCGAAGGTGATGGAACTCAGGCTGGGCATGTATTGTCCGATGAGTTCAATGCCGTTGGGGAGTTGGTGATAGAAATAGTTGGGCGGGAGTGTTGGTTGCTCGCTCATATATCTGAACTGTTCCTTTCTGAACACATAATGGGATAGGGTGCGGATGCCCCAAGGGACATCCCTACTGGATACGTGTGTATAGAAACAACGTTAGTATATCACACAGCAGGTATGCTACAATAATCATACTGAATGTCCCTATCGGCAAGCCATTCAATGGATGATTGCGGATTCTGCGGTTGAGATTCAGGCTACCAAGCGGCGGCGTTGTACTTCCTCTACAGAATTTTATGTTTTGTGTTTTATAGGTCCTGAAAGAACCGGCTGATTTCACAGCGAAAACCTGGCAGGAGGGGGCTTTCCAGGATGTCGTTCTCATTCAGTGTTTTGACAAGTACCAAAACGGCGTTTTCGCGTTGATACACTTCGAGTGTGCGTAGACGCCAATTTACAACCCAGTATTCTTGAGCATTGCGCCGTGAATACAGTTTGAGCTTCACTTCTCGGTCTCTGCGTTCGTTCTCTGAACCCGGAGAAAGTACCTCAACGACGAGTTCGGGGGAATTATGAAGTTTTCCGTCTGCTTGCAAGGCGGTTTTTAAGCGCTCTTGGCTAATCCATATTACGTCAGGAACAACATTGTTCTCGTCTGAGAAAATGATGCCAGGGGCAAGGTTTACTTTTCCTAATCTTGATTGATCATTCCAATTTTTCAGTAGTGCGGCTATTTCAAAGCAGACGAGTTGATGTTGCCAATCGGGTTGTTTCGCCACGTACAACTCTCCATCAATAATTTCGTAACGCTTACCATCCTCTGGCAACAGTTCTAAATCGTGTGTCGTCCAGCGTAGCGTGTCCATCGTATGTCCCTTATATTTGCCTTCCAATGAAGAAGAGTGATAAAAATGACTGTCTGACAGTAGCAGAAAACGCCTTAGCTCTGTTAACCAACAGCATAGAAGGCGTTTTACAAGATTATTCCTATGCGGCTACTTTTGGCTCTGGCAATGGTACGCCGTCTTTGTTTGCATCTTCGATCCATGCCTCGATAGCTTCTTTACCATTCTTTACCGCTTGCTCATATGTTTCCCCATGTGTTTTACATCCTGGTAATTCTGGAACGGTAACGATATAGGCCTGATTTCTGTTGCTCCATTGAATGATCATAGAATAATGTTTCTCGGTCATTATGCATCTCCAAGTTTTTTGAGTGCGTTTTCTACTTCCTCAATTTGATATGGTTTGGCATCGTTCCCGTCTTTTCCCGCTAAGGTGATACGCACATCGGCGAGGGCTGGATGTTTCCAAACAGTATGACTTCCCTTTGCTGTTCGAGATTTGAAACCCGCTTTAGCTAAGGTAGCTTTAAGTTCTCTAATTTTTGGCGGCATCATTTCCCCATGAGTTGTTTGCTATAATGATAACATAAAAATGGTTAGAATGAGTAAATCTTGTAATGCACAGGAAACTTTTTGCTTGTGCGAACCAAGCGAGAAGATATATACTAAGTGTCTATGTATAGGTGTGTTGTGTGAGGCGGCTATGAAGAGGTGGTTAGAAGAGAAAGAGCAAGGTATTTTCCTTTTATGTCTAACGATAGCGAACAGACCGCCCCTGTGATTCCACCACCAGAAAGCGGGAGGATAGTCTCTCAGCCTTTGGTGAGGGTGAAGCAGTCGGTGTTGCGTAATCGCACGTTGTTGGCGGTCTCGCTGACGGCGTTCGCGGCCTACACGGGTATCGGGATGGTGACTCCTGTGCGTGTGCTGTATGCACAGTCGCATGGGGCGTCGCTGACGGTGATCGGCTTGATGGCCTCAGCGTATCTCGTCTCGAACTTCCTGTTTCAGTATCCCACGGGCTGGCTGGCCGACCGTTGGGGGCGCAAACAGGTGATGATTATTGGCTTGGCGGCTCAGGCTGTCATCACGCTGCTCTATTTGCTGACCAATGATCCTATCGCCTTTATTGTGTTGCGCTTCATCGAAGGCATCGCGGGTGCGACCCTGTTGCCACCGGCTCGCGCCTTAATTAACGATGCGATACCGGCTGATCAGCAGGGCGAGGCCTATGGCACGTTTGGTGCGTTCTTCAGCGCGGGCTTTTTGCTCGGCCCTGGCATTGGGGGGCTTTTTGCCGCGTTTGGCTACGTACCTGCCTTCATCGGGGCCGTTGTCTTTCGTCTTATCGCCATTGTGATTGTGGTGGTGATGATTGATGCCAATAAGAAGGGGAGCGGCGTGGAGACGAAGGTAGAAGAGCCTGCTTCGTATCGCGCCATCTTCACCTTGCCGCTGCTGGGTGCGTATATCCTGGCGTTCGGCGATTACCTGTTCTTGGGTTTGGATACCACCATATTGCCGTTGTGGATGCATGATAACTTAGGGGCACCTGTGTATATGATTGGTCTGGCATATGTGACTTGGGCATTGCCGACAACTATCCTCTCGCCGATTGGAGGGCGCGTGGCTGACCGTGCGCGTCGTTGGCTGCTGATCTTCATTTTCGGGTTTGCGCAGGTGCCGTTGTATATCGCCTATGGCTTGCTCAATTCGGCGGTTCTGGTCGTGCTGCTGTTTGGGGTGCATGGAGTTGTCTATTCTTTTATCCAGCCTGCCGTTGATGCGCACGTGGCGAAGTACTCGCTGAGTAGTATGCGGGCCAGGGTGCAGGGAATGTACACGACGATTGGCTTGATGGGGGCGTTCGTTGGCGCAACTGGCTTCACGCAACTCTATAGGATCAATTATCGCTATCCCTGGTTTGCGATGGGCATTTGTTATGGCATCTGTCTGCTGATCGGTGGCACGATGATCTACCTTTCAGAAAAAAGAAAAGTGCAGTAAGCATGCTGCACAGAGAATGAGCCCACAGACACCAGCGTCTGTGGGCTCATTCTCTGTGTTCTCTGTTTATTCTTTGTTGTTGAGTACGGCGTCGAAGATGATTTGATCGATCAGTTGTTCAACGGGTGCCTTGTCATCGGTGAAGTAGGCAAGGGTGTTTTGCTCGGTACGCATGTTGCCGTAACGTATGCTGGAATGGGCTACGCTCTGTAGCAGCGGGTTGGTCAGTTGGTTGGTGTTTACGATGAAGTTGGTGAGTGTGGTGGTGGCGTTGGTGCCGACGATGATGCTGTTCGTGAAACGTTCCGTATTGATAATGTAGACGCTGGGGAAAACGGAATGCATGGTTTGGGCTAGTGCTTCGACAAGGCGAAAATCGCTGTTGGTGCGGCCCGCGTTGGCCACGACGACACCCGTGGGCGAGAGGTGCTGCCTGACCTCGCGGAAGTATTCGGCAGTGGTGAGTTGGAAGGGAACATAGGGTTGTTGATAGGCATCAATGCCGATGAGGTCGTAGTGCTGGCTGGTGGTGCGCAAGAAGTAGCGGCCATCCTGCACAATGACGTGGAGATTTGGCTCATTCATATGAAAATATTGTTGTCCCAGCTTGACGATCTCACCATCAATCTCTACGCCATCAACAGGAATGTTGCCATAGATCGCGCTCAATTCGCGCGGAATGGTTCCGGCACCCAGCCCGATGATGCAGGCGTTGTGAAATTGGCTCATGGTGAATGGCGGTGCATTGAAATAGGGCGCGACCAAGAAATAGTCCCAGGGGCCGTGTGTCAGCACCTGATTGGGATTATAGATAGAGTGGACACCAAGCCCCTCGTTCAGTATGAGTTGTGTTTCATCGCCTGTATGGACAACCTGAATGTAGTTATAGGCCGACTCGCGCTCCGTGAGGAGGACGCTCCCTTTTGCGCCACTCGATGGCTTAATTGGGCCGTGCAATCCTAAGAGGGAGAGGGCAAGCGGAAGGATGAGTAACAGGGAAAGCAGTGTTTTGCCTGCACGTCGCTCGTTTTTTGGCGTATCAGTGGGTGAGGAGGATGGTGTGCGTGTGACGAGCAGTCCGATGATCGAGACGAGGAGAAGGGCAGCGGCAAAGACCAGAAAGGTGCGATAGGTGCCAATATTGGGAATGAATACCAGCACTGGCAGGAAGGTGCCGAGAATACTGCCCGCCGTAGAGATGGCGTAGAGTTGTCCCGCGGTGCGTCCCGATTTGCCAATTTGTTCGACGCTCAAGCGGATGGCATACGGGGAGACGCAGCCGAGCAAGATCATAGGGAGGGCAAAGAGCAACAATACCGAGGCGAGCGAGCCATAGAAGACACTGATTGAATAAGAGGCGAACGCGCTGAGGGACCAGCTCAAAATGGGTTGCGAGATCACAGGAATGAGGCCAACCAGGAGAGAGGCAGCGGCAGTCATGCCATATAAGACGATTGGCTGCGGATAGCGGTCCGCGATGCGTCCACCAAGGTAGTAGCCAATCGTTAAATAGAGCAGTACGAGCCCAATCAGATTAGCCCAGACGAACAATGATGTACCAAAATAGGGGGCAAGGAGCCGTGATGCTGATAATTCGACAGCTAGCGAGACCGCGCCAGCCACAAACACGAGCACGATGAGCAGCCAGTGTTGTGGTGTGGCTTTGCTTTGTGTATGAGCGGTTTCTTCGCTGGAAGAGGTCTTGTGGGAACCAGGGGTAGTTGTGGACATGCAGAAATACTCTCTTTCGTCGTAACACGATGATACCTGTATTTGAGTATACGCCTCAAGCACGTCACAGGTTCTAGCTTATTATCTCATATAGTGACAAGCAGATTGGTGGGTTAGCCATTCATATAGTGTGTCAAGACTTGTTTTTGGACGCGATATGCTTCTTCGCATACGTGTTGATATGCATCATGGCCCATCTGTTGTTCGATGGCGGTCAAAAACCGCTCAAGGATGACGACGCCGGGATCACGTAAGGCTAGGCGCAGTTGTTGGGCAGCGAGTAGCAGTGCAATGCTTTCAACGGTCTGTTTCTGTTGATAGCACAAGATGCCTATATTGGTCATAATGGTTCCCATATACTGAGAAGAGGTTGTTTTGATGGTCCCTGCCGTTGCAGTTTGACTGAGTCGATAGATCAGTTTTAGAGCGGCAAGGTAATAGCTTTGCGCGGATTGGAACTCTTTTGCCCTATCATAGAGTAATCCCAGGTTGTGCAAGGTGCTACACTGCAACAAGGGGTCTTGCTCTTGCCTGTTGAGCAGCAAAACCTGCTCGAAATTGGTCCGGGCCGCTTCCCATTGTTCGTTGAGCCGCAGGAGTTCACCCTGGTTTGCCAGTGTAGTAGCTTCGCCGTGGCGGTTTCCCAGTTCGTTGTACGCGGCCAGTGCTTGCTCGAAGTAGTGCTGACTTTGTTCCATGTCACCGAGTCGACCATAGATGGTGGCGAGATGTTGCGAGACCAATGCCTCATCCTTGCGTTGTAGCGAGCCGAAGGGTGGTAGGAGCGTGGTGTAGAGGCCAACTAGCGTATTCCAGGCTCCCCATTGTACCAGCGAATCATGTAGCCCCTCATGGAAGAGAAGATTACATGCGTCTTGCCAGTGCCAGCCAAGGATGAGGTGACGAATGATGGCCAGAAATGGCACAATATCTTGCAAACCTGTCCGCTTGTCACGTGGAGGACACAGTTTGCTGCTCTGATTGTAGTAGTAAGTAGCAACCTCCATATGTCCGGCAGCTATCGCCATCTGCTGGGCTTCTTGGTCATTCACACTCTTCGGTGGTGGCGTTGCACCCAGTGAGAGGGCGAAAGGGCTACCAGGGCTACGATCACTGCCTTCAAGATAGTGATCGACTAGATAGTAACGCAAGAGGGCATGCAGGGTGTAGCATTGTTCTCCCTGTGCATTCGTTTGTGTTTGTAGTAGTGAATATTGCAAGAGTGTAACCAATGCTTTTTCAAAGGCATTATAAGACGTATTGGCATCGTTGCTAGAGCGTATGTTTGTGCTCATGATTGTTTGTATGATAGCCGCTAGTGACACAGGCTCTTCAAAGAGGCTCAACGCCCGCATAATAACATATTGAAGTGGGTTGAGATAGCGATACACAGAGGCAACCAGCAGTGAAGTAACATCGCCATTCCATAACCACTGGTACTGCGGCGAGTTCAAAAATGTGCTCAGTGAGATACCACTGAGGTGAACGAGGGCACACAAAAGTATCAGGGCAAATACATGGCCAGCGCAGCGTTGCCAGGCCAGTGAAAAGTCTTCGGGGCTGGCCTGAATGCCATATTGCTGCATCAGTGTGGCACCTTCAGGTGAGCTCATGCGTGAAACAAGGTAGGTACGTACACGCGTTTCTTCCATGTTCTGATCATAGGGGGACTCGTAGCTGGTGAGGAGAATGCGACTGGTGCCTAGCTCGGTTTGGAGGAGTTCGAGAAAGAGCATGAGGGAACCACGGCCAATCGCATCTTGCTGGGTCTCAGGGTGTAGGAACGACTCAAACTGATCGAGGACGATCAGCGCGTTTTCCTGCGGGCGGCGCAGCACTTGTAGTAGCGTAGATATTTGTTGCCCCGGTGCGAGCAAGAAAAAGCCAGGGTCACTCATTTGCATACGAGCAAGAATAGCAGAGATGAGGTCAGGGATGGTGGTATGTTTGCCAATGCTGAGCCAGATCAGATAGCGTGGTACGGGAAGACCAGCCTGTTGTGCCAACAAGAGACGATGAAATAATAATGCAGCCAGTGTTGATTTGCCCGCACCCGCTGAGCCTATGAGCACAACCGCGCTCGTTTGGGCCTCGGTAAGCATACGCTGAATAGTATTGACTTCATCGGTACGTTGCATAATAACCGCGGAGTCCGCAGGTGGAGGGGTGCTGGCATTGATCTCAAACGTGAAGAGGCTTGATGGCGGCGGTGCCATTGAAGAAGGCTGTTCTGGCATTCTGGCTGTCAGTTCGGCAACTGGACCAGCTGTGTCTCTCCACTGCATTGTGCTCTCTCCTCTTAAGGTGATCCATGATTGGCTCGTCTGCGCCTATACACAGGCCATGGATGTAGATGTATGCTTCTGCGAGAGAAGCATAGGGATAAAATGTATGGTCATTTCGTATAACGAATAGAAAGCCCTTGAGAGGTGAGATCAGATGATTGCTATAGCCTGAATGTGCTACTATAGGGGTGTTATGAACAGTTTTAGAAAGGGAACACGCTATGTTACGGTTGATCTATATGGGCACGCCACAGTTCGCAGTTCCTGCTTTAGAGGCATTGCTTGCACATGCTGCGCCAGGGGAGCTGTTGAGCGAGGGCTATGAGATCGTCACCGTGGTGACACGCCCTGATAAACCCGCAGGCCGTGGACGGGAAATTGTGTATTCACCCGTCAAGCAATGCGCCTTGGAACATCATATTCCCGTGTGGCAGCCTGGTTCATTTAAAAAATTGGAGAATAGTGAGGCTCTGGCCGCGTTTCAAGCTGATCTGTATATAGTAGCAGCCTTTGGGCAGATTTTACCGCAAACGGTGCTCGATCAACCCCGTTATGGCACGCTCAATATTCATGCCTCATTGTTGCCTAAGTATCGTGGAACTGATCCAATCGCCGAGGCTATCCTCCAGAGTGAGCAGGAAACAGGGGTGACGATTATGTTGCTCGATGCAGGCATAGATACTGGCCCGATGCTGTATAAAAAAACGCTGCCGATTGAGGCCGATGATACGACGGGGAGCCTAACGCCGAAACTGGCACAGGTGGGGGCGCAGGCTTTGCTAGAGATGTTACCATCCTGGATTGCGGGCAAGATTACGCCGGAGCCACAGCAGAATGAACTAGCGACGCATACACGAATGCTGCAAAAAGAGGATGGCGAAATAGATTGGCAGCAAGCGGCGGCAGTCATCGCCCGCAAGGTACGAGCCTATAGCCCCTGGCCCAGTGCCTATACGCATTGGCGTGGAAAACTCCTCAAAATTCTCCATGCTCAGGAACAAGAGATTGAGGCAGGTGCTGAAATCGCGGTAGGAACGGCAAGAGTGCGTGAATATGCTGGTCACAAGGTGCTGGATATTGTTACCGGGTCTGGCCTGTTAACTGTGCAACAATTGCAACTAGAGGGCAAAAAAGCCATGCAGGTGGATGAGTTTCTACGCGGCTATGGACACATTGTGGGGGAAGTAGTGAGGTAGAGAGTGAAAGTCATTGCTAGTTCGCTCTCTACCTCACCTCATGCTCTAGGCATTGCGATTGCGTGGTCGATTGATGACTGCGGCAAGAATGCTGATGAGCGCGATTGCAGCGAACAATATAGCATGTGTCGGATGCGCTGACGTGGAATCATGTGTCACCAGGAGATGTGAGTACCCTGGTATGATGTAATACACGCTGAGGGCAATCGCAACAATAGCAATGCCAATACCACCAAAAAAGAGGGCTGGATTTTTAGGTGTGCCCATGAATAGTATCCTTTCTTAAAAACCCATCGCTGGGATGAGTGACGTTCTCTCTAGGGTATAGCTGTACTTTCTCTTCTATTGAGAACGAAAACGGTGAGCTCGATGTCACAAAAGGAAAGCGTGACAGCTATGCTTATAATAAGAAAACCCTGAGAAATAACCAATTGGCTCTCAGGGTTTTCCTATATCGATAATAGGGCTACTTAGCGGCGGCGGGCTTGGTGACGAACATACCAGCGATACCTGCGATCAAGCAGACGACGCCAAGAGCAATCACGGCATATGCTTTACCGTGGAAGTGGAGACCCGCATACATTGCGATACCAGCGATGAGAGCTAGCACGCCAATACCAATAACTGCATAGAAAACTGTTGGATTCTTCATGATTAAACCTACCTCTATCTAAATTTCTTTAAAATATATGCTCTGGACCTCCCAGAACACTATCCATTATATCAAACGTGCATATACGTCTGAGCACAACATTAGCGGATAGAATAGCCATTTTGGGTATAAACTCTGCTATTTGAACGGGCGGAAAAAGCAGCGTTCTATCCTCTTCCTTGCAAAACGGTGAAGAAGAGAAGAAGGCTAACTAGACCAATACCCCAGCAATAGTAGGCGAAAGGATCGAGACGGCCAGCCTCGAAGTATTTCATCAGAAATTTGGTGCTCAGGTAGGCGGCGATGCCCGAAAGGACCATGCCACCAACAATCAGGGCCAGCATGATGGCTGGCTGGTGAATGAGTAGCGGAACCTCGATCAAGGCGGCGGCAAAGATGATAGGCGTGCCGAGCAGAAACGAGTAACGTGCTGCATCTTCGTGGGTGAGACGCACACCAAGGCCCGCGACAATGGTCATGCCGGAGCGCGAAAAGCCAGGAATTAAGGCCAGAGCCTGAGCAGCTCCTACCAGAAGACCTTCTTGCCAACTGAGTGATTTTAAGGAACGGAACTTAGACTCGCGCTCGGCGGGTGTCATGGCATTATAACGTGCCTCTGCGCGACGGCGTAGACGCTCACCAGCAAAGAGGACCGAGCCATTCACAACCAGGAAGGTGGCGGCGATCAAGGGCGAGGCAAACAGCTGCTCTAATGAGTCTTTTAAGAAGACGCCGAGCAGTCCTGCCGGAATACAACCGATGATGATGAGCCAGCTCACCCATTCATCTGTTCCCTTTTTTACCTCGCCTGTTTTCACACTGTTGACAACGGTTTGCCCAACCTGTAGCCAATCGCGCCAGAAGTAGAAGAGCAAGGCGATGCTTGTGCCCAGGTGGAGGGCCGTGATGAGAGGAAGAAAACAACTTTTGTTGCCACAGGCTGGATCGGGGGCAACAAGATTGCCCCAGCCGAGTAGACCCGGCACAATTACGGTATGACCCAAACTGCTGATCGGAAAGAGTTCCGTCACACCTTGTAGGAGTGCCAGCACGATCATCTGTAGTAATTGCTGCAAAAAGCTTGTATGACTCATAATTTATGATATTCTCTTTAATGCATAGGGGGATGCCCACGAGGGACATCCCTATTGGTCACGAGGATGTCCACGAGGGACATCCCTACTGTAGGTATTTTTGTACGTCTTGATCAAATTCTGCCTGATTTTTGGCGAAGACGATGTGTCCATCTTTTTTGCCCAGGAAGTAGTAAAAGTCGGATTTTTGTGGTGCGGCTGCGGCCTGTAGGCTGTTGAGGCCAGGGCTACAAATGGGCGTGGGTGGCAAACCTTTATTGACGTAGGTGTTCCAGGGACTTGTAGGCGCAATGTTGCGGCCAGCGTCTTTCAGGTCGGTCCAGTACTGTTTCGGCGGTTGTTGTGAATCGCGGGCATATTGCACCGATGGATCGGAACCGAGAAAGCCAGCACTTTCATTGCCGGGCACGAACAGGCGATTCCAGTAGACCCCTGCTACACCTGTCGCGTCTTTCGGGAAGACCACCTCGCGCTCTACCAGAGAGGCAAGTATGACCATCTGATAGACATTTAACTGATGTTGCTGGGCTGTTTTGTCAAGCTGATACTGCTTTACTCTATCGTTGAGGGCGGTCAACATCAGATTGACCACATCACGTGCGGTGCCATCAACTCCAACCTGATAGCTGGCGGGGAAGAGGAGTCCTTCCATGCTGTCGCCAGCGGGGATATTTTTCAGGATAGGATATTTCGCGGCGTCAGGAAAGGTGTTGGGATGTTTCGTATATTTCAGAAAATCCTGCGCGTTAAATTTGACGAGGCCGGAGCTTGCGAAACGCTGCGAGATTTGCTCTAAACGCCACCCTTCGGGAATAACCACGAATAAAGCGTCCGGTTGCGCGTTGAGAAGTTGGTCAACGATATCGCTAATGGTCATGCTGCTATTGAGCTTTTTATAGATGCCCGCTTGTAAACTTTTATCTAATCCTTTGATACGGGACCAAATACGAAAGGCGAGGGCATTACGGATCAAGCCTTTTGTTTGCAGGTCATCGCCGATCTGCGCAGTTGTCTCGCCTGGATTAATGACAAGGGGAATCGTTTTAGCATTTGCTGACGAGTCTACCGGTTGGAAGATGTCAACGCTGGTACTCCATGCGTAGGAGACGATGCCAAAAATGATGAGACCAAGTAGTAGTACTGAGATGACAGCAACTCGTATGCCTGAGCCTTTCATATAAGCCTTTCCTTTGTCTTATCACCCTGGGCATCCAGGTAGTCCTGGAGAAAGACAGCGGCGGCAAGGGCATCAATTGCATGACCCTTCTGGCGTCGTTTGCCCTGGGAACGCCTACGACCACTACGTCGTTGGCGGGTATCATTCTCGTCCTGCTCTCGTCGGGCGAGGAGACGTTGTGCTTCAACGGTCGAAAGACGCTCATCCCAGAAGGTGAGCGGAATCGTAATATGTGGCTTCAGACGCGCGGCGAAGGCCTGTATGCGTTCACCCTGTGCATGTATTTGTCCATCTAGACTGATGGGGAGGCCGATAATGATCCCTTCGGCCTCTAGCTCGCTGATAAGTTGTTGAATTGCTGCGAATGTTTGCTCCTCAGCGGGTGCGACGTGCAGTGTGGTATAAGGCGATGCTAAAAAGCCTGTGGCATCACTGACCGCGACACCAATGCGGACAGAGCCAACATCCAGAGCTATCAAACGTGTCATCAGTATATTCCTGTGGAAGCTAACAGAAGCCAACTATACGATATGTGTATCTACTCAATTCTAACGAAGGATGCGCTCTTTTGTTTACATCTTGTTCTATTTTGGTGATAGCGAGCGATGATAGCTATCACTCAGGTGTAGGTGTGGCGGTCGCACCTGCCCCTCAAACTGTTTCTGCCCTACGAGTGCTATTTTTGGGTTGTGCCAGGGATAAAGTGAATCGTGATATGTCCTTTGATATAGGGAATTATGGGATAGAAGGCAGGGTTGGTCGTGATATCCACATTCTCTACATTCTGGATGCTTTGCTTAAGAGCTGCCTTTGCATCCTGCTTGAATTTGCCAACAATTAATTGTTGTGCCTGCGCAGGAGCAATATTGGGAACAATTTTGCCCTTGGCGGTAAAGGTAAGGGTGATGCCCGTTGCTGTTTGTGTCGTTTTCAGGTTCTGTATCGCTACGAGATGACTGGCATCGTCGGCAATATGATAGTTGGCATTGCCCGGCTGCTTACTTTTGCTCAAGGTGTCATTGAGCGAGGTGACAGCTGCCTTTTGAATATCGACATTACGCACAATGGGTAGGGTCACGGTGAGTTTGAGTCCCATGGTGAAACCACCAGTATCGACAGTTTGCCCTGGTTTGGGGGCACCAACCAATGTCTCTGTCGTGGTTGCATTGCCCGTCACATCGCCTGGATGGGTCTGTTGTTTTTCCCAAGCGGTAATATCTGGTTGTATTTGTGCGTGTAGAGACTGCTTTACCTTATCAATATCGCTTTGCGCAACCACGGCTGCTGTGCCAACGCCACCACCGCTCAAGGCACTATCATTGGTGACGCTAAGCTTGATGTTTGCCAATGGCGGATTGTGCGGCTGCGCGGCAATGCTGCTGAGGCTGCTCGGTGGAATGACGGTAATACTGCCGGGAGGGACATTGCCCGATTCCCCTTGCTGCTGTGCCTGTATAGGAGCGGGTATAGAGTTGCTTGTTCCCGTGCCAACCAGGGCATCGGCGGTAGTGGTAAACTGAATACCCTGTGTTGTTTCGATGATGGTGCCCGTTGGAATATCAACAAGTGCGTTTCCATTGTTGGTAAAGGTGACGGTGCCGGTTGCCCGTGCCGTACCAATACTGGCACTACCACTCACGGTACCTGTGCCCGTTAAGGCTCCTCCTGTGCGGGGAAAGGTTTGTGTCAGGGTGGTAATAGGAACGCTGCCCACTTTCGTCGCATTTTGGCTGGCAAGCAGCGTGACGGGCGACGAAAAGTCGCGTGAGGTGACGGTGATTGTGACATCAGCGGTAGGATAGACAAAGGCAATTAAGCCGAGCAGGATGAAAAAGAGCAGAATGAGGGCGACGAAGATCGAGCCTGCGCGCAGTCCTTGGCGGCGTTGTGGCTGTCGTGTGGGACGTGCTGCGCGTGTCGTCTTGGGGGTTGGCGCAGTGCCAGCCCTACTTTTGGTGGTTGGACCATTGGGGCGGTTATTGCCGCCACGATTTGTACCCGCACCCGCACGCTGCACCATTTGAGGCGCAGACGCTGGCTTGTTTCCTTGCGGTGGAAGCTTTTGTGATGGGCGTATGTCTCTTGTAGGAGATGGCGGAATAATTGGTAGTGGTTCTGCGGCTTGTTTCGCTTGGGGCATGGGTATAGGTGCTGGACGGTTTTGCGGTGGCTGGGTTGGATAATCTTCAACCGGACGACTGACTATGACCTCAGAATTCCCTCCCTGTGGTGTTGAAGGAAGGGGCATTTTGCCGCTACGGCTACTGCGTGGGCGAACACCGTAGGCGCGTGCTGCGCCTGATGGTCCCGCCATATCCTGGTCATCTTCAGGCAAGGCCTCCATCCAGTTACGTACGAAATCGGGGCCATCTTGAGGATGCACGAAATCACCCAAGTCGCCTTGGTACTCGATGTCGTTGTTGTGCCTTACTTCTGTTGGCAGCTCTGAAATATCTTGGATGTTTTGTTCTGAGGTATCGAAGCCTTCGATGGACACTTCGCCGTGTTGCTCCGAGCGCGGTATCGGTGGCAACGCATCATCTTCCATAATGAAGAACGGGTCTTCCTCTTGAGCGGGCAAGGGTAATATGCGATAGGTTGCCTCTCTTGGCTCAAGCGGCGTAGGAGTGGTAGGGCTAATATGGGTATCTGAGGTAGCCGCTTGTGGAGCCGTTGGCGTTGTGTCAATAATGCGCTGTTTACTCTCAACTACCGATTGGTGAATGTCGAGGGTCTTGCGATAATCTTCATCCAGCAGATCGGGTTCCTCTTCAAAGTGCTGCGGTGAAAGTGGCTGTGGCTTAAAAGAGGGAGAATCCATCTTATAGTCATAGCTTGGGGTATAGGAGTTATCGGGGAGCGTATAGGTTGCCTCGGGCGTGTGCAAGCCACCCGTTGTCACCTCATGAGAAAGAGGCATGACACTGTCGGGACTATGAAAGGTAGATGAGGTGTTGCTGCCACGGGTGGTTCTGCTTCGCCCCTGAGTTGATGGGTCAGGGCGTTCAGGGGGTTCTGAACGCTGCACGCTATCTGGTTCTGAGGCAGCTGCTCGTCCGCTTGAAGGGCGCAACTGGGTGGAACGCATGCGTGGGTTGGAATTGGATCGCACAGGGCTTTTCATGCCCAAACGAGATTTACCAGTAGGGGATGATTCAAGTGAATGAGCGACCCGAAATTTTGCAGCTTGTGCGAGCGAGCGAATTTGCGCGTCTGCGCTGATGATAAGAACATCCTTTTCCAACTCTTTCGCACGGGCATAGAGGTTACGCCAGGCAACGTGGCTGCGCAGCATTGTTTGTCTGGGTATAACAAGCGTGATACTGCGTGAAGGCAAATTCTCCAGCCGTTCACGCACATTGGTGAGATCATCTTCTGGGCTAATATAAATCGTCTGCTCATCATTACTCATAAAAACCCAATTCCCTCTATATCCCGTTTTAGTAGGGCGGTTGCTAGACACCCTGATTCGGGGAGCAACACCAACGCCGTATGCCGGGGTCGCTCCAATAAGCATTATTATATATGCATAGTATTAATAACGCGGTCAAGTGCTCTTTCCAAGATATCATCCTCATTTTGTAACTCGATTGCCTGATATGCAAGAGCCATAGGCGTAATATCTTGTGAGTTCGTTAACAAGTTTTCCTGGTCACTGATACGAGCGACCATTTCGGGTAAAACGGTGCGTATAATTGGTTGGCGCGAGAATGGCAACCGTTCTGTCCAGGGAAAGCTTTCCAGCTTCTGACGAAGATCAACCAACGCTGAACCACCACCGACGGTGTAGATGGCGGGTGGGAGCAACTCGCCCTTAGACAACTCTTCTATTAGTAATTCTACGCTATCCATCCAGGTCTGGCATTCAGGGGCCAGAATCGCTTGTATTTCGTCACGCACGCCACTTTTGATCTCTCCATTACTGTATTGAATTTTTAGACGTTCTGCATCTTTAATGGAGATACCCTTACTTGTGGCGATACGGCGCGTAAACGTTCGGCCACCGAGTGCGAACATGCGTGTTTCTTCGATACCACCCTGGCGCACTAAGGCGATGTCGGTGGTGCCGCCACCCACGTCGATAAAGATAGCACCGCTGTCGGCACTGGCATTGGTGCTGAGACAGCGTGCCAATGCATATGGTTCGGCCACGATTGTCACCAATGTCAAGTCTAATCCCTGGGCGACGGTTTCTAACGCCCCTAACTGGGTGAGGGGAGCGAACGCACTGAATAATGTCAGCGTGAAGTGCCGCCCACGAAAGCCAACGGGATTTGAAATTGTTTGCCCATCAATACGAACGGAGATGACCGCTGCATTTGTGAGGCGAACATCGATGTTTTGATAGCCGGTTTCTGCCGCGATGCGCTCCTTTGCATTCTTGAGCAGCTTTTTTTGCGCACTCGTAATCAATGCCTCCAACTCTTCCGATGAGATTGGACGCGAGGGATTTTGGCGTTGGGTGCTCACTGTTGTTGAGCTGCCTTTGACCAGTTCACCCGCGATGCCAATCACGGTGGAGGGCGCGACAATGCCGCCCGCGGAACGCTCTGCTTTGATTAATGCTTCGTTACAGTTGGCGATGACGCCTGCGATGTCTGTCACGAAGCCATCGGACATGTGCGTATAGCTTTGGGGGTGACGGCCAACGCCCAATACCTCAGCATATTCTCCGCGTACCTCTACGATGATTGCCTTCGCAAAGGCGGTACCGATGTCGAGTGCGGTATACAAATGACTCTCACCGCTACCAGCATTGCCGTATGACTGCTCTTCATACGCATCTTCTGGATCATAGTCGTAGTTGTTCTCTTCTGGTCTTCTCCCAAAGAAGCTACGTATACCTTGTAGGAGATTCTTCATTTTGCCCTGAACCTTTTAAGCCACTGCCTTATGCTTGATAGATGTTTATTAGTAGGGATGTCCTTGTGGATATCCAACTGAGTTTCGTTTTGAACATGTACACGGAATGCTTTTTGTGTACGTTATAGCATATATACTGCACTGCTAGCAATATTTACTTGATTTGCTCTTTCACTAAGCGCGGTACCAGATCAAGGGCTGCACCTAGTTCAGCTTTGTTTTTGCCTCCGCCTTGTGCTGACTCTGGGCGACCGCCGCCTTTGCCACCGAGTCGTGCCCCGATAGCTGCGGCTAGCTTGCCCGCGTGTAGGCCACGTTTGGTTAAGGTGCTATCCACGCTGACCTGTAGCGCGATGCGTTCGTCAAAAACTGCGGCCAGTACGACAACGGCGGGTTGGCTGAGTTTGCCTCGCACCATGTCGCCCATTTCGCGTAACACTTTATCATCGGGAGCTTGTGTTGTTGCCGCTATAACCGCTACATCTGATACGTATTGGGCATGTGCCGCGATACTATCGGCCTCGTGTAGGGCGGCTTCGCGCTGGAATTGTATAATCTGGCGGCGAGCTGCTGCCAGTTCTTGCACGATTTGTTCTACACGTCCCTCTAGTTGATCGGGTGGTGCCTGCAGCTTTGCCGCCAGTGCTTCAACGGTGGCATTGCGGTGACGCAGATAGGCTTCTGCTGCGCGTCCGGTAAGGGCCTCGATGCGGCGAATACCGGCGGCGATACTTGTTTCTTGTACAGTAATATAGACGCCTATTTGCCCTGTTGCGTTACAATGGGTGCCGCCACATAGTTCGATGCTGCTCCCCATTGAGACAACGCGCACGAGGTCATCATATTTTTCACCAAACAGGGCCATGGCTCCCGTTTCCATCGCATCTTGTAATGGCATGATCGTGGTCTGAATGGGATAGTCGGCGCGAATCCAGCGATTCACTTGCTCGTCTATTTGTGCAACTTCTGCATTGCTTAATGCATGCGGGCTGGTGAAGTCGAAGCGTAAGCGTTCCGGTTCGACCAGAGAGCCGCGCTGCTCAACCTGTGTTCCGAGCAGGTTGCGCAATGCTTTATGCAGCAGATGGGTTGCACTATGGTTACGCATGGTATCCTCGCGGCGTTGCGCGATCACTTCGGCCTGGATGCTATCACCAAGGCGCAAATGCCCTTCGTGGAGTTGGCCGTAGTGGACGATTAAGCCTTTGAGGGGGCGACGCGTATCCTGAACGTGAAACACGCCCATGGGTGCGGTCAGGTCACCACGGTCGCCGATCTGCCCGCCGCTTTCAGCATAAAAGGGTGTGTTGTCTAGCAACACCAGTGCCTGTTGTGGGGCACTGATACTCTCGACCTCGGCACCATCTACCACAAGGCCAACCACCTTGCTGCTGCCCGTGACGCCTTGATAGCCGATAAACTCGGTGGGGCCAAGCCGCTTGAGCAGTTCTGCGAGGGCGCGGTCATCATCGGCCTGTACAAAGACATTGGTGGCGCGACTGCGTTCCTGCTGTTGCTGCATGGATTGTTCAAAGCCCGCGATATCAACGGTAAAGCCCTGCTCGGCGGCGATTTCCTGTGTCAACTCGACGGGAAAGCCATGGGTGTCGTACAGCTTGAAGACCTCTTCACCGGGAATGACTTGTTGCTTTTTCTGCTTGAGGTCATCTAAGAGTTCATTCAAAAGGGTCAGGCCAGTGGTGAGTGTCTGGCTGAACTTCTTTTCTTCGAGGCTCAAAATTTCGACGATGCGGTCACGTTGTGTGTGCAGCTCGGTATAGTGATCGCCCATGAGGGAAATCACGGTATCGGCGGCCTCGGAGAGGAACGGTTTGTCTAGTCCGAGCAGTTTGCCATGACGCACGGCGCGGCGCAGGATGCGACGGAAGATGTAGCCACGGCCCTCGTTACTAGGCAGCACGCCATCGGCTGCCAGAAAGACGAGGGCGCGGCCATGATCGGCGATGACGCGCAAGGAGGCGTCGGTTTTGGCATCTTTGCCATAACTGGTGTTGACGAAACTGGCGAAACGGTCGAGAATGGCGCGAAACATATCAGTTTCAAAGACAGACTCTTTGCCCTGGAGTACCATCGTGAGTCGTTCCAGGCCCAGGCCGGTATCAATGTTTTTCCGTGGCAGTGGAGTACGGGTACCGTCAAGGTCCTGGTAGAACTGCATAAAGACCAGGTTCCAGATTTCGAGGAAGCGTTCGCAGTCGCACCCAGGCTGGCAATCGGCCCGCCCGCAGCCGTGTTCGATGCCGCGATCATAATAGATTTCGGAGTCGGGGCCACAGGGACCGGACGCCCCCGGTGGTCCCCACCAGTTATCTTCGAGGCGCACAATGGCCTCGTCGGGAAAACCCGCGAGCTCATGCCACAGTGCAGGTGCTTCGTCATCTTCCGGGTGAACGGTGGGATAGAGGCGATCAGCGGGCAGGCCAAGTTCTTTGGTGAGAAATTCCCAGGCAAAGGTGATGGCATCACGCTTGAAGTAATCGCCAACAGAAAAGTTTCCCAGCATCTCAAAGAATGTTAAGGTGCGCTCGTTGCCTACTTTGTCGATGTCTGTGGTACGAAAGCACTTTTGAGCCGAGGTGAGCCTTATTGCAGGAGGAGTTTCGCGTCCTAGAAAGTAAGGGATCATTTGCTGCATACCAGCGGTGGTAAGCAACACGGTCGGGTCATTGCGTGGTACGAGTGACGAACTGGGCACCTTCATATGGCCCTTGCTCGCAAAGTAATCAAGGAAACGGGCACGAATAGCAGTACTGGTCAAAGGTGTATTAACGGACACAGCATCCTCCTCTAGCTCGGAAATTTTATACACAAGGGCAGGAGAAATGCTTCTCGTTCTCTTCCTGCGTGTGGTTGTTGTGTGATAGACTCAAGAATGAAAGCGATTGTATGGTTGTCTACCCTGTATCGTGAAGATGGAGGGTATATATATGCACGTGCATTATACCAGAGGAAGGCGGGCTAATCAATGGACGCTACGTCGCAACAAGAAAAGAGCGATTCTGGCCGCAAGCAACTGATTTTGAATGTTCCACGACGAACATTAGTCGTATTGTGTGGTCCGGCTGGCTCTGGCAAGACGACGTTTGCGAAGGCTCTGATTAACGAGTATGCTACTGAGGGATTACGGGAGACGACAAATATCTCTTCTGATTTTTGTCGAGGACTGATCTGTGATGACGAGAACAATCAGCAGGTGAGTGCTGAAGCATTCATCCTTTTCTATGATATTATTGGCAAACGCATGCAGCAAGGTGTCTTTACGATTGCTGATAGCACGGCTCTGCAGGTGCGAACGCGCAGCGAATTGTTAGATATCGCACATCTGCATCAGTATAATACGTGCATTCTGGTATTTAATACCTCTGTGCAGAGCTGTATTCAGCGTGATGCCGAACGGACGCGCAGTGTCGGTGAGCAGGTAGTGCGTTACCATAGCGATCTGTTACTACAAGCATTGCTGGCGGTTCCGCAAGAGGGTTGGAATCAGTTTTATCTTGTCGATGAAGAGATGCAGGGTGCAGTTCTGCGTTTTATGTAAGTGAAAGCGGAAAGATGACCATACGATGACCACACAGAGAATATATTTGATTGGCGCGGGTTTCATTGCGCGTTCACATGCGACTGCGGCTGCTACGCTGCCCGTAGGGGAACAGGAGATACAACTGGCGGTGGCAGACCCCAATGCACAGACGCTGGCGACATTCACTACGCAGTTTCCGCAGGCACGGGCTTTTTCTGACGCGCATACGATGCTGGCGGAGCCTGCACGGGAGAATGATATTGTGATTGTCGCAACTCCGCCCGCGACGCATTTTCAATTGACGTGCGATGCGCTACTAACGGGCCGCCATGTGCTCTGCGAGAAGCCGCTGGCGATGAATCGCGAGCAGGCCCGCCAGATGCTCGTGGTTGCACAGGAGCAACGGCGTTTACTGGGCTGTTGTAGTGTGCGCTTTATGCAATGGCCTGCAACAGAGGAGGCGCGGCGTCTGCTGCACGCGGGTGCAATTGGGCAGGTGTATCATGTGCGTTTCCTCAATCTGGAACAGCGCACCAGACCGGGGATTGAGTATCAACCGGGGGCGTTCTGGTTTTTGGATCAGGCGAAGAGTGGTGGCGGTACGGTGATGGATCGCGCGCCCTATGAATTCAGTGTCATCAATGATCTATTTCAGCCAATGCGGGTGGATGTTTTGCATGCGTGGATGGCGAATCCTACGACGGCCTTGCATTTGCCCGCGGAAACGGTCTTTGATGTGGAGCAGCATGCGGGCGCGACTCTGCGCTATTTCCTCGCGGATGGCAGCACGTTTACTATGAGTTATGAGCGTGCTTCTTGTACCCATAGTGAGGAACGATCGAGCATTGAGCTAGAGGGATTGAAGGGCACATTGCGCTGGAACTGGCCTAAGCCGGGAACGTCGTTTGCTTTGACTGCTAGCTACGATGTTGATGGTTTGCTGGAAAGCAAAACGGTTACGTTCCCCGCGCCAAGTGCCAGTGCGATGCGCCTTGGAGATAAGCCGTTGCATTATTTCTACCAGCGTCTGCTCGGTCATGCTTCCCTAGCTGTGGTCAATGAGCAGGCACTCTTTAATTTTTCCTGTATGCGCGCCCTGTATGATTATGTGTCGTCCGGCCAGCCCCAGACGGTAGTGTTAGGAGAATAATTTATTCTTTGAAATAGGTGTAGCGTTGCCCATATGCTAGCACGACGCAGGTGATATCCAGGTGTTTCTCTTGCATATAGTCAAGCAGGACAGCGGGTCTGCCGAGGTTGGCGGCAAACATGTCGTAGTGGACGGGGATCAGCACTTTGACGCCAATGGCTACCGCGAGGTCTGCTGCTTCGCGCTCGTCCATGTTGCCAACCAGTCCTTGTTGTTCGCGAAAATAACTGCGTCCGTTGATGGGGAGCAGTGCGATGTCGATTTGCAAACTGCGTAGGTGCTCAACCATGCCGTCGTAAATAAGCGTGTCGCCCGCGTGATAGATGCGTACTCCGGCCATCTCGACGACGTAGCCAAGGTAGCGGTAGCGTTGCTCTCCCGTTTGTTCGTCGAAGCCAAAATCATAGTGTGTGGGTGGGCTGTTGAGGCCGTGTAGGGCTGGTACGGGAAAAACCTTGATGGCATTTAATGGTAGTGGCGTATAGGCTTGCGCGCTTATGATGCGCTCAGGGGCGATGCCCAGTGCTGTGACTTGCCCAGTCATGGGTTGAGGGACGACGAAGCGTGTTTGTTGTATGGTTTGTGCGATGCCAGCGATGGTTTTGGCGTCAAAGTGGTCGAGATGTTCATGCGTACACAGCACGTAGTCGGCGGTCGGTGCGCTTGTGGGCGAAAACGGTGCTGCCACGAGCCGATCAGCATGCTCACTCAGAAACGGGTCGATGATGATGGTGCTGCTGGCGTCACGCAGCACGACGCCTGCCTGCCCCAGCCACCATAGCGCGATGGTGTGGGCTGGCAGTTGTGTTGCGGTGATTTCTTGTGCGAGTGATGTGGGTGGGTTGGGGTTCATGGTGTGCTCCTCCTTATATGACCAAGGCTCGATTACTTAACAGCTATTCCTCTGATCTCGTCTAGGCTTTTTAGGCCCTCTTTTTCCATATACGCAACAAGGCCTCTGTTGATGTGTCCGGGGAGTGAGGTGCCTTCACCTCTTATGCTAGATACAACTTGTACAACTTTTGCGCCTGCTTTTATTTTCTCCAATGCGGTTTCTACATCTTTCACTCCGCCTACACCGATAATTTCTAATTTGCTCCCTGTTGCTCGGTAAATATGGGCAATCTTCTGTGTTGACATTCTGCGGAAATCTGGGTTATCTCCACTGAGGCCGCCTGGCTCGTTTCGCCACTGCTCCCCATACTGGGCTTTAATGTCTGGATTTGTGGTCGTGTTGGTAGCTATTATTCCGGCTAGACCGTTGTCTATTACGACCATAAGGATATCGTTAAGAGCTTGATCTGTGAGGTCGGGAGCTATTTTTACAAATAAAGGTTTTCTGCGCCGCACCATGAACTGGCGCGGTTTAGGGTTGCCTGCTTGTGGATATTCAAGAACTGAGCCAACTTCGACACCGGCAAAACCGAGCGTGTATAACCCTTTCACGGCTCTACCAGACTTATCCCAACCAGCACCAACGACTAAGGGATTGTCGAACTCTACACCACCCAAGACCACACGGAGCCTGTCATCACGAAAGCGTTTTCGTTGGTAGGCAAACTGTTCTAACAGTTTTAAGGTGAAGGGAGTGGCTTCCGCGGCATGGAGAGCCTCTTTTGCTCTACCATGCCATCTTTCTGAATCTAGCCTATCAAGGATTGGACTAATAAATTCTTTATACATTCCTAATACTTTCTTGTCTTAGACAAGTGGTCTCGTGTAGAAACACTTTGCCTCAGATGGTCTTGAGAGCAAGAGACTCTATTTCTCAGGCAAGATGTTTTACTGTACCAGTTCCCTTTTAAAATACCATACACCATTCCATACTGATACTAGTTCCCATCCCTCAAGGCCGAGGCTTTTGACAGCGGTCTCTATGTTTTTGCCGTGAATCTTCTGTCCTGGTAGATAATACTCGATCGTAGCATAGGTAGATATGTGGTAAGCTACACAATATTCCCAGCGTTTCATGTCACCTCCCTATTTAAAGTATCATTACTCATCTCTCTGAATTGGGTATTTATACTAGAGATGCCTTCTTTGATTATATACAAAAGACTATTAGTTAGCTATCTAGCAAAAATCTTTCATAAACTTTGAATAATACGGAGAAGAGTTGTGGTGTTAGCAGCGTCAGTAACGTATCGCTTTTCATCAGAAGATGCCGTTTTCAGTTGTCCGATTTTTTCGGACAACTCACTATAGCCCTCGCTCATGAGTTTAGTTTTGAGATCGCTCTAGTATTTTCTGGGTCTGGTACTCTCGGTAAGGATACTAATCATACACCTCCACAAAGATATATATGGTTTGAGCGAGACACTGGACCTACCTCAAAAGAGTATTGCTCTTGACATGAGATACCTCAATTATTATAATGAATGATTAGTCAGTCATATGAACGGTCAGTCAATCAAAAGGGGAAGTTTATGACTCATTCACCTGATCCCATTCAGGCACAGTTCATTGCTGCACGCCGCAACCAGATACTTGATGCAGCGGCAAAGGTGTTCGCCGAGAAAGGCTTTCATCCTACCACGATCAAGGATATTGCAACTGAGGCAGGCATCGCACATGGCAGCATTTATACCTACTTTGAGAACAAAAACGCCTTATTACTTGGCATTTTTGAGCGGATGAAAGCGTCGATTATGCAGGAAAATCTTCCACTTGCTCTCGATATAAGCGACGTTCGCACATTCATCAAGATTGTGCAGCTTCCATTGATGGGCCTGAAAAAAGATAACTTTGCCTTGTTTCGCATTGTTGTTTCGGAAATGATGGTCAATGAAGAACTGAGAGCACTCTATTACAAACAAATCATGGAGCCTACATTGACTCTTGCAGAGGAGGCTTTTCAAGAGCAGGCTGCGAAACAGGGCCTCAGCCCGATAAGGATCCAATTGACCATTCGCGCCATCTCGGGCATGATCCTTGGCCTCATGCTGCAGTACGCCATGGGTGACGGTATTCTCGCCGCACAATGGGAAAAACTGCCAGATTTTCTCGCAGATTTCATTGTAAAAGGACTTGATGAAGCATGACAGCTTATCGGTCATCACTATAAATTCACCACGCAAGAGGATATATCACATGCAAATCACGATTATTGCGGGAGGAAGTCGCGGCGATGTCCAGCCATATGTGGCCTTAGGTACTGGATTAAAGGAGGCAGGGCATACGGTACGTGTTCTGTCCTCCGATGATTTCCATGAGCTGGTGACGGACAATGGATTGGACTTTTTTACGACGGGAGGCAGTTCGCAGGCTGTCGCACGAGATTTGCAAGAGCTCTCGGAGCAAGGCAAAACACTCAAAATTTTATCCGAGATGAGACGTGCCTCCGAAAAGCAGGCGGTTCATGCTGCCGAAAAAGGATTGGTTGCCTGTGAGGGTTCCGATCTCATTCTTGGTGGACTCAGTGGACTCTTTAGCGGGCAAGCTCTCTCAGAAAAATTAGGCGTTCCCTTGCTGCTCGCTCATGTAGTTCCCTTTACGCCGACTAGTGTGTTCCCCAGTGCTTTAACGCCACTACCACAAACTCCTCTGACTCAATGGATGAACAAGCCATCGCATCTTTTGGCGCAGCAAATCATGTGGCAATCGTTCCGTTCAGCCGATAACAAAGCACGTGCTGAGGTCTTACACCTGCCACCAGCCTCTTTTTGGGGGCCATTCTCCTCTCTGAGACGGCAAAAGCAAGCGGTGCTTTACGGCTATAGTTCGCACGTTCTGCCTCATCCAAGGGATTGGGATGCTTCTCAGCATGTTACCGGCTACTGGTTCCTAGAGCCACCACAAGGATGGGAACCACCAGCGGACCTGCTGCATTTTCTCCAATCAGGTCCAGCTCCTATCTATATCGGCTTTGGAAGTATGGGCAGTAGTAAACCGGAGGAGACTGCTGATATAGTCTTGCAAGCTTTAGCACGAACAGACCAGCGCGGTGTGCTCTATGCGGGCTGGGGTGGGTTAAAGAGGGAGCAGTTGGGGGAACATGTGTTTATGACGGATTCCATCCCCCATACTTGGCTGTTTCCTCGTATGGCTGCGGTGATACACCATGGAGGAGTTGGGACGACGGCAGCAGGTTTGGCGGCAGGTATACCATCGATTGTCACGCCTTTCTTTGCAGATCAACCGTTCTGGGGGCAGCGTGTATATGATTTGGGCGTTGGTCCCAAACCTATTGCGCGCCGACGGCTGACCGTTGACAATCTGACGGAAGCCATTCGGCAGACGGTGTCGGATGTAGAGATGAGGAAGAGAGCGGCCTCGCTGGGAGAACGTATTCGTGCCGAGAATGGTATCGCTCAGGCAGTAATGGTTATCGAACAGAGCAGAGGATAGAGTTTTCAAGGAAGAAGCAAGGAAGCTCGCCCACATAGGCGAGCTTCCTTGCTTCCCTTACCAACTTAACAGATGCGTGGCAGGGGGTCGCCGACGAGCATGTCGAGGACGCGCATGCCGCCGATGTCGGTGCGCAGGAAGACCATACCGGGCGGCTCGGCCTGGACGGTGCCGATGATGGCGGCTTCACGGCCTAGCGGGTGGTTGCGCAGTGCGGCCAGGGCGGCCTCGGCCTTGTCGGGTGAGACGATGGCGAGTAGTTTGCCTTCGTTGGCGATGGTGAGCGGGTCGAGGCCGAGGATTTCGCAGGCACCGCGCACTTCGGGGTGGACGGGGATGGCGTGCTCGTCGAGGCCGATGGAGACCTCGGAGCCGATAGCCATTTCGTTCAAGGAGGTGGCGACACCGCCGCGTGTGGGGTCTTTGAGACAATGCACACCGTCTCCGGCTGCCGCGAGCAGGGCGGCTACCATTGTATTGAGGGGCGCGGTATCGCTCTGGACATCGTTTTCGATTTCGAGGGCTTCACGGGCTAACATGATGGCGATGCCGTGATCGCCAACGGGTCCGCTGAGCAAGACGCGGTCGCCAGGGTGGAGTTGTGCTTGTCCAATTGGCCAGGAAGTGCGGACAAGGCCGACGCCAGCGGTGTTGATAAAGAGACCGTCGGCCTTGCCGCGCTGCACCACTTTTGTATCGCCAGTCACGATAGCAACCCCGGCTTCCGCGGCTGCGGCTGCCATTGATGCGACGATGCGGCGCAGATCGGCGATGGGAAAGCCCTCCTCAAGGATGAAGCCAGCTGAGAGGTAGAGGGGAGTGGCTCCCGCCATGGAGAGGTCGTTGACGGTGCCGTGGACTGCGAGTTTGCCGATGTCACCACCGGGGAAGAACAACGGACTGACGACGTAGGTGTCAGTGGTGAAGGCGAGACGCGGACAGGTGCCTTCGAGTGTGAAGGTGGCGGCATCGTCCATGGCGTCAAGCAAGGGGTTGGAGAAGGCGGGGGCGAAGACGCCTTCAATCAAGTTGTGGGTGGATTTGCCGCCGCTGCCGTGGCTGAGTGTGATCTTCTCATCGCGTAAATAGAATTTATGGCGGCGCGCCTGCCTTGTGCGCTCGATTTTTTTGAGCACATCATCCTTGCGCTGCGAATTTTGAGCGTTGGTGGGGGACGGTGTATCCATCGGAACCTCCTGTTGCTGTCTGTTTGGATGGGTTGGTAGCTTGGCTCACCTTGCTAGTGGTTCGCTCGTGCGTTGCTAGCAAGGTGAGTCAGCATACTAGCTCATACAGGATGATGCTATTGTGTTTGCGCGTTTGCCATAGGCAGAATGTTTAGGCGCGAACGTTCGGATGCCATGGAGAAACGCCCGTAGTTGTAGTAGGCGGCGCAGGCTCCTTCGGGAGAGACCATGCAGGTGCCGATGGGCGTTTCAGGGGTGCAAGCTGTGCCGAAGACTTTGCATTCCCAGGGTTTGATGACGCCTTTGAGGACTTCACCACATTGGCAGGCTTTGGGGTCGGCGACCCGTAGACCCGGCACTTCATAGCGCAGTTCGGCGTCCCAATCGGCATATTCTGGCCGCAGCTTTAAGGCGCTATGGGTGATGAAACCGAGGCCGCGCCACTCGAAGAAGGGGCGTAACTCCATTGTTTGGGCCATCGCTTGTAGAGCTTTGGTGTTGCCCTCTGGCCGTACAACGCGGGCGTACTGATTCTCGATCTCTGCGCGACCCTCGCTGATTTGCTTGACGATCATGTAGACGGATTGGATAATGTCGAGCGGCTCAAAGCCCGCAATGACAACGGGTTTGGCGTGGTCGCGGGCGATGAAGTTGTATGGTCGCATGCCGATGACCATGCTGACATGGCCGGGGCCGATGAACCCATCCAGGCGCAGATCGGGCGAGTCGAGGATGGCTTTGATGGCGGGAATGATGGTGACATGGTTGCAGAAGACGGAGAAGTTTTTGATACCTTCAGCCTTGGCGCGCAGCAGGGTTACGGCTGTTGAGGGGGCGGTGGTTTCGAAGCCGATGGCGAAGAAGACGACCTGACGGTCGGGATTCTGCTTTGCCAGTTTGTAGGCGTCGAGCGGCGAGTAGACGAAGCGCACATCAGCACCGTCGGCCTTGGCGTCGAGTAGGCTGCCGCTGGAGCCGGGCACACGCATCATATCACCAAAGGTGGTGAAGATCACGTTGTCCATACGGGCTATTGCGATTGCGTCGTCGATACGGCCCATGGGCAGGACGCAAACAGGGCAACCCGGCCCATGAACAAGGTCGATGGATGGTGGGAGCACATCTTCGATGCCGTGCTTATAAATGGTATGTGTGTGACCGCCACAAACCTCCATCAGCTTGAGTGGATGAGATTGTTCAGTGCTGAGCTTTGCGATTTCGCTTGAGATACGTTTTGCCAGTTCGGGATCGCGGTACTCGTCAACATATTTCATGTTCATGTGAGTTCTCCTTTATTGCGTCCGTTCGTGCCCTATCAATGTATAGATAACTTCAAGCAGTGCGTGGTAGGCGGTTGCCTGTGCCTCTTGGATGCGTGGGATGTGATCGCTGGGTGCGTTGATACAGAAATCAAGGGCTTTAGAGCGTATCATATTGCCACCGTCGTATCCTGTGAAACCTACTGTGAGTAGCCCTTGCTTCTTGGCTTGCTCAAGGGCTTGCAAGACGTTGATTGAGTTGCCGCTGGTCGAGATACCTAGCGCGATATCGCCACGCTGCCCGAAGGCGATGACTTGGCGCGTGTAGATGTTGTCGAAGCCAACATCGTTGGCTACGGCTGTGACGACCGCGATATCATTGGTCAGGGCAATCGCTGGCAAGGGTGCCCAATGTGCGAACGGCGGCGTGAGCAGTTCGGCTACCAGATCCTGGGCATCGGTGGTGCTACCTCCGTTGCCAAAGGCTAGTAATGTCGCTCCGTTTGCGAAGGCGTGTGCCATGGCTCGTGCCGCTGCGATAATGCGGTCGCCGGAATGTTCCAGCGTCATGCGACGGAGTTCTATGACTTCACGACACTTTTCCATCGTCGAGTGCTGCACCTGTGCCAGCACGTCTTCTATGCTGGACTTGCCGCCCTCAAAGAGAAAGGGATAGAAAAGGCGATCATACTCAGAGCCCTCACTGTCACTCATGGTTTGCCCCATCCGTGTCGTTGCTAATATTGGCGATGGCTACACCCCCATGCACCAGCAATACGCTGCCTGGCGCGACATCGTCTACCAGCGTAATATCAATCTCTTCAGTGGCATCACTTATGGTTACGAATGCTACTCCTGCGTCTAGATCAACAGACAGTACGCTGGCTGGCTGTGCCTCATCTGAACAGGTAATGCAATGTCCCTCCTCATCCAATTTACAAATAGCACCCGTCTGCATTGGGTTTAGTGTCTCTTCTGTCGTTATAACCTTAAATTGCTTTTGTGTGTTATTCATGAAAGTAGTCCTTCATGCTCAAGATAGACATGCACGAGTTCCCATAAGACGTGATAGAGCGTTTCGTGCGTTTCTTGTATTACCAGCGGGTCGTGTGATTGAACGACGAAACAGAAGTCGAGTTGACTCTGTTTGAGTAAGCCACCATCGTCCCCTGTTAGTCCTAGTGTGAGTAAGCCCATTTTGCGCGCTATGGCCAAGCCCGCGATGACATCGGTGCAGTTTCCGTCGAGTGAGAAGCCCATTGCGATATCTTGGGGGCGAGCAAGCACGCTGATTTGGCGCACAAAGGGGATGGTACTGTTTCCTCTGCTCGAGTGATTGCTCAAGGTAGCACTGTCGTTGGTGAGGGCGAGAGCTGGTAGTGCTCGCTTACCAACGATGACGGGATGCACAAACTCGACTGAGACATGTTGAGCATCTGTGGCCGAGGCTCCGTTGCCAAAGGCGAGCAGGCGTCCGCCCTGGTGGAAGCGACGCGCCATTGCCCAGCAAGCCTCGGCGATGCGTGCCGCTTCCGCTGTGAAGAAGACCTCTGGGATGGTCATGCTCTGGTGGAAGCGTGCGTCAACTATTGCTTTTAGATCGGATTGTGCTCTCTCTGCTGTCATAATGCGCCTCTTCATGCAAACGGTTTCGTAGGGTTATTGGGAATGCTGTTAGGGCCAGATTGATCGCCTATGAACGGGTACGAGGGCGTCACATCCTTATTCAGCATGCCAACGCGCTGTCGCGCTAGTGCTATCGCACTCAGGCATGCTGTAAGGAGTCATAAATGCCTGCCCCTACGGATGGGCTTGCAGCGCGCTTCGCTGCTGCTTT
>JBBPYR010000095.1:0-4800 GCA_038199755.1 Ktedonobacterales bacterium | reverse complement strand
GGACCCCCCACCCCAACACCACGGGGTACACCCCTAAATGGTAAGATTTTACGTCCCCCGGGTAGGGGGGCGGGGGGGCTTTTGTGGTTAAGCCACCCCACATCCCCCCCCCTACCCTCTTCCCTGTCTCTGCCCTCATTCTAGCGGGTGGGCGTAGCACGCGGATGGGCAAGGACAAAGCTCTTTTGACACACCCGGAAGAGCACGAAACCACCTTTGTCGCTCACCTCGTCAGGCAACTCTCAACACTTTGCCGCGAAGTCATCCTGGTAGCACGCGACGCCGAACAAGCAACGGAATACACTACCCATGTCTCGGTGCGCATCGTTACTGACATCGCTCCCGATCAGGGGCCGCTAATGGGCATCTACAGTGGCTTACTTGCTATCCAACAGCCCCATGCCCTGGTAATAGCCGTAGATATGCCCTTTATCCAATCGGAACTCATCACGTTTTTGCTCTCACAACCGCTCGATGAGGCTTTGATTATTCCTATAGTCAATGATAATCCGCAGGTGTTGTTCGCTGTTTATCCTCGTGCCGTATTGCCTATCATGGAGGCGAGTTTACAGACGGGGCAACGCGGCCCACGTAGTTTGTTGTCCGTAGTGCCCGTGCGCTATATAAAGGAGGAGCAGTTACGGCAGGTGGACCCACAATTGCGCTCGTTCGTGAATGTGAATACACCAGAGGCGTATAAGCATGAACTCTGAACCTTATTTCCTAAAGCGATTGGCAAAACGCAAATATCCCCTTACCTCTCAAATGACGGCATTGCTCGCCAGCGGCGTTGGGCCATCTCTTTTAGTTGCTCCTCGAAGCCGCGTAAGGTGAGCCATTCGCGGGTTGCGCCCGTCACGACGACATCAACGTGGCGCAGTTGCTCAATGTTAGCGGCTCCGCTCAGTTGCATTGCCACTTTCATTTCCGCGATGACCGTTTCTAGCAATTCGCAGACCTTCTCGTAGCTTTCGCTGGCGGCCTTGAGGAAGGGAAAGCCCATGCCGATCAGCGTGGCACCGAGGGCGAGGGCGCGCGCGATGTCCAGTCCGTTGCGTACACCGCCTGTGGAGATGAGCGGAAGGCGGGCCGTTCCAGCTTCAACCACAGCGACGGGTGTAGCGATGCCCCAATCGCGGTAGAGCAGGCCAATATTCATGGTGCGCTCATCGCCGCGATCACGTGAGCGGGCCGCTTCCATGGCTGACATGCTGCTGCCACCCGCGCCGCCGACATCGATAGCGGAGACACCGCAGGAGCGCAAGAGCAATGCTTGTTCGCGGCTGACGCCTGCACCTGTCTCCTTGGCGATGACTGGCAGGTTGAGTTGTGCTGTGAGTATCTTCAGGGCAGCGGCAACGCCAACTGTGCGGCGGTCTCCCTCTGGCTGGGCCGCCTCTTGCAGGCTGTTCATATGGATAGCAAGCGCGTTGGCACCGATCATGTCGATGGCACGCTGCACCTGCTCCAAGGTAAATGCCTCATGGCGCGCCTGGGGAATCAATTGTGGTGCGCCGATGTTGGCGATGAGGAAGGCGTCGGGCGCGTGTTCTCGTGTGATGCTGTAACTATCGGCAACGTCGGGATTGACGATGGCGGCACGTTGGCTGCCCACACCGAGGGCTAACCCGTACTGCTGGGCCGCTCGTGCCAGGTTGCGGTTGATGTGTAGCACATCAGGATGGCCTCCGGTGAGTGACGAGACAAAAATGGGATAGCGTAGGCGATGACCGAGGAATGTGACAGAGGTATCAATGTCATCCAGGTCTACCTCTGGCAATGCCTGATGCACGAATTGGATGTCGTTCCAGTTTGCGCGTTGTGGAGCCGAGACATCCTGTCCCAGAGCCACCGTCACATGTTCAATCTTGCGCTGTTTCACTTCCTCTGTCATGGATGGGTTCCTTTCTGGTCGCCTGAATTGTCAGGCACGCCGCGATAGAGGGCGGTCTTTTCTCGTTGTTCTTTTGTTTTGACGACGATGAGATAGACAAGGGGTATAGCAAAGATGAGGGCGGTTTGATAACTGGCAAAATGCGCGTGATTTTGGGCCAGTAATGGATAGAAAAACAACACTGTTCCCGCTAGTACAAGGAAGGTGGAGGTAAAGGTATCGAGGCGGCGCAGCGCAAAGGCCCAGAATATCCACAGCAGATACCACGGCCAGAACCAGCCGGAGACGAGGATAGTATACCAGAATAGACTCATGCACCACGCAGTTAAGAGGGTATCAAAGCCTGGCAAATTCATCTGTACGTCAGCATCGGGGCTATAGCGCATACCAGCGATGCTGCTGGGGGCGTGCCGCACGCGCCCGAATTGGTCGATGTAGATCAGCACGAAGATAATGGTTGCTGATGCTCGCAGCGTGATATCCGCCGATGTGACTGGTTGCAAAAATGATGGCACATGAAACAATTGCGCCACGCTGATGAAGAGGACACGAAATGGGAAGGCCAGTACGCCTGTAGGTGAATGGACAAAATGCTCCATGTCCATCGCGGAGGTAAGCGCGAAAAAGGTGCTGGCACCGCGCCAGAATGGAAGCGAGATGACCAGTGCTGGCAACAAGACAAGGCACGCCTGCCCGATAAATGTGAGAAATAACCGCTGTATCTTTTGGCTGCCAAGCAGTGTGCGTATCTCGAACCAGAGATAGAGGGGGGCGAGCAAAAGGACGACCAGATTCATGCTCACTGCCAGCCCGAGTGCAAGCAACACGAGGCCATGCAACCACTTGTTAGTTGCGCGCAGGTGAAGCCAGACGGTGAAGAGTAGTAGGCACATCAGGAGACCATCACTATGTCCGCTACCCGCCAACTCAATCAATACGAGTGGATTCCAGGCATAGAGCAGTGTCCCCTGAAGTTGTCGTGCAGGGGCGATCTTGCCAAGAATAGACCAGATCAGGAGACAGTTCAGGATGTGGCTCAATAAGGCCAAACCCTTAAAGAGTAGCAGGGTCACGACAGGATTGCCATGTAGGTTGACCAGCAGAGCGGCAATGCCTAGCCAGAGCGAGCCATAGATATTGGACGCATTGCGTCCGGTCACGACCCAATGGAGATACACGTCGAATGGATATTGTATGGGGGCGGTATTGAGCGGATTTGCGCGATAAATCGCGAGAATGCGCCCTGAAAAGATGTAGGTGAAGACATCATCGGAAAAGAGCTTTGGCTCAAGCAGCAAGGTGAGCCCGAACAGTAATGCACTAACAGCGAAGAGCAGCAGCCATCTGCGCGAAGGTACAATGTGCTGAAAGCGGCGCATGGCGACAAGAATGGTTATGCTATAGAGTATGAGCAAGACACATAAAAGGGCCGTGAGCAAGAGTTGGGGTAGCCAGGCATTTTGCGCGAGATGAGCGAAGATAAGGTTGCTTATAGTGAGTATCCATGGCCACTCACTGGTAAGGGGCGTGTCAAAAAGATGTAAACTGGCTACAGGTGTAAGCGCGACGAGCAGTGCATAGCCGATTTCAAAAAGACTCACTAGCAAGAGCAACAACACTACCGTTCGTTTACGCATCGATGCTGGTTGATTACCACCACGCGATAAACCACTGAACTTCGCCCTTTCACCGTTAGCAGCATGTAAACGTAGCATTTATAGTCCTACGCGTTTGAATGAGGTGTCGATGTATTTCAGGTAGTAGTCATTGCTGGTGAGCTCTTTCAGCTCGGCAGGTGAAAGGTAGCTTGTCACCTCGGCGTCATTGCTCAGAGCCTCAAGGAGGGCGGGTCGCTGAATGGGGCCGTGACTGGCCATGCCCCACACCTGTTTGGCGTTGCGCTGCACCAGCTTGTATGCTTCCTGACGACCAACGCCCTTATCAATGAGGGCAAGCAGAATGCGTTGCGAGTAGACCAGACCGCCCGTCATATTGAGGTTTGTCAGCATGCGCTCGGTATCGATCTGGAGATCAGCCATAACCCCGGTGAAGATGTGTAGCATGTAGTGGAGCAGGGTGCAGCTATCGGGAATGATGATGCGCTCGGCTGATGAATGGCTGATGTCGCGTTCATGCCATAGGGCCACGTCTTCCATCGCCGTGAGCGAGAAGCCACGCAGGACACGCGCGAGACCACAGATGCGCTCACACAATTCTGGATTGCGTTTGTGGGGCATCGCGGACGAGCCTTGCTGACCGGAACCGAAGGGCTCAAAGGCCTCACTGAGTTCGGTGCGTTGCAGATGGCGAATCTCCTGGGCCATCTTCTCCAGGGAACTGCCAATCAGGGCAAGTGTGGTCATAAAGTGGGCGTGGCGGTCACGCTGCACAATCTGGCTAGAGATGGGAGCAACGCCGATGCCCATTTGCTCACATACAAATTCCTCGATCTGCGGTGGGATGGTGGCATGTGTACCCACTGCTCCGGATATCTTGCCCACCGTCACCTGTTCAATCGCCTCATGCAGGCGGTGTTGTTGGCGGCGCAATTCATCGTACCAGAGGGCCATCTTAAGGCCGAAGGTGATGGGCTCGGCATGAATGCCGTGTGAGCGTCCCGCCATGAGGGTATATTTGTGCTGCACGGCGACCCTCGCCACGGTGTCGGTCAGCGTCTGTAAGGAGGCAGCTAGCAGTGCGCCCGCCTCCTTGAGCTGGGCGGCCAGTGCGGTATCGAGTACGTCGGATGAGGTCAAGCCGAGATGGATGAAGCGTCCCTCTGGTCCTAGCTGTTCCTGGATGGAGCGCAGAAAGGAGATCACGTCGTGATGGGTTTCTTGCTCGATGTCTTGCATGCGTTGTGCGTTGTAGCGTGCCTGTCGTATCTTTTCAATCGCCTCTTGTGG
>JBBPYR010000094.1:0-10675 GCA_038199755.1 Ktedonobacterales bacterium | reverse complement strand
TCAGTAGGGGCGGGGGCGGCGGACGAGGCGGGGTGGGGACCCTTGGGTCGCCCGTGCCGGGAATACCCACCCTTTTTTGGGCGTTTGCCCCACCCCACGGGCGACCCGAGGGTCCCTTCCACCCGTCCTCACCACTCCCGCCCCTACTGAAACTGAAACGAGCGTTCCCACCACCTCAGCCATTCTTAGGTTGATGTCTCTTGGACCAGCTTGAGCGCGTCCCGTGCCTGTTGGCGAAACACACCTCAGCAGCGGGCGCGCTCAAGCTGGCCCCTACGGAGTGTGCAGTGCGCTTCGCTTGCTGGCGCAGGCGGCAAGCGAAAAACAGGAAAAAAGGTGGCTTGAAACAGAATAGTACAGTCATACGTTATAGTATCGATGGCACCTCTTTACATTTCATAAACCACCATGTAACATCATGCCTGACGAAGGTCCTGTCGAGTTTGGACACTTGTGTTACCATAGATAGTGATGTTCTATGAGGGGTACAACAGAATATCGCTATCTTGTTGCTAGAGAAGGGTATATCTCTCTATGGATGAACACAATCAAATACATAATCAACGACCGGAAGACGGTCCTGCTTCTACATATGCATTGAGCGCACATTCTCAGGAGAATGGCAAAGCAGCCATGCTTGACGGAAGTCCTCGCAATAATGGAAACAATGGCTCTGCACGCGCTCTTATTTCTAAAACGCCGCCTGCTAGTCCGCCTTCGCCGGAAGCGATTTTGGCTGCCCGCCGCACGCGTCTCAATCGCTTATTGATACGCAAGCGACGTCATGGGCGCGTGGGCAGAAACCTGGCACCGATATTGCTTGGGATCGCACTAGCACTCGCCTTCATAATGGCAACACTAGTCTCAGGTGGCACTGGTGCCGCGTACGCATACTATAATGCCCAACTGCCCTTGCTCAATGGTATCGCGCAACATTCACTGTTTCAAACCACGCGTATTTATGATCGCAATGGCAACCTTCTGTATGAGTTATATGATAAACAAATCGGCTCTGGTAGACGGACCTATGTGGACTACAAAAATGTTTCTCCTCTGCTGGTAAATGCCACCATTGCCGCGGAGGATCACACCTTCTGGACCAATAGCGGCGTTGACTTCACGGGCATTGTGCGTGCAGCGGTGGCAAACCTACAGAGTCATGGCGTGGTTGAAGGTGGTAGCACCATCACGCAACAGTTGATAAAGAAGCAGTTTTTTGATAATCAGCAGCGCACCCTCCAGATCAAGGGCGAAGAGGCCATCCTTGCAACCGGCTTGACGCAACAGTACCCCAAATGGCAAATCATGGAGATGTATCTCAATACCGTCTATTATGGCGACCTGAATTACGGTGTTGAGGCGGCAGCACAGAGCTACTTCCGTATACAACCAAAATGCACCAAAGATGGCTGTATCCCTGCCGTCAAGCAGCTTGACCTAGCACAGGCGTCACTGCTGGCTGGCATGCCACAAAGCCCCACGTATTATAACCCAACCATCAACAAAGACGCGGCCCTGGCTCGCCAGCAGGTGGTGCTCGATTCGATGGTGCAGTTGAAGATGATTACGCCACTGCAAGCTATTAATGCCCACAAAGAGATGCAGAATTTTACCTTTAAGACCTACTCGGATACGCATAAGCTTCAGGCACCCCACTTCGTCAACTACGTCATCGATCAGGTGCTAGTGCCGCTGCTGGGAGCCGAAGGTGTACGTAACGGTGGCTATAACATCTATACGACGCTTGACCTCAAACTGGAGAAGATGATTGAGCAGAGCGTGTACGACCATCTCTATCAGGCTCAACAAGACTCGTATCTAGGCTATTATGGCCCGCTCGACATCACCAACAACCTGCACAATGCCTCGGTGGTGGTGCTGGACCCCCGCACGGGCGAAATTCTGGCCATGGATGGGAGCGCGAACTTTAACAATAGTGCGCCAAACACACCGCAGATGCAAACCCAGTATAACGCGGCCCTAGCACTACGGCAGCCCGGCTCATCATTCAAGCCGATTGTCTACGCCACCGCCTTTGAGATGGGCTGGTATCCCGCGATGATCGTCCCCGATCACAAGACGTATTATCCAGTCTGCGATCAGAGCACACCGCCCAAGTGCTACTCGCCACAAAACTATGATGGCACGTTCCATACCAGCTATCCGATGACCATTCGGACTGCGGTGGCGAACTCGTTCAACATTCCCGCCATTGACACCATCGAGTACACCGGTATTCCCAATGTGCTCAACATGGCGGCTCGTCTGGGCCTCTCTGAGGTTGCAAACAAAGCAACGAATACGCTCGGCCCTTCGATGGCGATTGGTTCTGCCGAGGTCTCGCTGCTGCATATGACAGGTGCCTATGCCACCTTTGCTAATCAGGGGGTACGTATACCGCCCGTTTCGGTGCTAGAGATCACCAATAACCAAAATCAGCCGATTTATAAATATGACGCGGCCCATCCAAAAGGCATTCGTGCTGTGGGTGCCGATGTCGCCTTCCTGATCGATAGTATTCTGTCGGACAAGGCCGCACGCTATCACGAATTCTTCCCCGGCAATCCGCTCGAACTCGACCGTCCGGCGGCGGCCAAAACGGGCACCACTGATAGCTTCCGTGACAACTGGACGATGGGCTACACGCCCCATATCGCAGTCGGTGTGTGGGCAGGCAATAGCAATAACGAGACGATGACGCAAAACACCATCGGTATCACAGGTGCAGGCCCCATCTGGCACGACGTGATGGAAATGGTCTCCAACTATTATCACTTCCCGGCGGACGACTTCGTGAGGCCCGACAATGTGCATCAAGGGACGGTATCGGCGATCACTGGCCTGTTGCCGCACCCCGGCGAACCAACCGTTACCGACTGGTTCATTGATGGCACCATGCCCACCATCATGGGTAACAACTACATCGCCCCCTGCCGTGGCGAGAATTGTCGCGGCGGTGGCGGTGGTGGCGGTGGTGGTGGCGGCGGTGGTGGCAATGGAGGGCCACCATTAGGACCACCTATATTTCCACCCCCTGCGAAGTAAAGATAAAGAAAGCAAACAAAAGCCTTGACAGTGATTGTTAGGGCTTTTGTTTGCTTTTTGTGTGCTGGATCATCTTCCCGCGCCCCTCTGACGCGCCAACATTAATCCCATTATAACCACGCTATGGAGGCACCATCCCTCCCCAATCACCCTGCCGACCACACGCGCACCGTCTTATCATGGCTAGCCGACGCAAGATGTGTGCCATCTGGCGACCACGCCACCGCATTAACCTTATCTTTATGCTCCTTGTACACATACAAGCATTGTCCCGTCACCGCATCCCACATTCGCACCGTCTGGTCATCGGATGCAGAGGCCAAGCGACGCCCATCCGGCGACCAGGCGACGCTATACACATATCTTGTATGACCAAAGCAGGTAAGCTGTTGTTTGCCAGTGGCCGCATCCCACACGCGCACCGTCTCATCGTGAGACGCAGAAGCAAGGCGACTTCCATTCGGCGACCATGCAACGCTATATACAAAGCCTGTATGACCAGAGTAGGTGAGCTGTTGTTTGCCTGTAGCCGCATCCCACATTCGCACCCTCTCGTCGTCGGACGCTGAGGCCAAACGACTTCCATTCGGCGACCATGCAACGCTATATACAAAGCCTGTATGACCAGAGTAGGTGAGCTGTTGTTTGCCTGTAGCCGCATCCCACATTCGCACCGTTTGATCCCAGGATGCAGAAACCAAGCGACTTCCATCCGGCGACCATGTTACGCTCGGTACAGATTTCGTATGCCCAGAACAAATGAGCTGTTGTTTGCCAGTGGCCGCATCCCACACCCGCACCGTTTGGTCCTTGGATGCAGAGGCCAAGCGACGCCCATCCGGCGACCACGCTACACTCCACACATTATTTGTATGACCAGTGCAGATGGCAAGGGTGGTGCCGATGGGAATGGTTTGCTCCAAGCTATGGGGGGAAATTTCATCATAAAGATGCTCAACAGTTCCGATGTGTACGCTTTGTTTGCTGGCCTGTTCCAGGGCGTCGGCGAAGGCGCGAATGCTGGGGTAGCGTTGGCTGGGGTCTTTTGCCAGGGCTCGTAGCACGACTTGCTCGACGGTGGTGGGGATGGTGGGGGCTTTGGTGCGGAGTGGTGGTGGGGGTGCCATGACATGTTGCAGGGCGATTTCGGTCCAGACATCGCCCGTGAAGGGGCGGCTGCCGCAGAGCCATTCGTAGACAGTGATGGCCAGGGCGTATTGGTCACTGGCAGCTTCAGGTCTGCCGTTGATCTGTTCTTTGGGCATGTAGTCGATGCTGCCCGCGTTGCCCTGAGTACGCTGCGATTGCTTGCTGTGCGAAACAGCGGCCAAGCCAAAGTCGCTCAGAATGACCTCTCCATCGTGGCCAAGCAGCATATTTTCGGGCTTGACATCGCGGTGGATGATCTTGGCATCGTGGGCGTGTTGCAAGGCGTCGGCTACCTGTTTGACGTAACTGACCACCGTTTCGAGTGGGACAACGCTCCCTTCGGGATGCCGTGTGCGCAGGCTCCCCTGTGGAGCGTGATCCATCACGAGATAGAGGGAGTTGGTGGCATCGGTGCCGAGGTCGAAGACGCGCATGATGTGTGGGTTGCGCAGTTGCGCTAGCGTTTGCGCCTCCTTCTCGAAGCTTTGCATGTTACCCTCAATATGCATATGGGGATGGAGGATTTTCACGGCGACGTAGGAACCCAGGCGCGTGTGTTGGGCCAGGTAGACATCAGCGAAACCGCCGCGCCCTAATAAGCGCAGCAAACAATATTTGTCCAGCACATGCCCCGTGCGGTCAATCATGGCGCATTGTCCTTTAGCTATGGTGGATGATTCTATCAGTAGGTGATGAGATTGTAGGGGATAGTAATCGGGTTGTCAAGATATTGCTAGGGCGGCAAGGGAGGAGTCTTGCAAGATAGCTGTCATGTTTGTATGATGACATACAGAGATGGCAATGTAAAGTAAGGACAGAATAGAGTATGACAACTTCTCAGGAGCAAGAGAGCAACTTTCGCCCTATTACACGAACGGAGCAGCGCGGTTTATGGCTCAAAGAGTATGGCGAGCAGGATATCGCGTTACAGGCGTGGGTAGGCATGGTGGAGCGACAAGGGTTGGAGATTGAGGTGATGTTTCAGATGCATGGCCTGCTCGTCTTCGGCACGATGGTCAACACCAGAGCATATGCCCAGTTTTATATCGACCTGCACGAGCAGATGTATCGTGAGCAGGAGCCGGAGACCGCCGACTTTTTGCGCGACTACTATAGTGCCCTGGTGCCCGCACTCGATCAAGAGATCGGTGCAGAAGGTCTACCCATTATCTTCCATTACGCTCATCTGCGCGATGTCACGATCATGAGTGCGGGCCACAAAAGTAAACTCCCCTACTGGCGCGGCAAAATCAATGCCATCGATGCCTTTGTGGTAGGGGCAAGCGCGGGCGAATAAGCGATCAGGCGACGACAAAGACCAGCTTGACAATTGTTGTCAAGCTGGTCTTGGCTAGTTTGTTGTGTCACTTATTTCTTTGCCTTATGGGTTGATCTGCACGGTGGTGCCGATGGGTGCCCAGTGATAGAGCCACGCAGCTACATTTACAGGCATGCCAACACAACCATGTGAACCCCATTGCCAGCCAAATTGGGGATCATAGTGCCAGCCGTTGGTGCCAGGACCGTACACACTGTGCCACCAGGTATCGTGCAGGAAGTAGCCACCAACGCGCCACTCTAGCGCGTAATTGATATGCGTTGGTGGATACCAGTACGGTGATCCCTGTGGCCACGGAGAATAGAAGGTAGTGGGACTGAGCTTGACGAAAATATGATAGGTGCCCGTTGGTGTTGGCAACGAAGGACGCCCGCTCATGATCGCCGCGTTCAGCATCAGCTTGCCGTTTTCGTAGGCATAGAGCCACTCACGGGACAGGCTGATCATAATCACTTTACCTTTGGCAGCAATTGATGGTACTTTCGCCAAAGCGTTTAGCTGTCGCGACCTCGGTGCAGCCGCAGTTACCGTGGCGGCACCAGCACGATTACTGGACTTGGTTGCTGTAGTGGCGTTGGCAACGGCATGGCTCGCCTGTACTGTATGAGTGGCGGTCTGCGAGATGCGAGCGGAGAACGGGGCAGCAACCAGCAGCAGGGCAATAAGAATGGCAAAGGTGCCAAGAACACAAAATCTTTTCGTAAAAACGCGCATGAATTCCCCCTATAATGGAACGAGTCATATCTTATTATTATCATCGTCTCATTGAGGAATAAAATTAAGCATTTGCTTCTTATATATGAGCGAACAGAGCGATAGCCCAGCAGAAAGGTATTCTGCTGGGCTATCGCTCTGTTCGCTCATGCTGAGCATCTTGCTTGCTAGAATAAGGATAATTGCTGTGGGGGTGGCTCTTCCTTTTGGACGGGAGCCGCAACTTTGGGCTGGGGAGCACTGGCGACACGCTCAGCCTCGGCAATAATCTGGGGAATTTTCCTGAAGTCTTCACGAATGACATCCTTGAGGCTGGCTTGATGCAGGCCCGCCGCTGGATGATACATCGCAATACAAATATAGCCATCTTTCCTGCGGGCGCGTCCATGAATGGTGCTGATCCTCTCGCTCCCGAAGAACTTCGCCATTGAGTAACGGCCCAGTGTGACCACCACCTGTGGCTTAATCGCGGCGATTTGCCGATCAAGGTACTCGTCGCAGGCATTGATTTCTTCTGGCAGTGGGTCTCGATTGTTGGGTGGGCGACACTTCACGACGTTGGTAATGAACACGTCGGAGCGTCTCACTTCAATACTGGAGAGGAGTTCTTCCAGAAATTGTCCAGCAGGACCGACAAATGGGCGTCCCTGGCGATCTTCATGGAAGCCTGGACCCTCACCAATAAAGAGGATTTTCGCATGCGTGTTGCCCTCACCCGGTACAGCCTTGGTACGGTTTTTGCAAAGATTGCATTTGGAGCAAGTCGAGACCTCTAAAGCCACCTCGTTCAGTATCTCTTCTGATGATAGCGACATTATTACCCCTCTTTAATGGAAATATTTATATCTATGGTGCCACATGCATCGGTTGTCGGTAGAGCTAGCTTGTAGCAATGCCACAAACCAGTTCTACCGACAACCGATGCATAGAGCTTATTTACCAGCGGCGATCAGTGGGACGAGGGCCGAAGCCACTGTCACGGCGTGGACCAGGGCCAGGACCGCCTGGATTTGGGTTGCGATTGGGGGGAGGGCTCATGGGGCGACGTTGGCCGAAGCCACCAGAGCCGCCAGCACCACCAGAGCCGCCACGGTCGCCATAGCCACCACCGGCACCACCACGACCACCGCCATCGCGGTCGCCATAGCCACCACGATCACGACCGCCGCCGCGATCACCATAGCCACCGGAGCCGCCACGGTCGCCATAACCGCCGCGATTGGGCATGTCACGTCCGCCACCGCCGAAGTTACCGCCGGGGCGATTGCCGCCGCCACGTGGGCCACCACGACTGGGGCCACGTTCGCTATCCAGTTCAGCCTGTGAGGGCATTTCACCACTCAAGGCCGCACGGCGCGAGAGGTTGATGCGTCCCTGTCCATCGACTTCGATCACCATTACCGTGATCTCATCACCAATGGAGACAACATCTTCCGGTCGCATAACTTGATAGTCGGCTAGCTGCGAGGTGCGTACCAGCCCCTCTTTGCTAGGAAGCACTTCGACGAAGACGCCGAAATCAACGATACGGCGCACTGTACCAGTATAGATGCGTCCCACCTCGACCTCTTCGGTCAGGGCACGGACAGCGTCGATAGCAGCCTGCATTGCCTCGCCAGAGGTGGCAGAGATGTTGACCGAACCATCATCCTCGATGTCGAGTTTCGCGCCGCTCTCATCTTGAATCTTGCGGATCATCTTGCCGCCCGGTCCAATCACCGCGCCAATCTTTTCAGGATTAATCTTGATGGTCTGGATACGTGGTGCGTATTCAGAGAGTTCCTCGCGTGGCTCGCCAAGGGCGTCCAGCATCTTCTCCATGATGAACATACGGCCTTCGTGTGCCTGCTCAAGGGCGGTCGCCATAATTTCGTAGGTGATACCCTTGACCTTAATATCCATCTGAAGCGCGGTCACGCCATCAGCCGTACCTGCGACCTTGAAGTCCATATCGCCCAAGGCGTCTTCAATACCCTGGATATCGCTCATCACGGCCCACTGGCCCGCTCGCTCGCCCTCACCTGTGATCAGGCCCATGGCAACGCCAGCGACAGGTGCTTGAATAGGCACACCGGCATCCATCAGAGCCAGTGTTGTGCCACAGACGGAACCCATCGAGGATGAACCGTTGGAGGACAAGACATCAGAGACGGCGCGAATCGTGTAAGGAAATTCAGACTGTGGCGGAATGATTGCGGAAATCGCACGCTCGGCTAATGCGCCGTGACCAATTTCGCGACGACCAGGGCCACGCAAGGGCTTGCTCTCACCAGTTGAATAAGGTGGGAAGTTGTAGTGATGCATGAAGCGCTTGCTCTCAACATAGCCCAGACCATCAATTGTCTGCTCTTCACCAGGGGAGCCAAGCGTAACGACGCTCAACACCTGTGTTTGGCCGCGGGTGAATATGGCTGAACCGTGAGTGCGCGGCAACATACCAACTTCACAATTGATAGGACGAATCGTTTTCAAATCGCGCCCATCGGGACGAATACCCTGATCGAGAATAGTGGTACGGACATAGCTCTTGAGTTCTTTTTCGTAGAACGTGATGATGTCCTTCAAACGATCAGGCAACTCGGTACCAAGGGTGGAGACGAGTTCTTCCTGCACTGCACTCAACGCAGCTGAGCGGGCAGCTTTGTTGGGATTATTGACAGCGGCTACAAAGCGAGGTCGCACGAAAGCGGCCACCTTTGCCTGTAGCTCGGTATCCACAACAGGTGGATTAAAGGGACGCTTGGCAATGTTGACCGCCTGTGCCAGCTTCTCCTGCATTTTAATGATGTCTTGCAAGGCCTCTTGCCCAAAACGAACCGCCTCTAGCATCTTATCTTCAGGCAGTTCTTTTGCGCCAGCTTCAACCATCATCACGGCATCTGAGGTACCCGCGATGGCGAGGTCGAGGCGACTGCGCCCCATCTGTGGCTCTAGTGGGTTAATTACCAACTGGTCGTCAATGTAGCCAACACGCACGGCACCCACGGGACCGCTGAATGGAATATCAGACACGCTCAGTGCGGCAGAGGCACCCACGATACCAAGAATATCAGGATCATTTTCCTGATCTACTGAAAGTACCGTAATCACAACCTGCACGTCGTTACGATATCCTTTGGGGAAGAGAGGGCGAAGAGGACGGTCAGCGAGACGACAGGCGAGGATGGCATGCTCTGAGGCGCGGCCTTCTCGTTTGATGAAACCACCGGGGATCTTGCCCGCGGCATACATACGTTCTTCTACATCTACGGTTAAGGGGAAAAAATCTATGCCTTCACGAGGCTCTGTACTTCCAACAACGGTTGCCAGGAGAACGGTATCTCCATAACGTACTAACACGGCACCACTTGCTTGCTCTGCCACACGGCCAGTCTCGATGCTCATTACACGGCCACCGATGACAGCTTCTTGACGGTGAATCATATTTCCTCCAACTATTGACACCCCAGACATTTCACTACGTAGGACCCAGTGCATTGTTTACCCGTCATGCGCGAAAACTGGGTGAATAGTTCTGTGTTTACACTAACTGGAAAATACTGCTAACTCTTTATTGGTTGTTCTCGTTCGATCATGCTTGTGACGCGCAGTATTTTTGCTTGAATTGATGTTCCTGCTGTGCCAGGAACGTACTTTCGACTTTGGTCTCCTGGTCTTACTATCTTCTTCTTATTCTTCTACACAACGCTTGTTTGTACCTTTGTAGGCTTGTACCATTGTACCCTTTGTACCCTTGTACTGTTATACCTTTGCAGATGCCTGTAGTGAACGGTGTTGCTACAACCGAGGGGAACAGGGAAGTGCGGTTGGGCGAGAAGATTTCTTTTCTATTGATGCAGCGTATGAAGCTTCTGTAACATGATAACTATTGGTAGCCATCGTACATTGTCCGCTATGCGCCATACCTGCGCCAACCGCTTCCACAAAAACGACCCAAGTCTCGTCTCGTTAGCCACGCAGAGTACGAATCGGACGTAGACCAAGCTTCGCGATCACTGCGCGATAGCGATCTGGGCTCTTCTTACTGAGATATGTGAGCAAACGACGGCGCTGCCCAACGAGGAGCAGTAGGCCACGACGTGAATGAACATCATGCTTATGGATCTTGAGATGTTCAGTAAGTTGGTTGATGCGTCGTGTCAAAAGAGAAACCTGCACTTCGGGAGATCCGGTGTCGGTCTCATGAACACGGGCATTCGTGATAATATCAGTTTTTTCTTCTAGTGTTAAAGCCACGCTTTTAAATCACCTCCTAATAATAGGTGGATATGCCAGATACGAGTACAACGGTTCCGTTGCATTATAACATGGATAGCCGGTGGACGCAATGAAAAATTTTGGTTTCTGTTTTGCGGTTGGGGGCGCCGGGAGGCCCCGCAAAAAAGAAAAATAGTGGGTTTTGGGGGGGGCCCCCACCCCCGCGGCCGG
>JBBPYR010000093.1:0-12231 GCA_038199755.1 Ktedonobacterales bacterium | reverse complement strand
TTCCAGCGTGAATACAGGTCCAACATTTTTCCCTTGCCAGGTCACTTTTACGGTGACTTGACCGCCATCATTGGTCTGCATGTTCGTGCCAACCTGAGTGGTCGCAGTGTTTGTTGTGCCCGCTGTTCGCGTCGCATTCCATAGAGCCAGGCCAGCAATTACCAGTGCTAGCAGTAGGACTGCTATTCCTACTGTTCGCCACCTCGTCTTATTTTTACGTGCCGGTGTGTCCATGCTCTTTGTCCTTTCGCTTCATCAGTTATGCTTCCACAGATGCGTGGTGTCCTCTACGAGGAAAGAAGGCTTGTGTATCCGTGTTCATTGCTGATCTCCCTCAGGAGGCTGCGCGGGATCTGAATTTCCAGAAGAGGAACCATCATTTTTACCGTTCCCGCCATGTCCGCCATGCATAAAGAGCATCATTAACGGACACAGTAGAAACAGCGCAAAAGGCCAAAGACCAAAGAGGTACGCTGAATGTCCCGTGATCAGGAAAAAGGCACCAATGGCGATAAAACCGAGTAGCACCATGAAGGTGATACGTGACTGAAACCATTTGCCTTTTTGAGGTTGGTATTGGGTTTGTTCTTGTATATTCATTCTTGTTTTCTCCACATTTTGGGTGCTTTCTTGGGATGTCTACTTCAAGAGGCGAGACTCTTTGCCCCATCATGTTGTAGTATCAGGCTCTGATCTCACATCTTCGTCACATAGGGAGCATTGTGCTCTCACAAGAGCATCACACACTCCCTCTTGCTTCGTTCTGGCTTACTCAACGATGACCTTGCCACGGAACATCCCCATCTGGCACGAAAACTCGTACTCACCGGGCTTCTCTGGCAAAAACTCTACTGGAACCGTCTCTCCGGTCGGCAAGCTAGCACTTTTGCCAAAGGCGTCGAAAACCACCATCTCCGAACAGGCTGCTGTTTCTTCCCTGCGGAAATTGAGACGAACGGGTTTTCCATGTTGCACGATGATGACGTCAGGAGTGTAGCCGCCTTTCATTAAGATCATCGCTTCCTGATACCCACTAGAGGTGAGGGCCGCGCGCACTCCTTCTTTGCGCGGTCCCCAGAAGAACCAGGCAATCCCACCAATGAGAGCGAGTCCTAGCAACAGCGCGAATATATTTGTGAGGGTCATGATTGCGCCTCCTTTTGTGCTTGAGTTGCTTGCCGTTGCGCAGATTTTGGTTTCCATGTGCGTAAACGGTTCGCATTGGTCACGACGGTGACGGAACTGGCTGCCATTGCGGCTGCGGCAAGCAACGGACTCAGCAGGAGCCCAATGAAGGGATAGAGCAGTCCCATCGCGATAGGAATACCCAGACCGTTGTAGATGAAGGCTCCAAACAAATTCTGCCGTACGTTCCGCATGGTCGCTTTTGAAATTTCGATAGCCGTTACTACCCCGTTGAGACTTCCACTGATGAGGGTGATATCCGCCGCCTCAATGGCCACATCCGTTCCTGTGCCAATGGCAAAACCGACATTCGCCTGTGTCAAGGCTGGTGCGTCGTTGATGCCATCACCCACCATGCCCACCTGTTTGCCTTCCAATTGGAGCTTCTGCACCTCATGGGCCTTGTCTTGTGGAAGCACTTCGGCAAGCACACGGTCTACACCCACCTGTCGTCCAATCGCCTCTGCTGTGCGGCGGTTATCGCCGGTGAGCATCACGACCTGCAACCCCAGATGCTTAAGAGCTGCAATTGCCGCGACTGATTCTTCCTTGACGGTGTCGGCAACCGCTACAATACCAGCCGCACGTCCATCAATCGCGATATACATAGGAGTCTTTCCATTGTCGGCGAGATGCTGACTTTCTACTGCCAGACGCCCTAATAGAACCGTGTTACGCTCCATAAATCTGGCATTGCCCAGGAGAATATGCCGCCCCTCGACATCTGCCTCGACTCCGTATCCTGGTACCGCATTGAAGTTTTGCACCTCTGGCAACGCGCTGCTTTGGGCCTTTGCCCCCTCGACAATGGCAGAAGCCAATGGGTGTTCCGAATTGCGTTCAACGGCAGCCGCAACGCGCAAAATGTCTTCTTCGTGAAAGCCATTTTCCGCAACGACATTCGTCAGTTCGGGTTTTCCCTTGGTGATTGTTCCCGTTTTATCCAGCACAATGACCTGTAAGTTCTGGGTTGTCTGCAGCGCATCACCCGAGCGAATAAGGATACCATGCTCCGCTCCTTTGCCGATACCAACGGTGAGGCTGGTTGGAGTTGCCAATCCAAGCGCACATGGGCAGGCAATAATAAGCGTTGTCACAAAGACAATCAGTGCATAGACGAGGGACGGTTGCGGGCCAAAGATGAACCAGGTCACCGCCGCTGCAACTGCCAGAATCATGACGGCTGGCACAAAGTAGTGCGAGACCTGATCGACGATGCGTTGAATAGGGGCTTTGGAGCCTTGTGCGTCTTGCACGAGGCGGATAATCTGGGCAAGCGCGGTATCTTTGCCGATTTTTGTGGCCCGGAAGTGGAAACTCCCTGTCTGGTTCATCGTCGCGCCAATGACCTCATCCGCTTCATGCTTCTCCACAGGAATAGATTCACCGGTGATCATACTCTCATCAATCGCTGAACTGCCTGTTAACACCACCCCGTCGACAGGAATCTTTTCGCCTGGACGGACAACAATGGTGTCACCTACCAGAACCTCCTCAACAGGAAGGTCAAGTTCGACGCCAGCGCGCACCACACGTGCGGTCTTGGCTTGTAGGCCGACCAGTTTCTTAATGGCTTCACTGGTGCGTCCACGCGCCCTCAGTTCGAGCGCCAACCCCAGATTGACCAGGGCAACCACCACGGCAGTCACATCGTAAAATGCTTCGGCCAGTTTCATCGACGGGAAAATTTGTGGCGCGATGACCGCGACCGTTGAGTAGAGCCAGGCAGCAGAAACGCCAATGGCGATCAAGGTATTCATGTTCGCTTGGCGATGCTTGAGGGCTTGCCACATGCCCGTAAAGAAGTGACTCCCAGCCCAAAACATCACCGGCAGCGTGACCAAGCCAAGAATTCCCCATACCAGACGCCGTGCATCGCTGCCTGGTGTAAGCCAGTCCCGTAGCCCTGGAAAGAACTCGGGATAGGAAAAGACGATGACTGGCAACGAGATGAGAGCGGCAAACCAGAATTTACGCAGCAGTGCTTGATACTCACGAGCCATATCCTGCTCAGCACGGTCGGTCGTCGTCTCTCCGGGTGCGGATGGTGTACGACGCACCTGATAGCCTGCTGTCTCAACGGCCTGTGTGAGACCAGCCGGATGTATCAAACCAGGCACGTAGTCAATGTGAGCCTGTTGGGTTGCCAGGTTCACGGTGGCATCCAGGACACCAGGAGTCTGCTTGAGCGCATGTTCGATGGCAACTACACAGGACGCACAATGCATCCCCTGAATATCCAATTGCGTACTCGCGCCCCCAATCGTATAGCCAGCAGAACGCGCTTGCCCAACAATGGCCGTAAGTGATGACTTGATAGGATCATAGGTAATACGAACGATGTGTGTTTTCGTGTTTGCTCTTACTTGCTCTACACCGGGAAGAGCGTGTATCTGTTCTTCAAGGCGTGCCGCCGCTTGGCGATTTTGCAAGCCAGCAACTGAAAGTTCGATGTGTTGTAGCCGTCCGTTGCCAGATACGCCCGTTGTCGCGGAACCGCTCTGCTGCTGATCAAATTGCTGTACGCATCGCTCCGAGCAGAAGTAGAGTGTCTCCACTTCACTGGTACGTGTCGCAACGGCTTGGCTGGATTGAATTTCCATACCGCAGATCGGGTCTCGAACCGCGACTTCTACGTGTTGTTCTTGTCTCTTCATCATAGGTACTTTGCGCCTCCAGAGAGAGCGTGTACTGACAAGGATATGTCTGTGTTGTCATTGCCTCTCCACTTCTAACTTTCGCATAGCTAGCTGAGGGCACCTTGAGGACAGCCTGATGTTTCGCTGATGATAAAGCTATCCTATCAAAAGGCCGCTTCCCATACTATGTGGAAGCGGCCTTTTTCATCTCTCAGTATCGCTAATCCTCCTCAAGAGCCTCGATCACCATGTTCGCATGCATCACGAGCGCATCGGCATGCATGGGAACAATGTGCTTGCCAGACTGCTCCTTCACCTCGTGGATAAATGCGTTGAGCCAATGGATGGCTTTCCCTGTGTGATCGTCTGCAAGGGCATCCTCCGCTTTATCGAGTTTCACCAGTAAGGTGTGTGCGACGTCTTGGCTGTCGATATGCCCCTGGTCTGCGGCATGTTTGACACACATTTCCAGGGAATCGATCGTTGCGTTGTGTACGCAGTCATCAGTTTTCACCTGTGCCGATGCATTGCTCGGAGCAAACAGCGTGAAGCCTAGCGCGAGCAGAAGCATCGCGAGGGTCACCACTATGAGACGCAATTTCATGGTCGAAGCCTCCTTCATTCTTTGGGACACTATTCAGTAGGGACAGTACATGGTTCCAGGAATTTGCCAACTCTCTCAATTGGAAACGAGTCGGTTTAAGTGTAAAGGGTTACACTCACAAAGAGATCACTCTTTTGCGGTTTCCTATCACAAATACATCACGCCTCCCCATAGGGAGCCAATGGCTCAGAAGTAAATGATGTATGAGATCGGTTTGACTAGCGCACACGCGGTACCCCTGCGCGAAAACCGGAATGCCTCACCGCCTCGACAAGCCGTTCGATATTCGATTTAGTAGGGTCGTATTCTACGTAGGCCATCTCAGTCGCGGGATTCACATACGAGTGAGTGACCCCTGGTGTGTGAGCAAGCGCGCGCTCCACAATTAACGCTCCTCCTCCTCCACAACTCAGATCATCAATGGGTAACGTCACATGCTGTTTGTTCATCATGGCTCTCCTCTCAACCTGCTTCACTGCGAGAGAAATCTTCAACGGCGCAGTTTCCTCTGATGTGCTTGCATTCTCGGCTCTGTTCTTATTTTCATCTCTCTGGCTGACAATACACTGAAAAATAGCTGATGGTTAGCTGAGGATAATTACAAACGACCACCGGAAAGTGGTAAAGAAACAGTGACACACGTTCCCTGTTCCTGCTGGCTTTTCAGTGAGATGGCGCCGCCATGCTGTTCGACAATCCATTGCGCAATGGGTAATCCGAGACCTGTTCCACCCGGATCGCGACTCCTGCCAGGGTCGGCACGATAAAATCGTTCGAAGACATGCGGCAGGTCTTCGGGGGCGATACCCATACCAGTATCATGCACAACTATTTCGATATGTCCATCTTTGTGGTGTAGCCCAAGCATAATATGCCCTTGTTCAGGAGTATACTTAAGGGCATTATCGAGCAAAATCAGGAGCAGTTGTTTCAAGCGATCTTCATCGCCATCGGTTTGAGCGGGTTCAAAGGGCTCGAGTTGCATGGTCTGGCCGTGTGCTAATTGACGCGCAGAACGGAATGAATCGAGCACAATGACATCGAGGTCAATCGTGTGGCGTTTGAGTGGCACACCCGCATCGGCTCTGGCAAGTGCGAGCATATCAGCAACTAGGCGCGACAGCCGATCTGCCTCACGCTCCATTTCCTCAAATGCCTCTTCACGTTCTCCTGCTGGCATCGCCTGGTATCGCCGCAACAATTCTAAGTTGCCTTGAATGGCAGTGAGAGGAGCACGTAGCTCATGTGAGGCGTCAGAGACAAAACGCTGTTGCGTGCGGTAGGCCCCTTCAATACTGGCTAGCATCTCATTGAATGTGGCTGCAAGACGACCAAGTTCATCTTTTTGAGCGGGCATGTCGATACGTTGTGACAGATCACGCGAGAGCGCTATAGTTTGTGCCGTCTGTATCATACGAGCAATGGGACGCAGTGCATTCCCTGCTATCGCCCAACTTCCACCTAATGCCGCAACGAGACTACAAAATCCTAAGACCCCTAAGAGGAGTCGAAAGGTTTGCATAGAGGTGTCTATGTGTCCAAGTGGTGTCAACGCTTCAATATATCCCGTCGTTCTCACTCCAAAGTAAATGGGCTGAACATAGACGCGCCATCTTTGGGTTGGTGTCGAAAGAAGATAAAAAACTCCTCTTGGTGGCACACTCACATAGCCCATCATGGGCGGAATCAATGACGTGAAGGCATCGAATGCTGGACCAGAGGGATTTCGTAGTACGTTGTATGGATTCATAGTTGGTAGGGTTTCGGTACCCAAAGAGAGTTCCTGTAACGTGCCTGTGGTCGTATAAAACCGTAATGCAATCTCCAGCCCCTCTTTGCCTTGAATGAGATGAGGGCCAGTGACGCTATCAGATGCTTCAGCAATAGCGTGACCAGCACTGACGAGCAGAGCACGGTCAAGATCATCGTATTGACCACGAGCATGCAACGCGTAACTGAGTACTGTCACGAGTGGGAGGATAAGTGCAAAGAGCGTTCCATAGGAGAGTGCGAGTCGTAGACGGATAGACATGCTTCAGCTTTCTCGTAAGACATAGCCCACGTTACGCACGGTATGAATCAAGCGCAGTTCACCGTTCGCTTCCAGCTTCTGGCGCAGTTGTTTGACATAGACCTCCACCACATTGCCATTAAAGTCGTAGTCCCACACCCGCTGTAGCAAGATATCTTTAGAAAGTACCTGTCGAGGGTGCAGAAGAAACTCGTGGAGCAATTTAAATTCTAAGCTAGTCAGTGAAAGCTTATACTGACCACGGCAAGCTATATGGCTTCCACTATCTAACGTGACATCTGCGAAATGGACGGTTTGAGGGTGATCTATCTGCTGCCGCCGTAGGAGGGAACGAATGCGAGCGAGCAGGACTTCAAAGCTGAATGGCTTTATGACATAATCATCGGCCCCGGCTTCAAACCCCAGTACCTGATCTGTAGGAGCATCTTTCGCTGTCAAGAGAAGCACGGGGGAAGAGGTGTCAGCACTACGTAGTCGGCGTAATACTTCCAAACCATTCATACCGGGCATCATCACATCGAGAATAATCATGTCCGCCGGATTGTCACGCTCACTCGCTAAACCTTCTGTTCCTGATTGAGCAGTAGCGACACGAAATCCCTCATAAGAGAGGCCGCGTTTGAGGACACTTGTCACGGCGGCATCGTCGTCAATAACCAGGATACGCTGCATGTGTGCTCTCCTTTTGCCATTCATCTTGTCAGCCTTTTGTACCTACAGGTAGTGTATGCTTGGAAAATCACAATTACATCACGGTCTTTCTTTCGCCGTTCTCAATACCATCACAAAGAACGAGCATGGTGCTCTCCACTTTTTGTTTGCTCTGTGAGCCTCAAGGTTCATCGCCCACATCTGCTCTGCTGGTAACTGCGTGCCATTGAAAATCACAGACCGCGGCTCCACTCGCAATGGTGCCTGTTCGTTTCAGCTCAGAACCCCACTGGCGGGCGAGCGGATAATCGAGTTTGCACCAGGTGTTCACGCACAATTCCGATGCGTTGTGTGAGTGGAAGTACTCTGCAACAGGACATTTGAGACAATGAAAAGCCACCACCCCTGGTGCTGCGGCGACATCCTTCCATAAGTAGGAAGGGGAATCGAAGGGGAACTGGCGAAACGCGGTTGTTGCGAAGCGCAGCTTTTCGTAGCCATTGTAGCTGAACGCCCCTGCAATCGCCCACGGTACCTCGCCCATCTGCGTATACACCAACCACGCCACATCGTAAATGAGCTTGGTCGCACCTTCTGCCGATTGTCCCGCTGAGAGCAGTGCCCCGTACAGAGCCATCGTCAAGGCACTCAGTTGGACCATGAAGCGGGCACCGATTGTTTTCTGGGAGGGCACTGTGGGTGCAAGATCGGCATAGCGCGCCCAGGTGCTCGCAAGGATATCATCCATTTGACGGTCGGAATAGACATGTAGCAGTGCTTTGCGTGCATTCGGGTCGAGGAAGGATCTCAAACTGGTTATATTGGGCTGAATGGTCTTCACTTGTTCGCTCAGCAGTTTGAGCACATCGCTCCAGTTGAACTGAAATGAGAAGTCACGCACAGACGGCTCGTGGAGTGAAGTCGGGGGAAGTTCTCCAAAGAGTAGCAGCTCAGGCAAGACGCGTTCCGCCAGTGCTTTCAGTCTTCCGAAGTCGGTCGCCCTCCTGGCAAATTCATGGGTGATGATCGGGCGCATCTCTGTGACAAACTTCAGATCAGGCGTTAAGGTAAACGCGAGTGCTTCCGCGGTCGTCAGTGCCTTCGCGTGCAGGAGTAAGTCGCTCGGGAACACGAAGCCAAACGTCGCACCACTCATAATGATGTCGAGATAGGTTTGCGTCAGACTTCTCTCAGAGATCGTCGAGTTGTAGAAGCTCTCGGCCAGTTTCTGAAACTGCTGATAATACGCGTCTTCGTCCGCACCTTTCAGTCGTGTCGTTTGCTGGATAAGGTGATAGAATGCTCGCCGTGTCTGCCTTTGCAGTCCCGCGTACCAGTAGAGAATGAAGCGGTCGCGATGCTCTTCGCTGAGTTCTCCGTACATGCCAAAATCAAGGAGGGCGATTTTTCCCTCTTCCGTGAAAAAGATATTGCCGGGATGCAAGTCGGCATGGAAGACCCCATCGGAGATAAACATTTTCATTTCCATCTCCATCAGGCGGTGACTCAGATGCTGGCGTTCTGGCAACGAGAGTTGTGGCGTGATTTCGCTCAGTCTTAGGCCTGATACGCGCTCCATGGTTAGTATTTTTGGGGTAACGAAGTCCCAGTAGACATGTGGAATGATGATATCGGACCAAGCGGAGAAATTGTGCTGAAACCGCTCAAGCGTTTTGGCTTCGACTGAAAAGTCGAGTTCCTGGAGCGTATAGCGTTTGAACTCGTTGAAACCTGCAACGAGGTTGAGCCGACGCGCCTTCGTGGGGAAGAGCCAACGAAACAGTTGGAGCAGTTCGGAAAGAAGATCGAGATCTGCAGTGATCCTTTCCTTTGCGAACGGACGCTGCATTTTCACTGCGACTTGACTCCCATCATTGAGCACCGCCAGGTGTACTTGTGACAAAGAGGCGGAAGCAATTGGCGTTTGCTCGAATGAGCGAAAAATCTCTTCAATTTTCTTGTTGAACTGTTCTTTGATCGTCACCTTGACCTGGTCAAATGGGAATGAAGGGACGTGCTCCTGTAAGCGTGCCAGTTCCGTGATGTATTCCGCGGGAAGCACATCAGGGCGCGTACTCAAGATCTGCCCTCCTTTAACAAAGAGGGGACCTAGCTCCAGAAGGGACTGCACGAGTTGCCTGGGTATCTCCAGTCGTTGTTTCCGCTTATGGTCCTTGAGTTGTATAAATGTGCGATAAGCCAGGTAATGGTGAATCACAAGCCAACTGATGCGAAGCAGGCGAATGGTTTTACGAAATGGTCCTCGTGTCACTGGTAGCTCCTACTATCGAAAGAACGACTTCTGCTCATATTTAGGATTGGTGGCGACCCACAGGAACATGAATTGCTTTTATAGAACGGTAATGACCGAACAATAGACTCATTTGTATTCTGCTTGTGATACGCCATAGACGCCTTGTGACGAGTTTGTGATATCTGGAGGTGATACTTACATAGGTGATACTTACAAATAAGTAGGTGACGGATATTTATAAGGACGGTGTCACTGGCTCCGCTCCAGCCCAGATAGGAGAGGTATTCGACTCAGGGACTTACTGCTGTAATGTTCATGGAGAATGTATTTGTAGTGCTCTAGGTGAAACATATGCATCAAGTGCAAGGGAGGACTCCTGAATAAGCATATCGTGATAGAGCGACTATCAGGTGTTCGGGTGTACCACTTTCAGAAAGGAATCTTCTATGGTCACAGACGAGTCGCAACTCGACACTTTCAAAACCCGTGTGGCTGAACACGGACTTATGCGATCCTTGCTAGAATCGTTCGCGTATATCAAACCCTTTGGAGGCATGTTTGGGAAGATCGTCCCATTCTATGCCGAGTCCTACTGGTACGCTATGGGAGGACTCACGTTCCTGATGTTCCTCTTCCTGACCGCCAGTGGTGTCATACTCGCGCTCCTGGGCCCCTACTGGTGGTTGAGCAGTTCCTTTGGGCTGTTTCTCAAGTCATTCCACTACTGGAGCGCGCAGGGCTTCTTTTTCTTCGCACTCCTGCACCTGTTTCGTGTCTGGGCCACCGCTTCCTATCGCGGGCGGCGCCTTTTCAACTGGTGGATTGGGCTGATGATCTTCATGCTGGCGATGGGCGAAAACCTCTTCGGACTGCTGGCACGAGGCGACTGGGAGTCCCAGTTTGTTTCCATGCACTCCGATAACATGCTCTTCATCCAGCCATTCTTTTTTAACCTGTTCAGTCCGGGCAACTTCAGTGCAGACCTGACGATTCACATCGCTGTCATCCCAGTGGTCATCTTCGGGCTCATTCTGGCGCATGTCGTGTTGATACGGATCATGGGACTGAGTAAACCGCTGTCGAACCAGAAGAAGGAGAAGTAACATGATGGAAAACGACGGGAACACACCACAAAAAGCAGCAACGAGTACAGCGGTTGCAACTGCTGCACCTGCTGCGTCGACCGTACCGAGCGATCAGCCACCTGAGCGTCTGGTACGCCACGTCTTCTGGAAATATCCGGTGCTCTCCTTGATACTCTTAGTAGTCGTGGCCGTGTTAGCGGCTACTATGGGGTCGCCCAACTGGCCGAGAGATACCATCGCGGGCGTCACAAAGGCAGACCCAGGTGGGGCAGTCCTGGCATTCACACAGGAATTAGCTGGCACCTCGTCCTCGAGTGCCAATGCGCAAGAGTTCGGTATGGGCGATCCGGGTCAGATCTTTGTCCTGAATCCGCTACGTCAGGCAGCTCCACTGTTGGGGTCTGCTGTCCAACAAGCCATCACCACCTACGATGCGGCCAACTCGCAGCAGCAGCTAACGTGGGCCACCAGCTACGCCAAAGCCCTCGACACGATCACTCCAACGGGTGGCAGTGCTATGAGCACAGGCATCCCAAGTCCTGATTTTGCCAAGATCGACACGCTGAAAGGGGATTTCGGCCCGCTTCCCGTGCTTCTCAAAGCTGATGTACAACTGGCTCAGAACGGCTACCTGGAGCAGTATCTACAGACTATTGATCCGGGACACTCCTTCCATCTCACGAATATCTGGCTCTACGACCACCCGCAAATGCTCAATGCGGCGGTGGCACAGGGTCTGACAGATGATCAGTGGGGCATGGTGAAGGAACGTGGGTTCTCGGTTGGACCGTGGTACCTGGCCATCCCGGCGGTGTTCCACGTCTACTTCCCCGGCGGAGTTACAGGCCCGGGGTTCATCCTGTGGAACCTGTTATTCGCAGCCTTGCTACTGTTCTTCATTCCCCTGGTGCCAGGGGTGCGCGACATCCCCAAATATCTCAAGCTCTATCGCTTCATCTACCGCTATCCTGTCAAGGGTGATTTTGAGAAACCCGCCTGGCAGGAACGGCACGGATCGACGCATGGGGGCGAGATAGAAGTAGGGGCAGGTGGAGAATGAACCAGCAGCAGAGAGACAGTCAGGATATGAAGAGTATGAGCAATCGGCGCTTGCTGGAGATGCTGCTCTTTGTGGTTGCATCAGTGATCGGGATTTATGGACTAGGGCGTGGTCTGACAGGCATGTTTGAGCCTGGACAGGGAATCAGCCTTCCCTGGCTTGCAGTCACGTGTGTGGCTGTCCTCATGCTGTTCGCCCAGATGGGGCGTGTCCACGACACCTGGCAGCACAAACCCGAGAAGCAGAGCCAACCACAGGCGAATGAACAGTTGGCGCAACAACCATCAGCGCAAGCTGAAGAAAGGGAAGTGTGAGAAATATGTTCCAGCAAATCCATCGTGATGTCTATTCAATCATCGTTGGTATAGTGATCTTGGCCGGGATAATTGCTCTGCTACTGATCATAGTCAACCCGATCATATAAAGACCAGTTTGCTTGTAGCGATGATCCGTAAGAGAGAAGGTGGCCCCTGTGCTGCAACCTCCCATGTCAGCGTAATTGGCGTGAGGAAGAGGAAGAGTGCAGGGGCCGCTTCCGCTCTTTCTGTATGCAAAGGAGTGAGACTGTTGTGACACGCATTTTAGTAGTAGACGATGAAGCAGCACTGGTGGAACTGGTGCGAAGCTACCTCGAACGCGAGCAGTACGAGGTGCTGACGGCGGCGAACGGGCAAACGGCACTTGAGCTTGTTCGCGCTGCTCACCCTGACCTCGTCGTGCT
>JBBPYR010000092.1:0-5462 GCA_038199755.1 Ktedonobacterales bacterium | reverse complement strand
AGCAGGAGTGGAGGTCTGAGCGAAAGGCACGCAGAGTATTGAAGGCATGGGCATTTATCATGGGGCTATTATGCCAATCAATGCTCAAAACGACCACCTTGCTTCTCATTCCTGGTCCTGGTAGTTAAATCATAAGCTTAGGGGCGAGAGCCGATGCCTGTGCGTCCAGGAGATGTGGTGCGACAAGACTACGAGTACAAGCGGGAAGGCACAGCCAACATCTTCATGACAGTAGAGCCGTTGGCTGGCAAGCGACGGGTGAGGGTCACTGACCGACGAACAGGACGTGCCTTACGACCGTGCCTACACAACCATGAGCGCGTTCTCAATGTGCGTCGCCTGCCAATCGGAGTATGACGACCCTCTGAATCGCCGGTTCCACGCTCAACCTAACGCTTGTCCGGTGTGTGGCCCGACTGTGGATTTCGGATTTCGGATTGAATCGCACCTATAATTCCGAAATCCGAAATCCGAAATCGAATTGGCGGCACAGAAGCTGGCCGAAGGAGCAATCCTTACGGTCAAGGGGTTGGGCGGATACCACCTGGCTTGCGATGCGTTCAATGCGGAGGCTGTGGACCGCCTTCGGAAGCGCAAGCGCCGTGAGGCCAAGCCGTTCGCGCTCATGCTGCCCGATCTCGATACGGCGCACCAACTCTGCGAAGTGGGCGACGCCGAGGCCGCATTGCTCCACTCTCGGAGGAGGCCTGTTGTCTTGCTCCGACGGCGCAAAGATGTTACATACCCCGTCGCACCCGCCGTTGCGCCGAACTATGCCACTTTAGGTATTATGTTGCCATACACTCCCCTGCATCACCTACTGCTGCGGGCCTTTGTGGAGGCCGCCAACCTCGATCATCCGCCTGTGCTGGTGATGACCGAGCGACAACCTGAGCGAGGAGCCTATAGCTTACCGTGATGAAGATGCACTGGAAAGGCTGGCGACCATCGCGGACGGAGCGCTGACCCATAATCGGGGAATATACATGCGTTGCGACGACTCGGTGGCGCGCATCGCCGCCGTGGGCGAGCAGATATTCAGGCGTTCGCGCGGATACGCGCCGGAGCCGATCTCCCTGCCCTTTGAGGCTCCGATGCCTCTGCTGGCCTGTGGGGGACACCTCAAGAACACTTTCTGCCTTGCGAAAGGCAATCAGGCTTTCGTCAGCCACCACATCGGCGACCTTGAGAACCTTGGGACGCTGACTTCGTTCCGTGAGGGGATCGAACACTTCAAACGTCTGTTCGATGTCTATCCGCAGGCGGTTGCCTACGACCTGCACCCGGAGTACCTGGCGACAAAGTACGCCCTCGACCCTTCGCTACACTCAGGGCAGGCTCTGGACGTGCCTATCTTGATAGGCGTGCAGCGCCACCACGCGCACATCGCAAGCGTGCTGGCCGAGCATAGATTAGAAGGGCCTGTGATTGGCGTGGCAGCCGACGGCACGGGCTATGGCACCGATGGTATCGCCCTTGATGAGCAGGCGATCCTCGTGCGAGCGGGGGTGCGCGGGGCTTGTGGAATCCTGGGCTTGGACCCTCTGACAATCGCTAACGAAGGTAAGTTGCTGGCTATCGTAGCTGCTGAGGCGACGGATGCGGCGCTACAAGCCATGCGCGACCATCCGCTTGGGCGTGAGGCGGCTATCATTGGGGAAGTGCGGTCGGAGCCGGTTTCTATGGTATTCTTGCGAACGGATATAGGTGGTACCCGCGTACTGGACATGCTCGTGGGTGACCCACTGCCGCGCATTTGTTGAAGAAACGCCAAAGGTCGCCATATTAGGTTCTGTTGCAACAATTGGGTGCGTCTGCAAATCGCTGTGCCTAAACCCCACAATCAAAAAGGCGCTACGTCATAGAACGCAACGCCAGGGTGAGAGAATTGCATCAACCCCTCCACGAAGACATATCGTAGAGGGGTTGAAGCTGTTACACAGAGAGCGTGATTACCCGGATCACACATCACGCTTCACACATTACGCATTCATGGCAGTATACAGCGCCATCCTGTTCCCAGCCGGGTCGGTGAAATAGGCAAACCATCCGGTGCCGGGGATTTCGGTCTTGGGCATTACCGCCTTGCCCCCGTTAGCTTCGATCCGGGAGAGGGTTCCCTCGATGTCGTCGGTGCCAATGTAGACGACCGGCTCGTTGATCTTGGCGTTGGACTGGCCGCCTACCTCGATAAAACCACCCCCAGGGCCACCCGCGGAGGCGAACTGCCAGTAGTCGAACTCCGGAGCGTGCTCAAGCTTCCAATCAAAGGTCTTGCCGTAGAACTCGGCGGCGTCCTTAGATTTGGATTGAAGTGCGGGTATCTCGATGTGAACTATAGGGTGATTAGCCATTGGTTTGTGCTCCTTTTGGTATTGAGAATTGAGGGTGGAAATAGTTTCGGCGTTACAACCAGGGTCACAACGCTCGATTATTATAGCACAAACGTTCGATTTTGTCAAGAGGATGTTGGCTAGTAAAGTTCAGATTTGCTGTAGAGGCGACCCTTGGGATCGCCCTGCTGGGCACCGGCATAAGGCAAGGGCGACCACAAGGGTCGCCTCTACATCCTCTATTAGTTGGAACAAATAGTCCACCATGCCTACCCTCTCTCCATACCCCGATGTTGGGGTATGGAGAGAAGGCACGAGATAGTCCCCCAAACCTACGATTGCACTGCAACTCTGAGCATTTACGTTGTCTATAAGCGTTCCGAGCTGTATTAAGCTGCTTGCTCGTCAGTTTCACCGTCTCCTGGGTCGATTGCAATAACATCTTTTTTCGTGATTGTAAGATAGGCAACGGTGATTAGGATCGCAGTAAGGAAGAGTGCGCTTGTTACAACCGTACCTAGCTCCAGACCACCATCGTCGTGTGTTTGTGACAAGTAGTCACCTATTGAAGCGCCGAGAGGCCGAGTCAAAATGTAGGCGATCCAGAAGGCCAGCACTGCGTTCATCTTGAACCGCAGGTGGGCGACGGTCACAACTGCAATCAATGCGCCGAACAGGATCGCTGACACCGGGTAGCCTAGATTGAGACTTTCCGCCGTGAGGTCACCCGCCGCAGTACCCAGAGCGAAGGTGAACAGAACGGCTAACCAGTAGAACGCTTCCCGTCGCATCGTGTAGATAGAGTGGATGGACAATGTCCTCTCCCTCGCGTACCACGCCGCAAAGACCACAGCCAGCACGGCACTGAAGATGATAGTGGTCGTCACCAGACTGACCCCGAACTTGTCTGTCAAGTTGTCGGTGATTAGCGTGCCGACGATACTGATCAGGACGACCGCGAGCCAGTATATGCCCGGCACGTACTTCCTGGACCTGAACTGGAAGAAGAGTGTAAGGATCAACAGGCTACTCATGATCAAGGTTGTCTTGGTCAAACCCAGGTTCAGTTGCGCGCTCAGGAAGTCTGCGGCGGTTTCACCCACCGTAGTGCACAAGATTTTAATGATCCAGAAGTAGAGGGTGACTTCCGGCACTTTGCTTAACATTAGGCGGCCTATCGCGGAGGCATCGTTTCCTCGCCAATTCTTCGTTAACGTCATAGATGAATTACTCATAATTACTCCTTAAATTATTTCAATTATTCCGATTTTCTCTGTTCCGTTGCTACTCGTTGACCATGGCTTGTTCCTTTCGATATGCCACTTCCTGTGACCAATGAATATCCGCTTTCACATGCGGACAAGCTGAATAGACGTTCTACTATAGAGCATCCCGTCGTGACAGCGTCGTGATGTGTATCAACGAGGCGCTCGGTTCAGGATTTCATTATGGCGGATAATGATGAAGATTAGATTAAAAGGCGATTGCATCTAATTGAAAGGGTGTCGTCCAAGTGTATTGACAGGTCAAGATCATAGTGGTAAGGTACACAACCAGCACAACTATCCAGGGACGGATAGAGGTTGTGGCGACCGACAGGCCGCGAGCGCATAAGTAAGTGCTGAATTGGAGAGGCAACATAGTATGGTAGAAAGCGAAAGTCCCAGCACATGCACAGAGCCAGCGTTAGCCAATCCACCAGATATGCTTAGTGGGCCGCCCACGCATCGCCTCTACACTAGTCTGTTGCAAGCACGGAGAATGCGGAGATCTCGCCAGCTACAACTGCTACGACGGGTAGGTGGTGCTCTTTTACTGCTGTTAGCGTCGCTCGGCTTGGTGTCGGCGCTAACAGCTAACAGCGTATCCTTTTTGCGCGGGGTGTCTGCCTTACATTCTATTTCTCCGCTTACTCCCGCCCCTTCTGTTACTGCCGCTTCTTCCACTTCTACCGCTTCTACTTCGTCTGGCTCAACACCCATGCACGCGGTTACAGGGACTAACTCGCCTCTGGGACAGGGCGCGTTCGTAGAACCGGCTGCGCCGAGGATGCCCAATGCAACGCCAGCTTCGACGGGGACGATCAGCGAGGGCAGTCAATTACCTCTGCATGGCCGGCGTATCGGACTTGATCCAGGACATGGGCCGCGTGGTGATCTTGGAGCGGTGCTTGTCGATCCCAGTACAGGCAAGCTCCTATTGTCGGAGGCCGAGTTCAACCTGGATGTCGCGTTGCGCTGCCGCGATTTGCTGCGCGCTCGCGGAGCCTCTGTTATGCTCACCCGGGAGACCGCCGATACCTTTACCGCTCCCTGGCCCGCCGATGCCAATGGGGACGGTATAGAAGGAGCATTGGGCGATGACTTGCAGGAACGGATAGATATACTCAATCGCTTCCATGCTGAAGCTTTTCTGAGCATCCATGCAAACGGCGGCATCGCAAGTTCAGGGGCACACAGCGATATACAGATAGTATATTGTGGCACGCCCGACTGCAACTTTCCGGCGCAGAGCAAGCAGTTGGGCCAGTTGGTGCTCGATCAACTCAGGAGCAAACTGCTGGCGGCTGGGTACGTGGCGCAGGGAAGCCAACTGGTTACCGACCTGGACGCCGATTCCGCCAACCCACCGCAGCATTTGTTTTTGCTCGGTCCCGTTGACCCGCCCAGACACGTAAGGGCCACTCTGATGCCGGGCGTTGTATCCGAGTCGCTCTATATAACGTCACCGCAGCAAGCAGCCGAACTCGATAGAGGCAACATGCGCCAGGCAATTGCACTAGCTTATGCTGATGCACTGCAAGCCTATCTTACGGTTAGCCATAGCGAGGGCAATATTGGAGACAAAGGGTCAGGGTCTCTTATGAAAATAGGGATCAGGGACCGGGGGTCAGGGGTCAGAACGTATTTTCATGGCCGGTTGTGAGCCACCGGCTCATGATGAACTATTCAAAGTCAAGATGGCAACCAAGAGCCGCTAGGACAAGGTGGCAGTGAGAGTTGCCAGTGCCGCAAGGCTCGTTCCCAGCGTAACCATATTGCCTGTTGTTACCATGCTTGGCTATCTCTCAAGGTTTCGGCCCTTCGTTTGGGCAAATCATTGTATCGTGCTCAATCCGACTTGCTCAGT
>JBBPYR010000091.1:0-2252 GCA_038199755.1 Ktedonobacterales bacterium | reverse complement strand
GTTTCTCTGTCTCTTTCATATGAGTCATTATACATCTTTTTGACTCTCATGTCAAGAGGGAAGAAATGAGAACAAAAGAGTATGAATGTCAACACTTAGTGTTGCTGCAAACTTCCCACTGCGGAAACGGTGCAACGTCAGCGGCAGGATGACAAGGGGATACCCATATCCAGCCGTACTTTTCCTGTACTTGATACACCTTCGCCTGCGCTTGCGCCGATGGCGTTTGCTGCGCGTGAGCCGGAATGTGTACGCAACGGCCCTCCGTGTTATAGGTCCAGCCATGATAAGGACAAATGAGCCTCTCATTGTCTATTCTGCCCAATGAGAGCTTTGTCCCGCGATGCAAACAAAGGTCTTGCCAGGCATGCACGCCAGACGCGGTGCGCCACAGCACGACATCTTCATCCAATAAGCGAACAGCTAATGTTTGCCCCGTTTGCACATCCTCAGTCCGCGCAACAACATGCCACTCGTTAAGCAACACCGAATCACCTAACATCAATACTGCCTTTCACACTGGTCACACGACAAAAATTTCACACGCTTTACTATGCGTCGGCTGCTTTGCGCTGCTGCTCTACCTTTACAACGGTAGTCCCGATGGCACGTCCCACCACAAGAGGTGTTGCCAGCACGTCAGCCGCGGAGTCGCTGATGTCGCGACGTGCGGTAATCAGCTTGCGAGCCTCAAACTCCATGCGGCGCGAGGTGCGCCCAATATGCACAATTTTTCCGGTCACCTCCACAAAATCCCCCGCATACAAGGGGGCCAGAAATTCGATCCGTTCATAACCGACAAGTAGCCCTTCGTCACCGTCACACAGTATCGCCAATTCTGTCGCCACATCGCCGAACAGCGAGAGCATGTGTGCTCCATTCACCAACTGCCCGCCATAATGAGCATCGCTTGCACTCAAACGAACACGAATGGTAGAGGTATATTCTTTCTGCTCAGCCATCATTCTCACTCCTCAGACCTTCTTGCTATCTGCCTAAAACCTGTCTCTCTCTATTACTAACAAACGTTTGTTAGACTGGCAAACAACTTAAAACGCTTTGTTTGCAAAACGTGGTACACTTCTAAGTATGCATGAATGCTAGAAGAAAAGCAAGCAAGAAATCGCCCTATGGAGAACAGAGTATGCTTCATTATGCTGCCGCACCTGAGTTAACCGCCGCCTATATCCAGAGCGTATGGGAAGAGTTGCCACGCCACATGCGGCCAACCCTTCTGCTCGCCTGCCCCTGTCCAGAGCTTTCCGAGCGTTTCCAGTGCGAGGTTACACTGGCGACGGAAACGTTTCAATATACAGGCAGTTTCAAATTCCGTGCCGCGTATAACCTGCTCTCTAGCATTCCCCATCCCCGTATCGTAACCGCTTCATCTGGCAACTTTGGGCAGGCTATCGCCTATGCGAGCAAGTTGCTAGGTAAAACTTGTACCGTTGTGATGCCCACAACCTCAGCGCAGGTGAAGATCGCCTCCGTGCAATCCTATGGCGGCATTGTCCACCTGATCGACGTGCATCAGGTCAGTCGCGCCGAACGGGTCGCCCAGTTGCTGCAAGCGCAGCCCGACGCATTTCAGGCCCAGGCGTATGACGACTATCGCGTCGTTGCCGGAAACTCAACCCTGGGCAAAGAGATCTTTTCTGCCGCCAACTTTGATAGCGTCATAGTGCCCATTGGCGGCGGTGGTCTCTGTTCAGGCATTGTCATAGCTAATGGCTATATGAATAAGCAGGTAGAAATTATTGGGGCTGAGCCAATACCAGGAAACGATGCCGCGCAATCGCTACGCACGGGACAGCTTGTGCGCAACGAACATGAGCCAGACACTCTGGCGGATGGGGCGCGCACTATCAGCCTCGGCCAACTCAATTGGGAAATTCTCCAACATGACATCTCTGATATCATCGAGGTGTCTGATGCACTCATTTTGCGTGGCTTGCAACATGCTTTTCGCTATGTCAACCTCAAAGTGGAACCGACAGGGGCACTGGCACTGGGCGCGCTCTTTGCTCAGCCAGCACGCTTCGTGGGCAAGCGTGTATGTTGCGTCGTTAGTGGCGGCAATGTGGATCCAGTTGTCTATGCCCAGGCTCTTCTCAGTAAGCTGGCATAAGGCTCTTTTGCATAACCATAGTGACTAGGCCAGAAAGAAGTGCGGTAATGGTGGGGTTATGGTTGGTTAACCACCAATGAACCAAAAATTTCCAATTGGGAGGCCACCCATAAAAAAATAATAT
>JBBPYR010000090.1:0-4350 GCA_038199755.1 Ktedonobacterales bacterium | reverse complement strand
GTTGCACCCGCCGGACAACCAGCGCAGGGAGAAGCTATCCTCATTCGCACGCCAGATCATAAAACAGCCTTGATTGATGGTGGCTTGGACGCTGTCTCCCTCGCGCAACAGCTTGATAGCCGCCTTCCCTCGTGGCAACGCACACTCGATTTTGTGCTACTTACAACCGCTCGCCCCGACGATATCGGCGGCTTGCAGGATGTGGTAACACGTTACCAGATTGGCGAAGTGCTCGATGCAGGTATGCTCCATCCAAATGCGACCTATGCCAGCTGGCGGCATGTGATCGCGCAGCGGGCTATTCCTTATCAAGCCGTATTCCAGGGAGCCAGTATCGCGCTTGGCGCACAGGTAGTTTTGCAAGTGCTGTGGCCCCCATCGTCATTACATAAGGGCGGCGACGAAGAACGCAGCAACGCACTGCTGCTACGACTAGTAGCACCCGGTCTTTCGATGCTCTTCCTGGGAGCGGCGGCTCAAAGCAGTTACGCTTTAGGAATGGTGCGTAACAGTATTAACACCAACTATTTGCACGCTCAGATCGTAGATATCGTAGGGGCAGTTGGGAAGAAATTTCCTATCGAGCTCACTGACGTGCTACAGCTTGCTCATCCTTCATGGATTGTGGTGACTCCTGCCGCATTGAGCGCGAAACAGCGACATGTTCCAGGTATCACGACACAACTTCCCATGACGGGAGTGTTAGCCGACACAACAAACACGACAGATGCAGGCTTAGCAGACTGGCACGTGCTGCAAACTGCACAAGTGGGAAGTGTGGAGGTCAGCAGCGATGGCGTTCATTGGAATATTAGCCCTATGTGATTGTCTTATCTCTAGTATTGACGTTACAAACTTCCAAGAGCTCTGTAGAGATAAGACAAGGAATACCCAAGAGAAGAAGATAAAATCATGATCTGTGAACGTTGTGGCAATGATATGATGGAAAACACCACCGTTTGTCCGGTGTGTGGTGCGCTCTCGGCAAAGGCGCGGGCAAAGCTGGAGCCAGCCACGAGCTACGGCCTCTACCCGCCAGAGATTTCTGGCGAGCCCGCTGCATATGATCAGGGCTATGAGCGTGGGTATGCTGCTCAAGCAACGCCACCGTTGCCAACACTTGACTATCCATACGTTCCTCCACGTCCACAAACACCACCATATGGGCATTTCTCACAGCACCAACAACCTCAGCATAATAACTACGCCCGTCCTTCCTACCCCTATACCCCCTATCCACCACAGGTAAATGTAACAATTGTGAATACAGGCAAAAACGAGGGCTCATTGATCGCGGAAATTCTCTGCTCACTATTCGGCATTTTCGGCATTGGCTGGCTGATCGGCGGTGAGACCACCATCGGGACGATGCTACTCATCGGTAGTTTTCTGCTCTACTGGCCCCTCATCCTTGGCATTACGATCATGACCTTTGGATTTGGCTTGCTCTGCCTGGGACCTCTCGCCATCGGAGCAATTATCCTCAACGCCTTGCTTTTGAATAGCAGGCTCAAACGGAAGGTCAACCAATTCTATATGATGCCGCCTCCGCCACAACACATGCACATGCCTCCCCGTCCACAATAAGATGCGTTGAAATAAGAGAGGTGTGGCGTATTCAGAATACCCATGGGGCCATGAACACACTACACCTTTCTCTTATTTTGGAAAGGCTAAGCGCCGATACTTCTCTCTGGACTCTAACCAAGCTTCATCGGAGAGGCCAAGCTTTTCGCGCAAGGCATCGGGCGTCACACCAGAGCGCAATTGCTGCACGGCGAAGGTATCACGTAAGAGTTGGAGCGTAACCCGCTTGTTGATGTTTGCCTCTTTGACCGCCTTCGCCAGAATGTAGTTCAGATTGCGGTCAGTACACTCAAACAGATCTTGCGTTGGGCGATACTTCTGCTGATATGCCTTATAGATCTCTGTAAACTCGGCTGGCAAGGCAATACGACGCTCACGATGCTGCTTGCCCGTTGAGGCCGCAAAATGGACAGTGATCAGGGGGGTGTGCGCATCCGAAAGATCAACATGGTGCAATTTCAAGCCCATGATCTCTTCCTTCTTTAGACCAGCATACAGGGTAAGATAGATCAGACATTGACAACGGGCATCCTTCGCTGAGGCATCGACCAGGCGTTTGACCTCGTCATCATAGAGCAATTGTGGCAGCGGGGGCAAAGGTCGCTCCAAGGTCAGGCTCGCGGAAGGGTCTTCTTTAATCACCAGCTCACGCGTCAGCCAGGTAAAGAAATTTTTCAAAAAGGTGACACGACGTGCCATCGTCTTTGGCGCGGGTGTTTGTCCCTTGGTGCCAAATTTGAGCTTCATCAGCCAATCGGTTAAATCTTCCTTCGTGATGCGCCCAATGGGGGTGTCGTATCCTTTGTACTCGCTAAACATCTTGAGGTCCGAAAGGAAACATGTCACGGTATAGTTCGACTTGCCACGCAGCATCAGGTCTTGCTGATAGGGAATTGCGCAGGCGGCAAGACTCGATTGGTCAGTCAATGGATTAGTACGAATCAGTGGTGGGAAAGGAGTCTCTAACGGATCAAGGGGTTCGGCGATGATGGCAGAAGCACCAAACAAGCTTGTCTGCAAAACGGTACTATCGTCAGTCAATACAGGTTCTGGCTGCTTCTCCTGCTGTGTATCCTTCTGCATAATGTCTCTCCCTCTACAATTGCTGCCCTACGAACCGCAATACACTGCTCTATCTGCTCATGGCTCGCAATGGCTATAAGATTGTTTTCTTTCATTATAGCAGACTCCACCTAAGAGGTACAGGGAGCAAAGCACCAAGTATTCAGGCCAGGGCGACCTGAAACACGCCCAAAAGGGTGAGGCCCTGCCCGATTTCGCGCAGGGCTTGAATCATGAGGCGATGGGCTTCATTGTCGCCGACGATAGGCGAGCAAAAGTATTGGCAGGTGGCGATAAGAGCAGTGAAGCCAGCCAGCAATTCTTCGCGGGAAAGATGGTCTAACTGCGAGCTATCCGTAATTTCGAGATAGCCGGTGGGTGCGATACGCAGACAAGCGAAAGCGGGAAAGGCAGCGGTACAATCATCAAGAATATCACGCAGGACGTGCAGAGCTTCCTTTGGGCCGACAAGGTGCGCCACCGCCAGCGAGACACGGCGCGTCCCCTCAATCAGTATTTGCCATTCCTGCGGCGTAATCAGTTGTTTCGCCTCGGCATTGATAATCACATCGCTATCAATCACACGCGGAATAAGGATCCTCTGCTGAGTATACGTCTGTTGTTGTGCGCGGGGTGACGATTGTGGTGATCGTGGTGGCGGTGCATACGATGGAGTTTTCTGAGATTGTCGAACTGGTTGTGGCTGTTGAGCCTGCTGACCTTGCTGAGGTTGTTGACCTCGTGACATGGTGGGAGGAGTGACCACACCCGTAGCTTTGAGATGGGCCAGCACCTCGGACAAGAGCAGTTCATAGGTATCATCAAGCGTAACCGTCTCCACGGGCGAATTGAGATCAAAGCGCACAAAAGCGCGTGTCCAGGCACGTAACTCTAGCAAGATCGCATGGGCATCACCCCTATTTCCCACTATATGCACCAGCTTGCCCGCACGAAAATAGAGGTGTGCCACGCTCAAGCGTTCCGAATTACGCAGCGAGAGGCGACCCGACAGTCGTAATCGCTTCACATGATGAACAACATTCGCAAAGTCTCGTATTGAACCTTGCCATGTGTCCCCAAATGGACTACCCTTTTGCACAGTGTGTGCTTATCCCCCAATCTGACACGTTTGTTTACAGATCGGACACCAACCGACCAGCTTGCTGTTCAAGTCATTCTTCCTACCAGTCTCATTTATAAGGAAGAGCTTTCCTTCAGCATCGCGTATATCCGTGAGACGATGGGCATTATGACAGACATAGCCTTGAAGATGGGCGGGATTGCCAAACACCAGTCCATGCGGCGGGACATCGCGTGTCACCACCGATCCTGCTCCCACCAGAGCAAAAGAGCCAATAGTCACACCACAGAGAATCACCGAACCTGCACCAATCGACGCCCCATATTGTATCAGGGTTGGCGTAATTTGCCAATCATCTGCGCTTTTTAGCTTACCTTCGGCTGTAATTGCCCGTGGTGCCATATCATTGGTAAAGCAGACGTGGGGTCCAATAAAAACACCATCCTCCACCGTCAACCCTTCAAATAAAGATGCGTTGTTCTGAATTTTGACGCGTGAGCCAATCTGTACGTGCGTATCCACATACACACCCTTGCCAATATTGCAACTCTCGCCCAGAACGGCATGTTCACGCACATGCGCATGCCGCCAGATGCGTGTACCTGCCCCCACCTGGGCGT
>JBBPYR010000089.1:0-9544 GCA_038199755.1 Ktedonobacterales bacterium | reverse complement strand
CGTAATCTTAGGTTGCCCCTCTTGCTGTTCCTAACCTCCACTCGCTGCTGACTCTACCGACTCTACTACTTCTACTGTTTCTTCTTTTTTGCTTTCTATCACATCAACTAGGCTCATCGCATAGGAATGAAGCATGCGATTGACCCAGGTGTTCAATGTGCTGGGAGCAGCGTGTGCTACCTGGACGAGGGTGCGCTGGTTACGTCGCACCAGATAGCCGCGCCCAACGGGCAAGTCGCTGATGCGCACCCCGAGCGTTTGTGGGTCGTTGGGATCACCACCAAGCACCACGCCAACACGACAAGCTTTCACCTGTGTGAGCAATTGATCGTTACGTGAAAAGTCACCCGGTTGCCCAGCAACGATGATGTGCAGGTGCAGGTCACGCGCTTGCAAGAAGAACTCTTTCAAATCGAGGATGGGATTTTTGAGCATGCTGCTCAATTGATCGTAGTCATCAATGGCAAGGACAATTGGTGTCATCGTTGCGCCCGGCTGATCATCGTTGTCATCGGATTGTTGTTCCGCCTCTTCGCGTAATTGTATAGTGCGCTGACGAAGCTCCTCTTTTAAAATGCTCACTACCCCTATCAAACGTTCTTCGGTATCTGCATATTGCCAGACATTAGGCAAGCGACGGAGTTGCCGTGAGCTGCGCCTGAAATCGACAAGCACTACCTTGGCATGTCGATTGTCTGGACAGGCCAACGAAAGCAGGCTGGTTTGCAGAATACCTGAACGTCCGGTCCCGGAGCCGCCTACTATCATTGCATGGGGGGAGTCAGCGTTTAACTCTAGCAGAATGGGACGAAGCGAAAAATCCTCGATGCCCAGACGAATACGTAACTGCTGTTTTTCGGATGGTGTGGCAGTTTCTCCTGGCGTTTGGTCAACAATCTTGGCAAGCGCATCCATTAAGAAGTAGTCGAGATGCACCACATCTGGTAGCAGACGAATGCTCGGTGCCTTCTGCACTTTCTTGGCCTTGCTGAGTGCTGCCACCTCTGTTACCAGCTGATCAAGCAGGCGCGTTTGTTCATCGTCGTCCTCGGCGGTGACTGGCAGTGCAACCTGTATTTCTTCAACTGTTTTCCCACGTTTATAGCCACGCCCAGGCTGTGAAGAGTCAATAGTCGTTGCGTCATTTTTGCCTAGCAGGATGAGCGAGTCCGTAATCTCTACAAGACGTAACCCTATCCGTAACTCGATCAAGCTGAGGAGTTGCATAGAGATGCCCAGCGGTCTTTCGGCAGTGAGAATGAGAAAAATGCCATATGTGCGACCGAAGCGAGCGATGGTGAGGAGCGTTTCCATCTCCTTCTCATGTGCTTGCTTGAACTCAATAAACTTGTCAATGACCAGAAAGATTGCAGGCATGTGTGGCAGCGTAGCTTGGTCGCTACGACGACGCTGATAGCCCAGGAAATCATCGACCTGCTGAGTGGCGCAGAGTTGCTTCCGCTCTTCTATAACGCCTTGTAATTTGCGTAAAAGCCGATTGATATATTCCTCGTCGGATTCTCCAAACACTCCCCCCACATGTGGTAGCGACTCGAAAATGCGCAGTGCTTGCCCACCAAAGTCAATCAGATACAGTTGCAGTTGATTCGGTGAGTGCGTTTGGGTGAATGATGTGATGAGCGTGCGCAGAAGAACACTCTTTCCACTGCCCACAGCACCGGCGATCAGCATGTGTCCACCGTTCTGTATCAGGTTGAGCATCCACGGCTCTTGCCTCTGTTCTAGTGGTATGTCGAGCATGCCCACTGGGCTGACAAGCCAGCCATAAGGTGGTTGTCCGTCGTTTGATGGCTTCTCAGGAAAGAGATATTTGACCCTTTGATAGACCTCTGGCAAGCTAATGCGGTGTGGCAACGGCGCGGGCCAAGGCTTGAATAGCTTTTGTCCAAGCGTTGTTTGATAGGGTTCCAGGGCGTCTATCAATACTTTCTGGTCGATGATCTCTGCTCCGTTTGCGCTTTGTCTGGCGGCAAGCAAGGATGCCTCATTTGCCACACGCGCTGGCAGCGAAACACGAGCGCTCTGGAACATCTCAAAGATCTCAGCGCCAATCTGGAAGTAGGCACGTCCGGGTATCGTGCTTGGTAAAAGGGCTGCTTCAGAGCGACCCAGCATGTCGCGGCTATCCCCCAACGAGGCAACACGCAGGCAAATGCGGAACTTGAGGTTTGACCAGATATTTGCATTGACTGAGCCAGTTGGTTTTTGTGTTGCCAGAATCAGATGCACTCCCAGGCTACGCCCCTTTTGCACGACGCTGACCAATCCTTCCATAAAAGCAGGATGTTCTTTGGCTAATTCCGCGAATTCGTCAATAATAATCAGTAGATTCGGTAGTGGTTGCATCGTCGGATTTTGTGTCTGTAATGTCTGGTATTCCACGATTTTTTTCACATTTGCCTCACTCAAAATGTGTTCACGCCGACGAAGCTCGCTCTTTAGCGCAACAAGGGCACGTTCCGTCAATTTGCCACTGAGGTCTGTGACCATGCCAACGGTATGTGGCAGCTTTTCAAAGGGTTTGAATGCCGCACCACCTTTGAAGTCAACCAGCACAAAGTTGACCAGAAAGGGATGATGGGTGAGTGCGAGACCAATAATGATGGATTGCAGCAATTCACTTTTGCCCGCACCCGTGGTTCCTGCGATGATACCATGTGGGCCATGTGCCGCGTCATTGAGGTCTAGCCAGACAATGCCATTGATACCGATGCCTAATGGCACGCGTAGTCGCCCAAAGCGTGGGTGACTCCACCACTGTTCGACATCGAGTTGATCGGCAAAAGGTAAATCGATGAGGTCGAGAAAACGCACATTGGTGGGAAGGTCGGCGGCCTGTTTTTCTTCTTCGCTCACGATGTGAATAGTGCTCAGGAGCTTCGAGAGTATAATTGTCTGATCCAGGTGCAAAGAGTCCGCGGCAATGTCTGACAGGTGTTCACCCGTCACACCTGTCGCGGCATAGTCGGCTGCTCCCTCGTCGGAAAGACGCAGAATGCCACGGCACTCGCTCGGAATAGCCTGCTTTTGGGCGACGAGATAGATAATAGAGACACCAAGTTGCTCCCCTAGCTTAAAGGCATTCACCAGCGCTGGATGTTTACGCACTTCGACATAGTCATGCACCAGCACAACAAGGTGTGGGAGTGCGGGAGCTTCGGGAGTCTCGGCGTGTTTCGTAGCACGCAAGCTCAATTCTTCCAACAAAAAGTTGAGCAGGGTGATTGCTTCATCCTGCCCAACACCTATCAGGCGTGGAAGCTTGCAGCCTTTAATCGGTGCCGTATGGGGAATGATTTGCAGCCAGTCCCAGTCTTGTCTCTGCGATACGGGATAAATGCCGAGAATACGTACATCTTCAGGTGAGTGCAATGTGGTGATCTGGCAGAACATAGAACGTACCAGTGCTGCCACATCCTGGCGGCGACCCGTAATGCCAAGCGACTTGACCTTTGCCAAGGAAACGCTCAGTGGTATGCTATCAACGGTCGCAAAATCGCTTTTGAAGCGTTGTATCTCTGACCAGACAGGGTGGGCCATCTCGATATCGGGTGCTTTGATGGTTGTGGACAAAGGAGCCTTGCCTTTACCCACACGCACCGACAAGAAATCTGGGTCTTCCGGGCGGCGTTCCCACAGGTGGATACGCTCTTGGATGTAACTCTCCAATGCTGCTGGGTCTGGGTCGGTGAGCAGCGCGAGTCTCCGCTGCTCTTCTGCCTGCTGTTGTAATTTAGTCCGCAATTTGATAAGTGCTTTTTTAAATTTCTTCTCATTGGTCATGTTCTCGCGCCGTATTGCCTTGGCACGCTGACGCGTGGTAATAAGAGAGGAAATGGGACCCATGATAGCATAAATAGCCATAGGAATTAAAAATGAAAGCTGTTGAAGTGAGGCATGGTTCACGAAAATGTAGACCGCGAACATGATGCTCACCGTGATTAACGGCATCACAAAGACTACCCACCCAGGTGATGGCGGTTGCGGCTGTTTCGCTGATGGCTTGGGTACCTCCACAACATCCTGTGGCAGAATGTTTAAGATGCGAGGTGGCCTGTTAAACTCTTCGGACTGCGCAACTGGTGGTGCTGTCGCCCCTGTTTGCATCGTATAAGCTGTTTTTTGCATAACTACTCTCTGCATTTCATACTATTCACGTTGGTCTCTTATACTCTACATTCGTAACAATTGCGCGAAAGAAGAAGTGCTAAAGGTCCCTACTCCTCGCTTTGTGATATGACGATGGCCCTTGCTGGCGTGGTTGCTTCGTCAATACTGCCATCCCCACGTGCTTACTCTTGAACTGTCTCATGCTTTTGTCTATACTATGTATGGCTAAAACACAAGCATAAAAACTAGAGGAGCATTGCATGCAAGCGCGTGCTAACAAACGAGCAATCATTATTGGTGGTGGCATTGGTGGCGTGACAGCAGCCCTTGCCCTGCAACGGGCAGGTATTGAGGTTGATGTTTTTGAGCGTGCAGATGAGCTACGCGAGGTGGGTTCAGGACTTCCCCTATGGACGAACGCTTTAAGGGCCTTACACGCTCTGGGACTGACCGATGTGATCGATGTGCTAGGCGAATCCGTGACCGCAGGCAGCGTAACCACTTGGCGTGGCGATATTCTGGTTGATCTGCGCATGGAAGAACTGCTTCAACAACTGGGAACCATCAATATGGTGGTGCATCGAGCAGAATTGCTGGTGGCTCTGCTTTCCTCCCTAGATAAGAGGTGCATTCATCTCGGCACAACCTGTGTAGGATTCACGCAAGATGCCCATGAGGTGCGTGTCCGCTTCGCTGATGGCAAGGAAGCACGGGCAGACCTCCTGATCGGTGCCGACGGCATTCACTCAATTATTCGCCAGCAAGGATTCAGTGTGAAGCGACCACGCTATGCAGGCTATATTTGCTGGCGGGGTGTGGCTTCGATCTCGCGCAAAGGGCTTGAAACCTGGGCCTGGGGCAAGGGCTATCAGTTTGGCATCACTCCTATGACGAATAATCGCGCCTACTGGTTCGCGCAAAAATATATGCCTGAAGGTACACACGACTCTCCGCTTGGCAGGAAGCACGAACTGATGGCCCTCTTCCATGATTGGCATGATCCGATTCCCGCCGTAATCGAGGCGACCGACGACACCCACATTCTGCGTAACGACATTTATGAGCACGAACATCTCCTTCATTGGAGTCGTGGACGGGTGACGCTGCTTGGTGACGCGGCACACGCAATGACGCCCAATCTCGGACAAGGTGCATGTCAGGCCATTGAAGACGCTGTTGTCCTGGCCGATAGCCTGAGTACGAAGTCCAACATTGTGGCCGCACTCAACCTGTATGAAAAGCGCAGACGCAGACGTGCCAATACTATCGGTAGCATGGCACATCTTATCGGGCAAGCTGTACAGATAGAGAATGGCTTGCTCACCATTTCACGCAACGCCCTCATCAAGCGTATGCCTACGAGTACACTACTCAAGCAACTGATGTGGATATTGGACTATCATGTGCAATCATAAGGACCACGAGGAGCCTCTCTTCTTATCTCTACTTGAGGATGAGCGATAACCCTTCGTCATTGCCGCTCATGCCTTCCTGTTCAGAAGGCTCTAATGAGCCTTTCAACTGAGGAGGGAGAAGCAAGGACTGATAGACATTCATATAGCCATCAGCCATCGCATGTGATGAGAAATGTGCTTCAACATGTTGACGTGTGGCTTGTCTATCGAGCTCTGCCAATCTGGGAATTGTCTGCACCATTTCATCTTGATCCTTCACCAGGAAGCCAGTCTTGCCATCGATAATAAGCTCTGGTGCGGCTCCACGTGCAAACGAAATGACGGGGCATCCTACGGCCATTGCTTCTATCATGACCATCCCAAACGGTTCCTCCCATTCGATGGGATTTAGGAAGCCATAGGCCCGGCTGAGGAGATTGACTTTCTGTTTCTTGTTGACGGGTCCGATATAGCGTATCTGTTCGTTGTCAACGTGTGGCTCGATCATGTCATGAAAGTAGCTTATCGATTCCTTATGCCCACGATCAATGGTTCCAGCGAGCACAAGCGGTTTCTGGGCTTTCTTTGCCGCTTCAATGGCGGTATGTGGACCTTTTTCGGGGGAAAAACGACCAAGCCAGACAAGGTAGTCGTCACGTGGCTTTTTGGCGGGAACATATTCCTTCAGCGCGAGACCATTGTACACTACCGCAATGATCCGAACACCCGCGGGTGCGTCGGCTCGTGCGCTTTCACTGATTGCCACCATAGGCACGTCCTGACCCCATGACGTGATGTAGCGATTGTCAGCTTTGCCGACCCAGTTTTGGGCATGGTCAAAGGGGAAGCGACTGTGTAGTGTTGTTACGTGTGGTGTGCTTATGGTGGCGGTTAATGGCAGAATATAGAGATCACCACTCGCTGAGAGGTGGGTGTGGATAATCTCGAAGTCTCCCTTATAGGTCAGGGCATTATAAAGGTGATAAAAGGCTGAGAGATGGGTGCCCCAGGGAACACCTTCATCGCGCAACGGCTTGGGTAGAAACGAAATGAGCTTGGCCGAGGTGCGTGTCCCCTCTGTGGCAAAAAGGGTGACATCATGCCCTTGCGCGACCTGCTCTTCTACTAAATCGGCAATAACGCTCTCTGTCCCGCCATAATTTTTTGGGGGGATGGCTAACCAAGGTGGTGCGACGTGAGCGATTTTCATAAAAACTCCTTCCGAAAGACGCTGTTCTCTTGCGGGTCGTTCTCCATTAAACACGTGCTGCGAAAAAGCTCATAGTAATAGCCTATTTATACTACGTTTTCATAACGATTTTGGGACGCAAAGGCAGTATACTCTTCTGTAGATGAACGGGAATACCACTATGAGAATACTTGTTGTTTCTTAAGGAGTTCATACGTCTATATAGTAGGGACATCCCTACTGATGAGTTATGAGAGGAGATGCATCGTGGATACGCGGTATCCTACAGATCGTGACGCGCTGGAACGCGACTGTAGTGTAGAATTTTTTATTGCCAGCGGGCCAGGTGGTCAGCACCGCAACAAGGTTGAGACAGGTGTGCGTCTGGTACATATGCCAACGGGTGTGCGCGTGACGGCAACCGAGCGGCGTTCGCAACACGCTAATCGGGAAGCGGCCTTTGAGCGCATGTCAGAAGAATTACAGAAACGACAGAGGGAAATTGTCCCTCGTAAGGCCACACGGCCCACTAACGCCAGTCGCGTGCGGCGGCTCGACACCAAACGCCGCTCCAGCCAGCTCAAAAAGCAGCGAGCCGCACGCGACTACGCTGGCGTCTAAATCAGCATCTAACCCTCTTCCCTATCTCCTCTTTCCAGAGCATCACTTATGCATAGTTGTTTGGATTCTCTATCTCTAATCCTTCAGAAGTGGCAATGAAGTAGATGCCCATTAGTAAGGACCTCGGTCCTCAATTACCAATTCGGAGATAGATTTATCTCCAGAGAATAGTTTAGCTAGCCGTTCTCGTTCAGCTTGCTCCTCTTTTGTTAACGGTTCTTGAGTTGCGAGATTGAGTATCACCCCCTCTCGATATAACTTTTCTGCTAGTTCTCGTCCCGTCATTGCATATTTCTTCGTTGAAGAAGGTCGGAGACTCTGTATCATATCGTGCAGCAAGACTTCAGGCTTTTTGCCGCTCTTAGCTGCTTCTTCTACTAGTGTCTGATATTCTTGATCGGTCAATGTCACGGTCATTTGATAGGCCATGCAAGCACCTCCTCGCCTGTATGCCGATAAAACTCCTATTGAGATTAGTATAACATTTTTCCTACATGCGGTTACATCCTGAATACCCCGAACGGCGTATCGGGCATGGGCGCGTTGAGCGCAGCCGCAATGCCCAACCCGAGTACTGTGCGCGTATCGCGAGGATCGATGATGCCGTCATCCCAGAGGCGGGCCGTACTGTGATATGGGTTGCCCTCTAGCTCATATTTGTCCAAAATGGGCTGCATAAAGGCGGCCTCTTCTTCTGCCGACATCGTTTTCCCACGGGCCTCTAATCCATCTTTGCGCACTGTTGCTAGCACGGTTGCCGCCTGCTGACCCCCCATCACCGAGATACGTGCGTTCGGCCACATCCAGAGTTGGCGCGGCGAATAGGCACGCCCACACATTCCGTAGTTGCCCGCGCCAAACGAGCCACCGATGATAACCGTGAAGCGTGGAACCGGAGCATTTGCCACCGCCATCACCATCTTCGCGCCATCTTTCGCGATGCCGCCGTTCTCATATTGGCGACCAACCATAAAGCCGGTAATGTTTTGCAGGAAGATCAGCGGCGTTTGGCGTTGCGCGCACAGCTCGATAAAGTGCGTGGCCTTCAACGCGCTTTCCGAGAACAGGATACCGTTATTGGCGATGATCCCCACTGGATAGCCCATCAGACGTGCGAAGCCACACACGAGGGTTGTGCCGTACAACTCCTTGAATTCGTGAAATTTGCTGCCATCCACCAGTCGTGCAATCACTTCATGCACGTTATAACTTTTGCGCCCATCCTTCGGGATGATGCCATACAGTTCGTTGGCGTCATAGCGCGGTGGCTCTGGCGCGTGAATGTCCCACGGAATGTGCTTGCGACGATTGAGATGCGAAACGATGCTACGACAGATGGCGAGGGCGTGTGAGTCGCTGACCGCAAGATGATCGGTGACGCCAGAGATACGGCTGTGGACATCAGCACCGCCCAGGTCTTCCGCGCTCACCTCTTCGCCTGTCGCGGCCTTGACAAGCGGTGGCCCTCCGAGGAAGATTGTCCCGTTGCCCTGCACAATGATCGTTTCGTCGCTCATCGCTGGCACATAGGCTCCGCCCGCCGTGCAGGACCCCATCACCGCAGCGATTTGCGGAATGCGCTGGCTAGACATACGCGCCTGATTGTAGAAGATGCGCCCGAAGTGATCGCGATCAGGAAAGACATCGGCCTGCAATGGCAGGAAGGCACCGCCCGAATCGACGAGGTAGATGCAAGGGAGCTGATTTTGTTCGGCAATTTCTTGGGCGCGCAGGTGCTTTTTGACGGTCATAGGATAGTATGTGCCGCCTTTGACCGTGGCATCATTGGCAACAATCATGCACTCCTGCCCCTCGACCAGTCCGATGCCCGTAACAATGCCTGCTGAAGGAGCATCATTGTCATACATATCCCATGCCGCCAGAGGGCTGAGCTCCAGAAAAGGCGTATCGGGGTCGCAGAGCAGTTGAATGCGCTCACGGGCAAGCAATTTGTTGCGCTTGCGATGTTTGGCTATCGCGTCTGGCCCACCACCAAGTTGCACCTGCTGTATGTGCTCTTGGAGTTCAGCAAGTAATTGCTGGAAATGCTGTGTGTTTTCCTGAAATTCTGCGCTGTTCCGATCTATATGTGTTTCGATAATGCCCATAGTTTGGCTCCCTAGCTGTGATGCTATGCTGAAAGTGTTGGCAACGTTGCCCTCACTTTAATCATATCATAACAGCTAAGGAGCGTCAACCTAGAATATCT
>JBBPYR010000088.1:0-8379 GCA_038199755.1 Ktedonobacterales bacterium | reverse complement strand
TGGCTCTTTCCTGGCAATTTGGACATTTAGTTCCAGACGCCTGTGATGTCGCTGGCAGTGGCGGCGTTATTAGCGGGTAGCAGACCGTACATATCTTCGAGGGTACGCAGCATGTCGTAGTGCGAGAGGTTGGCGTTGCTGGTGCTGCCCGCCTGGACGTGCTGACCGACAAAGATTAAGGGAATCTGGTTGGGATTGCTTTCAATGCCGTTACTTTCGTTCTCTTCATCCCAGATGACGACGCACAGGCTGTTATGCGTTCTGGCCCATTCGATGTAGCCGCTCATATTCTGTTGGAGCCAGCTATCTCCCTGCTGAATAGAGCCGTCGTGCATGTCGTTTTGCATATTAGGGATGACAAATGAGACGGTAGGCAACTTGCTGAAGCCGTCAGTGGTGGTGGGAAAGCTGCTGAAGGTCAGGTTGGTGCTTGCGCCATTGACATCACTGAAGTTGGCCCACGGATTATGCTTGCGAGCATAGACACTGCCAAAGGTGGTGGGTGTATCATAGCAGCCTGTGTAGCCTGCCGAGGGCATGCTTTCAGAGTAGCCCGCGAAGCTGAAGCCTGCACCAATGAGTTGACCACCCAGGTCTGGTTGTGGATAGGTGGTGGATGCGCTACAGGCATCACCATTGACCCCTTGATCGGAACCGGAGTACAGATCGAGGTAGTTAGGCTGGCTGGGATGGGTGATGGCGTGGTAGTTGGTGAACAATGTGCCTTCTGTGAGCAATGAATTGATGTAAGTTGCGGATGTGTTGGCTCCAATAATTTCGGAGTAATCTTTGTTTTCCTCAACGACGACGACGATATGATCGAAGCGCGGCAAGCCACCAGCTGTCGGCGTGGTAGTGGCTGTTGCCGTGGTGGTAGCCGTGGCAGTAGTTGTGGCGGTAACGGTTGTTGAAAGGGTGGGTGAAGGGGTGAGTGAGGGAATGGGTGTTGTGGTGTCTGTCCCAGTAGCTGTTGCTAGCACGTCTAAGCCTGGCACAAAGGGTGGCGCGGGACGATAATTGGCGGCATAAGCCCGGTTATAAATAAGCCCGAGCACAGCGACAAGCACTAAGACAGCAACGAGGAGGCGGGGTAGGAAACGACGAGAAAAGACGTTTTGCTGCAAAAAATGTTTCAAACTACAAGCTCCTTCAAAATAATGGTGGATGCCCACAAGGGACATCTATAACAAACAAGTAGCCATAAAAATAAACTCAATATAGCTAGCGTTTTCTCTCTTGTTTAACTGTGCCGTGGTAAATTGCGTAGTATTTACATAGTATCTCGCATTCCAGACAAGGTTATGCTATTATCTGAATAGTAGCATTCCTTCATGGTACGAAAGTAGGGCAAACGATGGCAATGACTTCGGATAATCTGGAAATAGTGATACCTGCAAACCATGTGTCAGGCCCCAAACAAGGGCATTGGACGTATGATCACTATGCTGCTTTGCCGGATGATGGACACCGCTACGAACTTGTAGATGGAGTTCTGTATATGGCACCCGCACCCAATATTCGACATCAAAACGCTGTTCTGGAGGTTGCATCTCACTTTCGTACTCACGTAAAGTTGACGGGATTAGGACAAGTGTTGACAGCACCTACTGATGTGCAGCTAGCTGTAGATACCGTCGTTCAGCCAGATGTGATCGTTATACTGAAAGAGCATCTTGACCGAATGAAGGAAACACGCATTGTTGGAGCACCTGATCTTGTGGTGGAAGTTGCTTCTCCCGGCACAATCACGTATGATCGCCGTGAAAAATATGACACCTATGCTCTTCATGGTGTCTCTGAATACTGGCTTGTTGACCCTAAGTATCAAACGGTTGAGGTGCTAACGTTGGAGAATGGAAGATATGTATTGTTTGGTCTATTTAAGCAGCAAGAATATCTACGCTCAAAAGTGGTGCCATCTATGTCAGAGGTGCGGGTAGAACAACTCTTTGCGGGTATATAACAAAGCGGAAGAGGGTTAGATGACAAGCAAAAAGCTGCGGGGCGTGCCCCGCAGCTTTTTGCTTGTGCTCTACTAACCCTGAAAAGGGTTCTTACATCATGCCGCCCATACCGCCCATGCCACCCATACCAGGCATGCCGCCACCAGCAGGCATACCTGCTCCAGCCTCTTCAGGGCTGTCGGTGATGAGGGTGTCGGTCGAGAGGACCATGCCTGCGATGCTGGCTGCGTTCTGCAAGGCCGAGCGCGTCACCTTGACCGGATCGACGATACCTGCCTTGATCATATCGACATATTCGCCAGTCAGGGCATTAAAGCCGATGCCACGCGCAGCGGCACGAACAGCGGCCACCGTAACGGCACCATCTTGTCCGGCGTTGATGGCGATCTGACGGAGTGGCTCCTCAAGAGCACGGCGCAGAATGTTGACGCCCGTGGTCTCTTCGCCAGGGGCAACCTGCACGCGGTCAAGGGCGGGAATGGCTGCGACGAGCACTGAGCCGCCGCCGGGGACGATACCCTCTTCGATAGCGGCACGGGTCGCGGACAATGCATCTTCGACGCGGTGCTTCTTCTCTTTTAGTTCGACTTCGGTCGCGGCACCAACCTTGATGACGCCTACGCCACCGGCCAACTTCGCCAAGCGTTCCTGCAACTTCTCACGGTCGTAGTCGCTGGTGGTGTCGTTGATGAAGGCGCGAATCTGGCGGATACGAGCCTGGATATCCTCGGAGGAGCCAGCACCCTCAACGATGGTGGTGTTATCCTTGTCCACTGTCACGGTGCGGGCACGGCCAAGATCTTGCAAGGTGGCGTTTTCCAGCTTAAGGCCCTGCTTCTCTGTTACCAGCGAGGCACCCGTCAGGATCGCAATATCTTCGAGCATGGCCTCGCGGCGATCACCAAAGCCAGGAGCCTTGATTGCTACGACATTGAAGGCACCGCGCAGTTTGTTCACGACGAGTGTTGCCAATGCCTCACCGTCTACATCCTCGGCGATAATGACGAAATTTTTGTTGCCGGATTGCAGCACGCGCTCAAGTACGGGCAGGATATCAGCAATGGCACTGATTTTCTTGTCGGTGATGAGAATGAGGGGGTTGGACAATTCGGCCTCGGTGTTGTCAGGGTTGGTTGCCATATAGGGGGAGATGAAGCCACGGTCGAATTGCATACCCTCAGTATACTCTTTCTCCATCTCGATGCCACGGCCTTCTTCAACTGTGATGACGCCATCTTTGCCGACGCGCTCCATGACTTCGGCGATAAGTTCACCGATGGTGTTGTCGGCGGCAGAGATAGAGGCGACCTGGGCGATCTCTTCACGGGTCTCGATGCGGCGACTCATGGACTTGATCTCTTCGATGACTGCCTCAACGCCTTTTTCCAGGCCACGACGCAGGATCATGGGGTTTGCGCCTGCTGCCAGATTGCGCAGCCCTTCGGTGACAATGGCCTGGGCCAGCACGGTCGCGGTGGTGGTGCCATCACCGGCGACATCGTTGGTCTTGGTGGCTACTTCTTTAAGTAGTTGGGCACCCATGTTTTCAAATGGATCGGGCAGATCAATTTCACGGGCAATGGTCACACCGTCATTGGTGATGGTAGGTGCGCCATACTTTTTGTCTAGCACGACATTGCGGCCCTTTGGACCCAATGTCACTTTTACCGCTTCCGCTACGGCATCGATGCCTTTTTTGAGCGAGTGGCGTGCTTGATCTTCAAATTGTAGTCGTTTTGCCACGAATAATACTCCTGTTGTAATCGGGCGACCCCGTGGGCCATCCCTACGATTGTTAGGTAGAGGACGACTGCCAGGGTAGTCCCTACGAATTGTTGTTTAGTTGGGTTATTCGATGATACCCATTACGTCGCTTTCGCGCATGATGAGGTATTCTTCGCCATCGAGTTTGACCTCAGTACCAGCATATTTCGCGAAGAGAATACGCTGGCCAACCTCGATTTCAAGTGCGACACGTTTGCCACTGTCTTGCACTTTGCCGGGGCCGACTGCCAGAACTTCACCCTCTTGGGGCTTCTCTTTGGCGGTATCAGGTAACACGATGCCACTCTTGGTGACGGCCTCTCGATTGGAGGCTTTGACAATGATGCGGTCGCCCATGGGGCGAATTTTGACGCTTACTGCTGCCATCTGCAATTTCTCCCTTACTAGTGTTGTGTATTTGAAGTGTGAGCGTAAGGTTGATACGAGTGTGAAAAATATTTAGCACTCTCATTGGTAGAGTGCGAAACCGCCTATATCATACACCATTATGGGAGAGACTGCAAGAGGATTTTTGGTGTAAGTCAGGCTTATACAAGATTATTGGCAGCATATCCTGCTTTTCACTATTACTTTTTATGATAAAATAAGACCATGAACCACAATGAGTTATACAAATATCTCGTCGCTGAGTACAACCACCCATTCTCGGGCTGGGATTTTTCTTATTTAGATGGGCGACGTGTGACAATTCGGCATATCAGTAGCTGGAATTATATGGCAACTGTGCGAGCAGGAATGGCACTAGCACAATCATTGCTGGATATGGATACAGGCGGAGGTGAACGTCTGGCCGCACTACAACCATTGCCAACTGAGACATGCGCGACGGAATCTTACGCGCCCAATATACCAGTCGCACGAAAATGCCTAGAACCGCTGGGGGTAAAGGTCTACGAGATCACTGATAATACGCGGTTGCCCTTCGCGGATAACCAATTTGATCTTATCATCAATCGCCATGGCTATTACTATGAGCCAGAGATCAAGCGCATTCTCAAACCAGGGCATCAAATTATCACACAGCAGGTTGGCGGCAAGGTGATGGAACGGTTGAACAGCGTCTTCGATGTTCCCTACACATATGCTGGTTGGAATCTGGAGAAAGCAGTCTCACAGTTGCAAGCGACGGGATTGCAGATCATTGAGCAGCGTGAGGAATTTCTTGTTGAGCGGTTTTATGATGTCGGGGCTATTGTCTACTATCTGAAAATTGTACCTTGGCAAGTCCCTGGCTTCTCCGTGGAGAAGTATTTCGATAAGCTCGTTACTTTGCATGAAATGATCCAGGCAGATGGCTATTTTGAAGATCACTTCCATCAGTTTTTCATTATTGCTCAAAAATAAAAAGGTGATATTTCCCCCTTCGTTGCCACGTTAGTACCTCTCTCGAAGCCCTCATCCAGTACGGTGTGACCGTTCCGGTCGTGCTGACCTTCATGATTGCTGCCTCTGGTCTGAGCCTGCCCGAAATGGTGGTGCTAGGGCACATTCTGCAACCACGCTTGGTGGCGTTGTTTGTGGGGGCGACGCTGGCTGTGTATGTGCTGGTGGGCTTCGGGTTTCTGTGGGTGTGACCATTATCACTCGTTCACTGTGCTATAGAGTATAGTTCCTCCCTAAAAAATGAGTGTATCATCGTATATCACGATAGATCAAATGTTGTGAATTTATAGGTTGGGTAATGCCATCAATAAAAGGTTTGTGTCTCGATACTGATCTGTGATAAAGGGAGAAAACTGTGTTCACTAAACCATCTCGTCAATTTCTGCAAGCTATGTTTGTGTGTAGTGTCTTGCTTGGTATGATGATTTTGATTTCAGCGTGTTCGGGCGTCGCTGGCGGTAGCGGACAAACGACGACTGGTGGCAGTGGTGGTGGCACTCCAGCTGCGACGACAGCCCCAACCCAGGTTTCGGCAACTCCTACACAGGCGGTAGCGGCTACGCCAACTACTGCATCGGTCGCGTTTAAAGCTGGTGGCATTTCGTTCATTGGCCCTGTCAAAAGTGTCAGTGGCAGTAGTCTTGTCATGACTGGACCTGATGGAAAAGCGTATACGCTGGCAATCTCTGCCCAGACTGATCGCTCGGCTTTTGGTGGCAACTCGCCAACGGTGGGGGCCTCTGTCAATATGGATGCGATTGTGAACCAGGATGGTAGTAGCTTCACGGTGACGATATTGAAGCCTGTGGTACAAGGTGATCCCGACCTGAATGTGATAGCGTATACAGGTATCACGACCAGTGCGGTGGGCAGTGATCGTGTGCTGCGCTTCACCATTGGCACCAAAAGCTACAGCTATACGCTTCCCGCCGCGGCGAACCTGAGCGATTTCAATGGCAATGCACAGGCTATCGGGAATAATCTGTCGGTGAAGGTGAAGGTGCAGGTGCCTGCGAACATCGTGGTCAGCGTTGGCAATGCCAGCGGCAGCACCAACGGCTAGGTAAGTAGGCAAGGCGAGCGCGAGGGAGACTTGCGCTTGCTGTGCAAACAGATGATGTACTCGCTACTATACTTTCTTGCGCAGTAGAGCTGTTGCCACTAATCCCAACGTTGATCCCCACACGATGTGAGCGACGATCATCATAAGATTGCGATGTTTCGGCTCCCTGTGGCCTGATTCTGACATGCCTAATAATGGGAGCAAGCCGAGATAACTTGCGGCCCATACAAGAAGGGCGAAGAGGCTTCCTTGCACAGGGGCGATCATAGGGGTACTCTGTGGGAAAGAACTATATAGCACTCCCATGGTTGTGCCGTAGCCAAAGTGGGAAACGAGTGTTGCAGCCAGAATTTGCCCTTTACTCATGTGTTGCTTCACGTGCATGCGCTGCGCCAACTCTTTTGTGATGATTTCTGGTGGTAAGTCATAGTGCTGTCCTTTAGGTAAGAAGCGTTGTGTGACGAGCATGAAGATGGTCATAGGGACTGTGGCGACGAAGCCAGCGAAAGCTCCTTTCAGGCAGGTTTGGCTCAATTGGGCCAGCATGGTGTGCTGTTGTTGGTTCATCTATTCCTCCTTTAGTTTATAGTGCGATAACATCACTCGTTATAAGTTACACGTTTTTCGGCAGAAAAAAGAGGAAGTGGCGTGTCAAACCCGTCACTTCCTCTTTTGGTTCTATGGCATGATCAAAATGAGCGTGAACCATGCCTATGATTATAATGCAGATCTATTCAACCCATTTGCACGATCAACGAAGAAGCCGACGTAGAGGGCGGCGAGTCCTGTGACGAGGTGAAGGATATGATCTCCTGCATTGAGATGCATCAGACCCAAGAACAGACCGTTATCATGGCCAAAAGAACCCGCTGGAAAGTAGAGAGCGGGAATGAGGCCGAGTAGTGCTAAAACGACGTAGATGACGCCAAACGCCTGATTATAGCGACGGGAATAGCCGGTGAAGGCCGCTGCAATACCTAACAAGCCGAAGAGCAAGTGAACGATGTTAAGGACGCTATCCACGTCAAAGAGGCCGAAGATGGCCTGTACACCCGAGCTATTCTCAGTAGGGGTCAGGAAACCAATAATGGCTATCAGGGTAAAGACAATGCCGAGGGCGAGAGCAAAAATGCGGTTTGTTGACCATTGGGTCTCAGTTCGTTGTACCATTGCTATTCTCCTATGGTTAATAAAGAAGTTCGGGCACCGAAAATTGTCGGAGTCATATATCACACGTATTGTTTACTATTTTCGTTACAAGATAGGTGCATGATATAATGGGTGCAGAGAAACGACATGGTACATTCAGAAAAGCAGTGAGGAAATCGGTGTATGGCGATGCAATCCGCGCGGCAGCACATGTCACTTGAACAATACCTACTTCTCGTCAACAATTCTGACCGACGCTACGAATATCATGATGGCGAGGTTCGTTTGATGGCCGGGGGATCGTCAAACCATGCGGCAATTTCGTTGAATTTCGGGGTCGCGCTGGCTCGGGCGTTGGGAGATGATTCGCTGTGTCGCCCCTATGTAGCGGATAAATTAGTGCGCGTGACACCAACCAGGGTTGTTATTCCAGATGTGGTTGTCTCTTGTGACGTGGCTGATCATGGAGAGTCACAAATTATGCAAGCTCCGATCCTGGTGGTTGAGGTGCTTTCGCGGTCTACAGAGATGACAGATCGTTTTGAGAAGCTGGCACTTTACCAGATGAAGGAGACTATTCAGGAAATCATCCTGATCAGTCAGTATATCCAGCGCGTCGAGGTCTTTTCCCGCACTGATACTGGTTGGCTTTACCAGCAATACGGGGCAGGGCAACGCTTTCATTTAACAAGCGCGGACATTGAAATTGAGGTACGACAGTTGTATCGCCGCCTCTCTATTCCCGTGGCGGTTGAGCAGGTGGACGAAGAAGAAGCGGAATAATAGGCAGCCACATGGTGTTGTTCTCTGATACATAAGGTCAAGTACTAGGCAGACTGATGGAAGACTTTCAAGTGTAATAGTAATGCTTGAAAGTCTTTTTTTGTGTATTGGGAGTACCGTATTGGAACGGCAGCATGTCAATAGGCGTGTATCGTGTATCAAGGAATGGCTTGCTATTCAGACCGCCAACACGCTGTCGCGCTAGCTACGCTCAGGCGGTCTGCAAGGAATGGCTTGCTATTCAGACCGCCA
>JBBPYR010000087.1:0-13181 GCA_038199755.1 Ktedonobacterales bacterium | reverse complement strand
CGCTGGGCTAACTCTTCTTGAAGAGAGGCAAGCGTCGAGGGTGGGGTCGGTGATTGGGGTGAAGTCGTAACAAGGTAGCCGTACCGGAAGGTGCGGCTGGATCACCTCCTTTCTAGGGATATCTCCTCTCTTTCATTAGAGAGGCATCCCAGGTCGGTTCTTGTCGTAAGATGAGATTGCGATTGACAAAGCTTGTTTTCTTACAGGTGTGTTACCTGATGAAGGTCTTACCACTCTTCAGTTGTCCAGTGCTTCTGTTCCTTTGTTTCTACGGGCTATTAGCTCAGGTGGTTAGAGCGCAGTCCTGATAAGACTGAGGTCCCTGGTTCGAGTCCAGGATGGCCCACCCTCCTCACGGGGATGTAGCTTAGTTGGAAGAGCGCCGCCTTTGCACGGCGGAGGTCAGGGGTTCGAATCCCCTCATCTCCACCAGAGAGAATTCCCACCCGTTTGTACATGCGAGTGGCGTGGTGACAATAGCGAAAGGGAAACACCCGTTCCCATCCCGAACACGGTAGTTAAGCCTGCCAGCTCTCACGATACTCTGGGGGCAACCCCACGGGAAAATAGGACGTTGCCACTCCACCCGCCTGCACAGGCGGGCTTTTTTTATTCTTTTTTATTGTTTAGCTTACATTGATGCCCATAAACCTTGATAAATCCATCACTCTATGCTACAATCACACAGTATGTAGAACTCTTTTGCACTATTGTTCAGTATCTAGTGTATAGGAAGAGGGTAAGCCAGTGATGTCTTCGCCCAACCCAGTTCGCTTTTCTACCGCTCTATTTACGCTCACCCTCTCAGTACAACCAAATTCCCATGTCAAATCAACCGTTGATTTGATCTTCCCTTCCCTTACGTATATGGCAGGCAATTTTCCGGTTTTTCTTAAGTAATCGGTTATACCATGAGATGCGTATTACGTATTAGAGGTTCTTAGTATAGAAACACTCCATTCAAAAGATTGATCACTGTTAGATCAAGCGGCAAGGATGCTGTTTCTACGGTTACATTTTCCCTCATGGAAACCTTACCCCGCGTCCCTAGTATCTCAAGGCGGCTGTTGCCTTCGTTACCAACCATCGCTTCTCTTATTGTCATTGTAGAGTACCCTCCAAAAACGTTCAGCAAGCACTTATTGCTTGAGGAGGAACAACATGGCGACAAAAGTGGAGGACGTCCACATCATTTGGATTGTAGAGGGATTGGGATGTGAAGGGGATACTGTCTCAATCACCGCAGCAACCCAACCTAGCCTCGAGGATGTTGTTTTGGGTGCCATTCCGGGACTCCCCCGTGTGCATATCCATAACAAGGTCATTGCCTACGAGTGGGGCAAAGATTTCATGGATTGGTGGTATAAAGCAGAGCGTGGTGAACTTGACCCCTTTGTGCTCGTATTTGAAGGCTCCGTGCCAAACGAGAAGATTAAGTCCGAAGGCTACTGGGCTGCCCTTGGCGTAGACGAGGCCACCGGCCAGCCTATTCCCGTAACCAACTGGATTGATCGTTTAGCTCCAAAGGCACTGGCCGTAGTTGCAATAGGAACTTGCGCTACCTATGGTGGCATTCATGCCATGCAAGGCAATCCAACAGGTGCCATGGGTGTCGCTGACTATCTTGGCTGGGACTGGAAATCCAAGGCTGGCATCCCCATCGTGAATGTCCCTGGATGCCCTGTGCAGCCTGACAATTTCATGGAGACTCTCCTCTATCTCCTCTATCAGGTTGCGGGCATGGCCCCCATGATTCCCCTCGACACCGAGGGACGACCAACCTGGCTCTTCGGCAAAACCGTTCATGAAGGCTGCGATCGTGGCAGCTACTACGAGCAAGGCATGTTCGCTGAAGAGTACGGATCACCACTTTGCCTTGTGAAGTTGGGTTGCTGGGGACCAGTGGTGAACTGCAACGTACCTAAGCGTGGCTGGATGGCTGGCATTGGCGGCTGCCCCAACGTCGGTGGTATCTGCATTGGCTGTACGATGCCTGGCTTCCCCGATAAATTTATGCCGTTTATGGATGAACCAACCGGTGCGAAAATATCGACCAAAGCGATCCAGTTCTACGGCCCAGCCATTAAAGCATTACGTAGTATAACCAATCGCACGGTCAACAAGGAACCGTCCTGGCGCCACACGGGAAGACAATTGACGACAGGCTATAGCCCAAGGTGGAAATCATGATTAGGCGACAGCAGTGTACAGCGGCTCGATATAGGAGGTAGCATTATGACTACAGAAATTAGACGAGAACAAACCCCATCTCAGCCACCCCAGCTTGTTGAGATGTCGTGGGATCCGATGACACGTATCGTTGGTAGCCTTGGCATTTACACCAAGATTGATTTCAAGAATCGACGGATTGCGGAGGCCTATAGCACCTCCCACATCTTCCGTGGCTACAGCCTCTTCATGCAAGGGAAAGACCCGCGTGACGCTCACTTCATCACCAGCCGCATCTGCGGCATCTGTGGTGACAATCATGCAACCTGCTCTTGCTATGCTCAAAACATGGCTTATGGGGTAAAGCCACCTGCAATGGGTGAGTGGATTGTCAATCTGGGTGAAGCCGCTGAGTATATGTTCGACCACAATATCTTCCAGGAGAATCTGGTCGGCGTCGACTTCTGTGAGCAAATGGTGAAAGAGACCAATCCAAGTGTTCTTGAACTGGCAAATAAGACCGAAGCTCCACACGCCGCAGATCACGGCTATCGCACCATCGGCGACATCATGCGCTCACTCAACCCCTTCGTCGGTGAATTTTACCGCGAAGCACTGCATGTGAGTCGCTATACTCGCGAGGCATTCTGTTTGATGGAAGGACGCCACGTACATCCCTCGACCCTCTATCCAGGAGGCGTGGGAACGGTCGCTACCGTCCAGATTTTCACAGACTACCTCGTTCGGCTCATGAAGTACGTCGAATGGATGAAGAAGGTCGTTCCTATGCACGACGACCTGTTCGATTTCTGGTACCAGGCTCTGCCCGGCTATGAGATGGTAGGCTACCGCCGTACCCTGCTCGGCTGCTGGGGCTCATGGCAAGACCCCGATGTGTGCGACTACGATTATCGCACCATGGAAAAGTGGGGCCGTGCCATGTTCGTCACGCCAGGCGTGATTGTGGATGGCGAACTGGTGACGACAAGCCTCGTAGATATCAATCTAGGCATTCGCATTCTACTGGGCAGTTCCTACTACGACGACTGGCAGAATGAAAGAACGTTCGTTGACCGCGATCCGCTTGGCAACCCTGTCGATAAGCGTCACCCCTGGAATCAGACGACCATTCCTAAACCACAGAAACGTGACTTCGGCGACAAGTATAGCTGGACAATGTCTCCGCGCTGGTTCGACAAGCGTACTAGTGATTACCTGGCCCTTGATACTGGCGGTGGACCTCTTGCGCGCCTGTGGTCGACGGCTCTGGCCGGACTGGTGAATCTGGGCGGCTTAGTTGAGGCAACCGGGCATAGCGTCAAAATCCGCTTGCCTAAGAGCGCCACAAAGCCTGCGGTAGAGTACGAGTGGAAGATACCAAAATGGAGCAATGCCATTGAGCGCAACCGTGCGCGCACATACTTCCAGGCCTACTCCGCTGCTGTTGCTCTCCACTGTGTAGAAAAGGCACTTGCTGAACTACATGCTGGCCGCACCAAGACGTGGAGCGAATTCACAGTGCCAAAGGACGCCATCGGTTGTGGCTTCCACGAGGCGGTACGCGGTGTGCTTTCCCATCACATGGTAATCGAGAACGGAAAGATCGCCAACTATCATCCTTATCCTCCTACGCCTTGGAACGGCAGCGTACGCGACATCTATGGCACACCCGGCCCTTACGAGGATGCCGTGCAGAACACACCAATCTTCGAAGAGAACGGACCAGACAGCTTCAAAGGTATCGATATCATGCGTGCAGTACGCAGCTTTGACCCTTGTCTACCATGCGGTGTTCATATGTACCTGGGTGAAGGGAAAGAGCTTCAGAAGGTTCTTTCACCGACCTTTGGCGTACACGAGTAGCATCACTACCCATAAGGGGTAGTAGATCGGATGGGGAAGCAGAGCTTCCTCCATCCGAGTCAGGAACATGAAATGTACTTGATTCAGGACTCCTCGTCGCTTACGGTGGCACGGCCATTCAAAAGCCCGCCGCAAACAAACAGTTGCGGACACTGAGGAGTCAAAATAGGAGGACATACCATGGAAGAGCAGAAATCACCAACTCCACCAAATCCTGTGCATACTCCAGGCACAGACAAGGGTGAGGAAAAAACACGCACTGATGGCAAAGAGCCTGGTCGCCATGATACAGGTACGACGGGACAGGCAAATAGGCCTAGTGGGAAAACAACTGCCCGGGATGTCACAGGCGTCAATCCCGATAATGAAAATCCGGTAGATCCGGCAAGCCCAAATATACCAGCACCCTAACAGACCACCGTGGACAACATGATCCAATTCCACACTCCGGGCCAGAGGCTACTTCTGGCCTGGAGAAGGCTTGAGAGCGCATATTTTAACTTCTTTCGTACCCCGCAATAGAGGAGAATGGGTGATGCCACAACAAGTGCAAGAGCACTACGATCTGGCAGCGCGTATCGAGACGCTAGTCCAGGAGATTGCTACATTCCCTGACCCACATGCGCGTGCCACGGCTGAGGAACTTGTCCAGTCTCTCCTGGACATGTACGGCGAAGGGCTGGCTCGCCTACTCGAAATTACCGCCGCATCTGAAGCATCGGGCCTGACATTGATCGATACCTTTGCGAACGATGATTTACTAAGTTCTCTCTTCTTGCTGCATGGACTTCATCCGCTCGATCTTGAGGCACGGATTCTCCAAGCACTGGACGAGGTGCGACCCTATCTCAAGTCGCATGGCGGCAATGTTGCATTGGTGAAGGTCGAAGATGGCATAGCCCACCTACGTCTCCAAGGAAGTTGTGATGGTTGCCCTGGCTCAACCATTACGCTCAAATTGGCGATTGAGAAGGCCATTTACAAGGCAGCCCCAGACCTGAACGGACTTCAAGTAGAAGGAGTTAGCGATCCACCACCACGGACTGGCGTACCAGTAACGTTTGTTCCTCTACGACGGCGCAAGGATAGTGAGCAGCCAACAAAAACACACGTGAGATAAGGTGAGCAGCTATGGCATCAAGCGAACTTACAAACAACCAGGATGATCGTTCCGCTGCACCAACATCTCTTGATGTGCTGCGTCAGTTTGCGCGCAAACGAGAAATGCGTCCGCCTATGGAGCAGTGCGAACTGTGTAGTGCAGAGATTGGACCGAGTCATCGTCACCTTTTGGAACTCTCCAATCGTGCGCTCATTTGTGTGTGCCGTCCTTGCTCAATCCTCTTCGGCGACCCAGTAGCGGGAGGCGGAAAGTATCGGCTTGTGCCCGCGCGCTATCTGATAATGCCTGATTTCCACATGACGGATGAGCAGTGGGACGACCTGATGCTTCCAGTGAACATGGTCTATATCTTTCACAGTACTGGAACTGGTGAGCACACTCCAAATGAAACCGCAATAGCGATGTCTGAGGGTGAGACTAAGCACACCAGGGCCTTCTATCCTAGTCCAGCGGGAGCTATGGAATCCACGCTCCCCCTTGAAGGTTGGGACGTGCTGGTCAGTAACAATCCTATTCTGAATGATCTGGAGCCCGACGTCGAGGCACTGCTTATCAACCGCGTACAGAATAGGGGTGGTGAAAGCTATCGTGAACATTATATCGTCCCGATAGATACCTGTTACGAGCTGGTCGGTCTAATCCGCCTCAAATGGAAAGGTCTGAGCGGTGGAGAAGAGGTCTGGAAAGCCATTGCAGAATACTTTACAGCCCTGAGCAAGAAGGCAACCCCTGTAGAGGAGGCCACAATGGGTACACAGCAAAGAACCTCTACACCTTGGAGAGGAGAAGCCAATGCCTGACCTGAGCTTTGAGGTAATTGGTGTCGGGGTTGCGGCCTATAGCGTCATTCCGCTACTCAACTTCAAAATGCGTATTACCAATGTGAACGAGCAAGAGAAGATCCAAAACATCAATCTGAAGAGCCAGATCATGTTGACTGTCACGCAGCGTCGCTACAATAGCGAAGAAAAGGCAAAACTGAAGGAACTCTTTGGAGAGCCAGAGCGCTGGGGGAAGACCTTGCGCACATTTCTATGGACCCACGTCATTACTGTGGTGCCACCATTCACGGGAAGCACCGTCGTCGAATTACCCGTCCCATGCTCCTACGACTTTGAGGTTGTGAGCACGAAGTACTTCGATGCTCTGGAAGATGGGGAGATTCCGCTCAACTTTCTGTTTAGTGGCACCATCTTCTATGAAGGCGAGGCGGGCAACTTACAGATTGGGCAGGTTTCCTGGTCGAAGGAAGCAAACTACCGTCTCCCTGTCGCACTCTGGAGAGAAGCCATAGAGACTGCGTTTCCCAACACCGCCTGGATCCGCATGCATAAGGATGTTTTTGACCAACTATACCAGTATAAGATCACACAAGGACTCATCACCTGGGAGAAAGTTCTCGAGCGTCTGCTGCAGGCAAGTGGAGAGGAAGTAAAGCCATGAAGTTAGAGCAAGTGAAAGAGATCGCCAATGCGGTCCTCTACGAGGGCTATCTTCTCTACCCATACAGACAGTCGGCACTTAAAAATCGCACCCGCTGGACGTTCGGCGCGGTCTATCCACGCGAGTACAGCGAGGCAAATGGCGGCTTCGAGCCCTGGACAATGCAGACAGAATGCCTTGTAGAAGGACAGACAGACAACATAACACTCGATATCACCGTACGGTTTCTGCACCTGCTTGTACGTACAGTTGTGCAGCCCGAGTCTGCACAGGATAAGCAGGTCGAGGAGACGAATGCCAGCGAGTGGGGCCTGGCAAGTCGTTTTGCTAACGAACCGCTACAAGAAGGCATAGAGCGCGAGGTGAGTATACTCGACCTCTCATTGCGTGATTTGCTGGCCCACTCCCGGCGCGTGGAGATAGCGTTTCCCGCTACACGCACAGTAGAACATCCCACAGATGCAGCTAGTACCGAGATCATTCGCGATCAGCAAGCGATCAGCGGAGCCTTCATACTCGCAGCGGAGCCAATAGACACAAACCTTTTCAAGCTGAGTGTTGAGATTGAAAACATAACCCCTGCCACTGGCACGGTGACGAGCCGACGTGATGTAATATTGCTACAATCCTTCGTCTCCACCCACACTGTTTTGCATGTACGCCAAGGTGTCTTCATCTCACTATTAGAGCCGCCTGAAGAGTTGCAAGCAGCTGTCAAAGGATGTCAAAATCTTCGCACCTGGCCGGTACTCGTTGGGGATAAGGGAGAACGCGACGTCATACTATCGTCACCCATCATCCTATATGACTATCCGCAGATCGCTCCTGAAAGCCCTGGGCCACTCTTCGATGGTGGTGAAATTGATGAAATACTCTCTTTGCGTATCATGACCCTAAGCGATGACGAGAAAGAGCAAATGCGGCAGGACGAGCACACACGTGCGATATTGGAGCGAACGGAGGCCCTCACGCCCGCACAATTCATGAAGATGCACGGCACAATTCGTGACCTGCGTCCCATCAGTGAAGGAGAAAAAACATGATACGTCGTGGAGGTTGGGATTTTCCAGGGTTTCCCGGTGAGGATTACCCACCCCCAGCATCTATCACTATCGCCGGTAAAGAGGTAAAGGCCGGAACTCGTGTACGGCTGCATCCTCAAAAAGGACGTGCTGACATTTTTGATATCATGCTTGATGGCAAGACGGGCACGATTGAGGTCATTCACCAGGATTTCGAGAATCGCATCTACTTAGTCGTCACCGCAGATGATGATCCCGCCCTGGAACAAATGCTGACGGACAAGCGTGTCTTTCCCGGTCATCTCTTCTACTTCTTCCCTGAGGAGGTAGAATTGCTGGAGGGTCCGTGAGCACTACACCATCATCAGAAGGCACACCTAAGCGCATACTTATCGCGTGTATCGGCAATATTTTTCTTGGAGACGACGGCTTCGGCGTTGAGGTGGCCAGAAGACTTATGAACAGGCATTACCCGCCAGGTGTGCAAATCGTCGATTTCGGTATTCGGGGCATGGAACTGGCATACACCTTGCTTGATGACTATGATGCACTCGTATTGGTCGATGCAGTGCCGCGAGGTGGTCAACCAGGAACCCTCTACCTGATTGAGCCAGATTTAACAAACATCGACCCTGAGAAAGGAGCGGAAGCAGGCAGAATAGCATTGGATGCCCACAGCATGGACCCTGTGAAGGTACTTGCCTTCGCCAGGACTCTGGGGGCTCAACCAATTCACACCTTGCTCGTCGGCTGTGAACCCTCCCCCTTTGGAGAGGAAGAAGAATACATGGAGATGCAGATTGGTCTGAGCGAACCCGTTCAGGTTGCCATTGACGAAGCCGTAAAAATGATTGATACTCTGATTACGCAACTACTTCCCGCCTAACACAATGAATAATTCAGTAGGGATGTCCCTTGTGGGCATCCAACAAGCAAGTCAATAGATATATACCAGAAAGGAAGCGCAACATGTTCAGATTACTTCTTTTAGTTCTAGTACTTGGCGCAGGTTTATGGGTGTTGCAACAGCAACTTCCTGATATCCAACGCTACTTACGCATGCGTTCAATGTAACCCAAAACAAAGACATGCATGAACTCTCAATCGCGCAAAGCATCGTCGAAGCCGTCGAAGAACGCGCAACGGCGTGCAATGCCAGCAGCGTCAAAAGTGTTCGGCTCAAGATTGGCGAGGCCAGCGGCATCGTCAGCGACTCGTTGACCTTCTGCTTCGAAATGATTGCCAGTCTTGAGCCAACACTAGCCAATGCCAAACTCTTGATCGACACCATACCGCATCGCGCACACTGTCGGCACTGCGCCACAGAGTTCACTGTCATGAACTACATCGCGCAGTGCCCAACCTGCCAAGAGTTTTCAAACGACATCATATCCGGCACCGAGCTACAAATCGTTGAAATGGAAATCGCGTCCTAGAAACCAGATTATGGACATTAATTAATGAACATGGTAATCAGAGAAACCCATCCGTAGGGGCCAGATTTATCGCGCCCTACGCTCAATTTATTGAGCGAGATCCGCTGAATCTCTGGCGATAAATCGCCTCGGGACGCGATAAATCTGGTCCCTACGGAGCTTGCAGCTATTACCAGGTTCATTTGTTAACCAGCATTATCGCGTCGTAGGAGCACCAACCGTGGTCAAAGTAACTCTTGCACAAAACATTCTCGCTGCCAACGATACCATCGCCCAGGAAATGCAGCAGCGACTTCTAGCGCAAGGCATTCGCACACTCAACATCATGAGTTCACCGGGTGCTGGTAAGACAACATTGCTAGAACGGACGATACAACTGCTGCACAGGCAACTCAACATCGGCGTCATCGAGGGCGATGTCGAGACCAGTGCTGATGCCGAGCGCATAGAAGCGGCGGGTGCTCAAACCGTACAAATCAACACGCGCGGTGCCTGTCATCTGGAAGCCCACATGGTGCGCGACGCCCTCGCTGAAATGGATCTGACCACCATCGACCTGCTCGTCATAGAGAATGTCGGCAATCTCGTCTGTCCCGCCGCCTGGAACCTGGGAGAAGACCTGCGGATCGTCGTAGTCAGCACCACCGAAGGAGATGATAAACCCGCCAAATACCCACAGATGTTCGCAATCTCGCAAGTAATGGTTATCAACAAGCTCGACCTGCTCCCATACGTAGACTATGATCTTGAGAAGGTCAAACGGCACGCCCTGGCCATCAACCCGCACCTGCGCATCTTCGAGCTAAGCTGCCGCAGCGGTGCAGGTTTAGATACATGGTGCGCATGGCTCAGCACCCTTGTCCCAATAAAACAAACCCATCCGTAGGGGCCAGATTGATCGCGCCCCTCGTACCCGATCACAGGCGATAAATCGCCAAGGGGCGCGATAAATCTGGCCCCTACAGCGGTTTCCATGATTACTTAATTACCATCATGAACGCCTTGTACCCTAGAGAGAAGGACACATGTCATCCACATTAGGATCGACAATACAACGACGACGTATCCTCGTTCAAGGTATCGTCCAAGGTGTAGGCTTCCGGCCTTTCATCTATGGGCAAGCCTTACGCTGGCATCTGGTCGGCTTTGTCCTCAACGATAGCCAGGGTGTGACCATCGAGGTCGAGGGAACGCCAGAGGCACTCGACGGCTTCCAACACGCATTAAACGAACAAGTACCGCCGCTAGCGCGCATCGACTCTCTCGCCATCGCAGCCATACCACCATGCCATGAAAGCGACTTCACCATCACCCACAGCCAGCAAGGAGCCGAGCGGCACGCCCTCATCTCGTCCGATTCCGCCACCTGTGACGACTGCCTACGCGAATTATTTGATAGAGCCGACCGTCGTTACCGCTACCCTTTTATCAACTGCACCAACTGTGGCCCACGCTTCACCATCGTGCAGGACGTTCCCTATGACCGCGAAAAAACCACCATGCGTGACTTCCCCATGTGTACGGCTTGTCAGGCAGAATATAGCGACCCGCTCAACCGCCGCTTCCATGCCCAACCCAATGCCTGCCCCATCTGTGGCCCCCAAGTATATTTATTTGCATTCCCAGCCGCTTCGCAACCCCATACGGGTGTCATGAATGTCGCCCCCACAGCAGATGTGGACCCTATTTCAGTAGCGGCCCAATCCCTGGCGGCAGGCGCGATACTCGCCATCAAGGGGTTGGGTGGCTATCATCTGGCCTGTGACGCGCTGAATGATGAGGCCGTGCAGCGACTGCGCCAACGCAAGCAGCGCGAGGCTAAACCGTTTGCCCTCATGGTACCCGACCTTGAGGCCGCCCAACAGCTCTGTCACATCAGCGAGGCTGAGGCCACGCTGTTACAATCACGCCGCCGCCCCATCGTGCTGCTCGCCCAACGCCCAGATTGCCCCATAGCAGCAGACGTTGCTCCTAACAGCGCGACCTTGGGCATCATGTTGCCATACACACCACTCCATCATCTCTTACTGCGTGCCTTCGCCGCCATCACACCAGACCGCCCAGCGGCACTCGTGTTGACCAGCGGCAATATCAGCGACGAACCCATCGCCTACCACGACGATGACGCCAAACAACGATTGCACACCATCGCCGACGGTATGCTCAGCCATAACCGCGACATTCATATGCGCTGCGACGACTCCGTAATCCGCATTGCTGCCAACGGAGAACAACTTTTCCGTCGCTCTCGTGGCTACGCACCAGAACCAATCACACTAGCGCAAGACTTACCAACACCAATACTGGCCTGTGGCGGCCATCTCAAAAACACCTTTTGTCTGGGCAAGGGACGACACGCCTTTGTCAGCCACCACATCGGCGATCTAGAAAACCTGGAGACCTTGACATCCTTCCGCGCTGGCATCACACACTTCCAACGTCTCTTCGATATCTACCCGCAAGCCATCGCCTATGACCTGCATCCCGAATATCTCGCAACAAAATACGCCCTTGACAGCGACATCACCCAAAGGATTGCGGTCCAACATCACCATGCCCACATTGCCAGCGTCATGGCCGAACACGGCTTGAGCGGCCCCGTCATCGGCGTGGCAGCTGACGGCACGGGATATGGTACGGATGGCGCGGTCTGGGGCTGCGAAATCATGACAGCCGACCTCACAGGCTTTGAGCGGCTAGCCCATCTCGCCTACATGCCGCTGCCCGGCGGTGAACAGGCAGTACGTCAGCCCTGGCGCATGGCTGCCGCCTATCTCGCACACAGCTACGGCACTCTCTTTTTACAGCTTGACATCCCCTTCATGCGCCAACTCAATCGCACAAAGTGGCATACCCTCTCTCAGATGATCGCGAAGGGCATCAACAGCCCATCGACTTCCAGCTTGGGTCGCTTATTCGACGCCGTCGCCGCCCTGCTCACCCTGCGCAGCGACGTTCTCTACGAGGGTCAAGCCGCCATTGAACTAGAGATGCTGGCACAAACGCATGAGGCACAGCGTACGGAAGACCCATCAAGCATCTACCCATTCACGATCAAAGCACAAACAGCCGATGCACCAGACGCACCTGCCCAACTTGACGTAACATCAATGATACGCGCCATCGTGCATGACATCCAGTTTGGCGTGCCTTCTCGCCAAATCGCACGCCGCTTTCACGATACAGTTGCTGAACTTCTCGTAACCGCCTGTCTCGCAGCTCGTAAGCAGACAGGATTGAACACTATAGCACTCAGTGGAGGTGTCTTTCAAAATAAACTCTTACTCGAACGACTCATGGAACGCCTACAAACACAGGAGTTCCAGGTCTACATCAATCGCCGTGTACCGCCCAATGATGGCGGTCTCAGCCTCGGCCAGCTAGCAATCGCAGCCGCAAGGCTCTCTTGAATTGCACGTCGGTATCATACAAGGAGAATCGCTATGTGTCTCGGTATACCAGGTCAGATCGTCGATATCGTAGACGACGTTAATTCCATCGCCAAAGTTGACGTTTCCGGCGTCCGACGCAACGTCAGCATCGCCCTGGTTCGTCCAGAAGGCATCGCCCCCGGCGACTGGGTCTTGATCCATGTAGGTTTCGCCATGAGTAAAATCGACGAAACAGAGGCACGTGAGACCATGAAAGCACTTGAGTACATGGGTCAGTCCTACATCGACGAAATAGACATGCTCCATGCCAGCCAGATCGAATGACCCGTACGCGCAACATTATGGACATGAACAAATTAATCCGGTAATAGAGCGTGCAATGCTGTAGGGACCAGCTTGAGCGCGTCCTCAGCCTGATTTATCAGGCGAAATCCGCTGAATCTCTGGCGATAAATCGCCTTGGGGCGCGCTAAAGCTGGCCCCTACGGATGGGTTTCCATGATGACCAGGTTCATGTGTTCATCTCCATTATCGCGCCCCACGCTCAATTCATTGAGCGAGATCCGCCCATAATAAAAACATGGAGAACGACCCAAAAGCAGCAGCGAAGCGCGCTGCAAGCCCATCCGTAGGGGCAGGCATTTATGACTCCTTACAGCATGCCTGAGTGCGATAGCACTAGCGCGACAGCGCGTTGGCATGCTGAATAAGGATGTGACGCCCTCGTACCCGT
>JBBPYR010000086.1:0-35945 GCA_038199755.1 Ktedonobacterales bacterium | reverse complement strand
CATAGATTTTGATGTCAAAGCCAGTATTCTCGGCATAGCGTTGTGCGAGGAAGAAACTTTCGTTCGCTTCAGCTATCTCTAAGGCAATCAGGTCAGAGGGAGTATCCAGGCGATAAATACCCTTACAAGCACTGCCATTGCTCGGTTTCACCACCAATGGATAATCTTCTAAAGGGATTTGTTTGAGTAGACGCGGATGGGGTACAAAGTAGGTTGGTGGCATCGGTAAGCCGTGTGCATGTGCAAACGCCGCCGCCACTGCCTTATCACGAACGAGACGAATCGCACGCGAGTTGTTGATCGTGGGGATACCCACCGCCTCTGCTGCCTCCAGAATACTCATGCCAGGACCATCGGCTACAGCTTTCAGCACATAGGCGTCATACCCCTGACTCAGCATATCCGATAAATTGGTCACAGTATCGTAAGGTTCCAGCAGATCAACAGTGTGGCCCCACTGAAGCAACTGATCCGCAACAACCATTGGCATTGGATCATTTCGGTATTGCTCCTCAATGATGAAGCAAAAGCGCATGTGTACTCTCCCTTACACGTCACTAGTATCTAGTACGCAGTATAGCAGAAAGTGTGAGCTATGGCTGTTGGTTAGCTCACAATTCTCCTATCTCATAGAATGGGTGATACAAAAAATAGGTTTGTTTTATTCGCTGTAAAAGCAATATAACACATCTTCAGTGAAGAGAGAAGAGTCTTTTTAATGCCCATTAGAGCCATGGGGAGGGCTGTCATTCCGTAAAGGAAGCGTCACCTGACGTTCTTCACTATCCGATGTACTATTAATAGGATATGTTGTGGTGCCTACGGTGGACCAGCCACCAGCTGGCCCATCCTCTATCTCCTCACTACGAATCGGCTCATAAGGATTGGGCATATCGGCAGGTGGCAGATTGCCGGAGAGCACAGGAGCTTGATGGCGCAATATCTGATCGCGGCGCATGGGCTGCGTCTCTTGTTTCTCCAGGGCGATGCGATTATCGACCTCGGCCAATAAGCGCGCAATTTCTGGTCGCAGCACACGGTTCGCTTCTGGGATGCGTGACCATTGTGCTAAAGCGGCGGGGAAGTAGCCAGCACGATAACAATAGAGGCCAAGCATAGCGCGAGCATCATAAATATTCATACGTTGCCACAGAGCTAAATCTTCGGCTGGTGTTTCAATGACATCTTCGTTGGCATCGATTGGCTCAACCAGATGATAGAGGTTAATGCCCATCAGACGATAGGGATAGCCATAGTAAAGGGCTAACCTGCGGCGGCGGGTGCGTTCAGCAGGATGTTTGCCCACAAAATAGCGTTTTGACCACGAGCTACTTGACCACACGGCCCAACCGATAAGGAGGATCAAAATACGTCCAAGGTACCGTTGCCAGGGAAAGGTGGCAAAGTTAGTCATGACCCCGATCACCGCGAAACATGCCCCTAGTGCCCAGGCACCATACACGAGGCGGCGGCGATCCCAGCCGAGCAGATCGAAGTGATGGTGCATGGGGGTTGCCAGGAACGGCAAGGGAAACTCGGTATGAGGAACATACTCATTCAAACTGGTAAAGCGAAGCAATTGGAGTCGCTTACGAAAGAAAGGCGTCATGACACGCGCCGAGACAAGCGCAGAAAGGCCCTCTAATACAAAAGCACCCCCCACGAGCAAGAGCAGCAGTTCCTGGCGCGAAAAAATCGCCACCATTGCCAGCAACCCGCCCAAGCCGAGCGCACCGCTATCCCCCATGTAAATCTTCGCACGGCGTTTCGCGGTTCCGCGCCGAGCCGCCCACGCGGAGGGCCAGTTCCACGGCAAGTAGCCCAGCACGCTACCCGCGCACAGCAATGAGAGCACTTCCAACACCAGACCGCTCTTGGTGTTGTCGATGAGGCCAATCACAATGATCCCAAAGGCGATGGCAGCACTAAAGACTAAGCCCCCGGCCAAGCCATCAAAACCATCGCTAAAATCCACTGAAAGTGAGGTGAACGTGCCAATAAAGCCTGTCATCAACATCAGAAATATTAACCAGCCAAAGTACGAAATAGGATGAGCCAGAGAGACTACACAAACACTCGCGTCAGTTGACTTTGGGCACAGAAAGTTGCTGATAAAGAAAATATCTTTCCATGGACTATACGACTCTTGCCCATTTTTGGGGAGCAAGAAGAAATAGAGCAAGGCAACAGCGATAGAGACAAAAAAAACACCTGAGAATTTCGCTTTTTCAGAAAGCCCTTCTTTACTATAGACTTTCTTCCAGTCGTCAAGGAAACCGACGAGCATATAGCCTATCGTCGCCCCCAAACCGATCAGTAACAGCGTCCATTGGTCTTGTGAAAAGTGGAGCACATAACCGGCAACAATGCCCATAATAACCGTAGCAATGGTAAAGGCAGGTCCACCGACTAAGGGCAACTCTATGGTCTTAATTTCACGTCCATCAGGAGTGAGATCAGAGCGGTGATTCCCCGGCTTATGTTCACCACTACGAAACTTGGGAAACAACAATCTGGCAACACCACACAGCAGAAGGCTACCGAGTGTGCAAGCGACAAAAATGGTACCCAACCAGAGTAAATTTGTATAATTCATATGTTCTCCCAAGCCATTCCTTGAACAGCAAGCAGTGGTTTTAGCTAATTATTATACATGCTCACATGCAATATGTAAAAACGATAACCAATTTAGTTTACTCATATCCGTTATTGCGCAGTTGCTCACGTGCGACACGTCGATCATCCCAGGGCAACTTTTCACGCCTCATGATAATACTTTGCTCGTGACCTTTACCCGCAAGGACAATAGTATCACCCGCCTCTGCATGAGCGAAAGCAGTAGCGATGGCTTGTGTGCGGTCAGTAATACAGAGAAAATCCTTTCCCAACTGCTTACCTGTGGCCACTGCCCCTTGCGCGATCTCGCGCAAAATCTTTTCTCGATCCTCTTCACGCGGATCCTCATCAGTAATAACGAAGAAGTCTGCCATTTGTGCCGCAATCTGCCCCATGACAGGACGTTTCTGTAGGTCGCGCTCACCAGCGGAGCCGAAAACGACCATCAGCTTGCCCGTGGTCATCGGGCGCAGGGTCGCCAAAACCTTTGCCAAGCTATCGGGTGTATGCGCGTAATCGACAATCACGGCAAATGGCTGTCCCTCATCAATGCGCTCCATGCGCCCCGTCACACCCTTCACCTGACTCAAGGCTTGCGCAATCGTCGCGATAGGCACACCTTGGCTATAGGTCGCGGCAATGGCGGCAAGACAATTGCTTACGTTGAAACGCCCGACGAGTTGTGTCTCAATCATGTACTCCGCGTCAGGCAAAATAACGCGAAAGCGCGTACTCGACGTTGCCAGCTGCACATCAACCGCACGCACAGCTGCCACGGTATCAACACCATAATCAAGAATGGGCACGCGGCAATAGGGCTTCAAAATCTCGTAACTGACATCATCACGGTTCAAAACAGCAACGGGACGACAGCCCAACCCCTTATCACGCTGCGGGTCAAGCATCTCAAAAAGGCGCGCCTTCGCACGACGATAGGCATCGATTGTTTTATGAAAATCCAGGTGTTCGTGCGTGATATTTGTCACCACGCCAACATCAAAGGCGCAGCCAAGCACACGATGCAGGGCTAAACCATGCGACGTAGATTCGATGACGGCATGGGTGACACCAGCATCCAGCATGTCACGTAAGAAATGCTGCACTTCCAGAGCTTCCAGCGTGCTTTGACGAGTGGCATTCTCCCACTCGCGCCCATTCATCTTAAAATTTGCGGTCGTCATTAAACCGTTACGATATCCGGCATGGTCCAGAATGGTGCTTATCAGGTTACTAGTGGTGGTTTTCCCATCGGTACCCGTGACGCCGATGGTGCAAAGCCGCTGCGCTGGATAGCCATAGAAAGCACAGGACAGTTGTGCCAAGGCCACGCGCACATCTTGTACCTCTCCATAAGGCAAGGGCAATTGCTGGATGACTTGTGGAGACGTGTCTTGCAGTGCCTCACCAAGCGCAAGGACAGCCCCTCGCTGCGCGGCCTCTCCGAGAAAGCGTTGCCCATCAGTATGAACGCCAGGTACAGCAAAAAAAACGCTATCCTGAATCACTTTCCGCGAATCATAGGCTAGAGCCGCGACCGAGAGGTCTCTGGCGCGTACATCCTGCCCATAGAGATGTATTAACGGCGGCTCAAGGGCCGCCAACAAAAAGTTGAGTTCCATCAGAGTTTTTTATCGTTCTTTTTATGATTATTCACTTGTTACTGTATCAATAGTAGATCGTACGTGTGCGATGATAAGGCCGCATAGCAGGAAGGGATTGTCCTAACAACCACAACTTGTAGTCGATGTTCGCTGCACTCATAGGATGCCCTTTTTGCTGCAAAGCGCGTCGCAACAACTCACAAGCCCACACCGTGGCGGCGCGTATTTCAATCTCCTCTTCACTATTAGCCGTCAACAATTCTTGTGCATCAATGCGTCTCGCCAGAGAGGGAACATATTCCAGCACCTGGTAGTGGCGCAACACTTGTGGCAACTTATAGTCGGCAAAGACCGTTAACTGGTCAATATCGTGAAAGGTGCCCCATTTTTCCCCCTTGAAGGCCGCATGAATGTCGGCAACGCAAATTTGTGCTCGTTTTAATACCCTTACCTCGTAACCGTGATAGGTGGCAATATCGCGAAAGGAGGGAAAATCCTGTGCCAATAAGAGGGCGAGTTGCACCGCACTTCCCTGGACTGACTCAATGGCATGTGTAAATTGTCCGTCATAGCGTGCTAACAACACCTGTCCAACTTCACGTAGATTGTGTACACGCTGCTCAAAAAGAGGAATAACAGGTTCTTGTGGTTCGCCACGAAAAATAGCCGCAACCGCCTCAGAGGAGATGGTGCTTAAGTACTGCGCATCCCAGAGCGGCACGTCTTCCTCCACAGCACGTTTCAACGCGGCTGCTTCTGCCCAGTACCCATTTAATAACTCATCTTTATAGTTGATGTGCCAGCGCGGTTGTCCTTTTTCAGCCCAAAAGCAAAAATTCAGCGCATCGAGCACAAGCAGCCAGTTTACAGTATGCTCGCTATCATCAAAAAAATGATAGTGCTCATCCCAGGCTGGCACTCCATCATTGCCCTGTTTGCTGCTCTCCGCTATCCACTGTCCACTTAAAGCAGCAATACCCTCCTCATTAATCCATACCTGTTCACCTACTTCAACCACAGCACGTGTGCTAGCGAGAACACCTAGAGTATCTAGTGCGGGCAGCGTGTAATGACTGTCGCCCTCAAGTTCTACTCCATACTGTATTTCTGCCATCTTTTCATCCCTTTCGTCTTGTCACATTGATTGTACAGGTGTTACGCATGTTCGTCAATCACCACCTGAAAATGCACTTTCTATAAGTAAATACCTATACATACTTATAAAGCACCCTTGCTTTTCTATTTCTTTTCATGTACTATTAATCTTGTAGAGTTATACAAAGTAGTATAACTTTCAAAGATGCTCCCTATAACCTTTCCTTCCTTTAGTGCTTTTCTTAACATCTTTGCACGTATTGCACATTTTATGACCGTCAACCTTGTTTTCACCATCCCAACCAAGAAAGGTACATGCCTTATGGAAGAGCAGCAGATTCACAACTTTGTTCACCGTATCTCTACCGACGAGACATTGCGCGAGCAATTCACCAACAATCCTGATGAGGTCATCGCTCGTGAGCAATTCACGCCTGCAGTCGCCCGCGTTATCGCTCGCTTGATGCCGCACCTGACACTCCATAAGGAAGGTGCTTCAAGCGACGTTTCCTTCCGCTGGTGGGCATAGAGAGAAGTATATACTCACGATGAGTAGTCACGATCAAGTTCAATCTCAACCATTTGCCGCTCACCAACATAGGTTGCGTGAGCGGTTCACTCCTTTTTTACAAGAGTTGCATCCGCTCCTGCGGAGTGATGTTCTACGAGCATTAACAGAACAAGGAAAACTTCTAGCACACGATGAGCCTAATATTTCTCGTCCTACGCTTCCAGCCGGTGCTTGGTCATTATTAACTTTACTAGTAGCTCTTCAAGTAGATGCTAACACCGACCTCGCGCGTGCGTGCGACGTAGCGATAGCAGTAGAGTGTTTTGTGTGCGCCTTAGACCTGCTCGATGATGTTGAAGATGAAGATCAGACGCCAATTGTACGCGAACTGGGTTCAGCTCGCGTCTTAAACACTTCGACCACCTTATTGATGCTTGCACAGCGCATCCTTCTTTCCCTCCCATCCTCTACCACCCCCCTTACCCTCATGCTCTCCTTACTCCGTAGCCTACAGGAAGCCGCATTACAAGCGACCACGGGACAACATCGCGACCTATTAGCAGAGCAGCGAGATGCCAGCGACATGACGCAGGAAGAGTGCATTGAGATTGCTGCTGACAAAGCTGGCTCACTTATGGAGCTTACCTGTCATATGGGCACATTATGCGCTGGGGCAGATCAAGACGAGAGTGAACTATTTTCTCACATGGGTCTTCTTCTAGGAATCGCTCATCAACTTGACAATGATAGCCATGACCTGTATGATTCATTACAGTTTCAAGGTTCTGCTATAATGATGGAAGAGACAAAAGCGGTAGCAGGGAGCATTAAATCCGATATCCTTCGTGACAAAAAAACCCTTCCCGTGGTTCTAGCAGCCCAATCGGCTTCGTCCTCAGCAGGAAAAGAGAGAAACGAAGAAGAATATTTACAGGCTCTACACGAGGGGATTATTAGCACATGGGGAATCAGTTTGCTCTATCGTGAGCGTGCATCTGGCTGCTTACAACAAATCGAGGCCCATCGTCCTGTTGCCGCATCTCTTCGCCTTCTATTGGGCTTCGCATAACCTTTTGTAATGAGGAGATGTGGCACCACCACAACATAAAGCTATGCATTGGATTCATACCAGAGCTAAACGCGCCCTCGTCGTTTTCTTTGCTCTTATACTTTATAGCGCACTTCTGTTCGCAAGCGCAGAATACACCTTTCACTACAGTAGGAATAGCGCATCTTTGCTCCTCTGGGGGTCCTTTGGCTTTTCAGCATTTACCGGATTGATATTTCTTGCCGTCGGCTCGCTAGTCTGGATATATGCCAAAGAACGTAAAGTAGCATTTACGCTCTTTAGTCTTTCTTTGACAATGATGATGGCTATCGTTATCAGAGACGCTGCTGGATTAGAAGCTAACGGGTTTGGCATATTTACTGTTTTAAGCAATTTCAGCAGTTTCTATGCAATCGCTTTGTTTTCCTGGCTTCTGCTCCTCTTTCCTATAAATTATCTTGCTATTTCTGAAACAGAAACAAAACTGCCCTCTAGCAAAATCATCACATCACGCACAAAAATTTGGCTACAGGCTTACATAATTTTAACTTTTACGGCAGCAACCCTAATGGCTTTGTATACCATTTACGTGTATCTTACAGGAAAGAATCTCGCTCCTCTTTTTGATTCTATTGTGCTACTCTACGTTTCTACCAATCTTGTAGGAGCACTCATTACAATTGGTAGCACCTACACACGCTCCAAATCATCACGCGAACGACAGCAACTACGGATATTTACAGGTGGTGTGATATTAACTATCGCGCCATTCTTATTCCTAACGATACTCCCGGAAGCACTTAACATACCATTTTATATAGATTCCAATATCAGTACGCTCACCTTTGTAGTTTTTCCATTGGCACTGGGTTATTCAATTTTACGTTACCAGGTGCTTATTTTTGATAGCTATGTACGAACTGCGGTTGCATGGATGGTTGGCATTATCTTCCTTGCAGTGCTCAGCTATGTAGTAGTGGCAATTTGTAGTATCTTAACCGTGGGACAACCCACTTTTTATGTCGTCCTCGTTGCCAGTATCACAGCGTTCTGTGCTCCCGCTGCCTGGGGACTGGCCCGATTCATGACCGAATATCTCTTTTTTAACGAGCTTTTTCACTACCGCCGCCTTTTAAATACGCCCTCTGCCCTCAATAATTCATCGCTTGATCTGGAAGAGGCCGCACGCTTACTGACGCTGGCCGCGATAAGAACATTTGAGACACAGGAGGTATGCCTCTTCGTCCTCAATGAAGAAAGCGGGCAATATACCCTCTACCCCACCATTCAGGATGACATAAAAGATGGTGCGCGACAGCAACTGTTGGCACGAATAACAAAAAGTCTTTCGATCAACGCCTCAGCCGAAATCGATCTTCAGAATACGATTGACGCCAATCATCCTCTGCTTGCGCAGATACAAGCCTCTTCACGTCCGTTACTGCTTGGAGAAGTGAGGGATATGAGTGCCACACACACAGCACCATCCAGAACCATCTCCCGCTATCTCAATACGCATACGGAAGACGATTACGGCAATACCTTGATAACTCCAGTGCGTGTACAAGGAAAGATGATTGGCTTGCTTGTGCTTGGCAAACGTGGCAATCAAGAACAGTATGCAGGTCCAGACTTTGAAATTGCCCAACTCCTGCTTGATCGTTACTCAACCGTATTGGAGACCGCTCGTCTCTATCGGCAAGCGAAACTATCCGCTGAACTTCAGCATTGGTTATATCTTGCGAGTATGTTTCCGAGCACTAGTTTTCATACCATCGAAGAACTCGCGCTCGCCTATGGGCAGACTGCTTCCAATGCCGTGAACGGCATCGCAGAAATATGGATGTATGATCCGAAAAAGAAGCTTCTGCAACGAACTGATGCACCAGAACCACACATATCCTTCCTGCAAGAAAGCAGTATCCAGCCTGAAAATAGTGATTGGCAAACATATTTTTACTCCGTGAGCAAAAGAGAGGAAACACAGACAGTAGTTACAGGCATTCCGACTCCAACCGCTTACCCAGCTTGCCTATCGACTACACCACAGATGCCTTTTGTCTGGTTACCCCTGTATAAAAGCGAGGAACCCCTGGGCATTATCGCTATCTCCTACTCTCATATGCATGTCTTTTCTGAAGAGGAACAGCGCATATGGCAGATGTTTGCTCACCAATGTGCCATCGGGTTGGAAAACATGCGCATTACTATCGAGTTACGCACGGCCTATGAGCGGCAAAAAGAATTAGATACCCTCAAAGACCTCTTTATTATGACGGCATCTCACGAATTACGTACTCCCCTCACAGCGGTGCAAGGGTACATAGAATTATTAAAAGAGCATGATGGAACTTTGTCGCCAGAGATGCGAGCACGCTTCATTGACCGGGCAGGTCGTGGCTGCGATGAGTTAACCTTGATGGTAGGCAATATCATGGATGCTAGTCGTGTACATATTGACGCTGAAAACATTCACCTGGAACAGGTGCCATTGCTAGAGGTGGTTCAGCACGTTACTGAGATTCTTGACGCCCTCGTGCGTGAAGAACGGCGCACGGTGACAATCGATATCGACCCGCAATTACAAGTAGCCGCCGACGATTTGCGCCTGCGACAAATTCTATTGAACCTAGTCAATAATGCGCAAAAATATTCGCCGATAGGAACCGCGATAGACATAGCGGCGCATCAAAAGGGGCGGTTTGTCACGGTCTCGGTGCGCGATCATGGTGCTGGCATTCCGCCTGCAGATAAAGATCGCCTCTTTGAGCGTTTTGTACGTTTGGAGCGCGACATGAATAGTCCAGTACGAGGGGCAGGATTGGGCCTGTATATTTGCAAAAAACTGACGTGCGCAATGGGTGGGGATATTTGGGTGGAAAGTACAGGGATCGCAGGAAAGGGTAGCACCTTTCTATTTACCCTGAGTGCCGTAGATCAGCAAGCACCAACAATTGTCGATGATGTATCTCACTTCGCAAGCCATCCCTAACTAGGATTTCAAGAATACTGGGAATACCCGACTTTCTTCTATAGAACGTCTTTTTCGTAAGTATCTTGCAATACGGTGTATGCAATCAAATGTCTATGGGAGAGTAAAACACATGACCACAACACGGCGCGAATATACCAGTGTGACCCCGCGGCAAATAGAAGTGCTGAGCTTTTTGTCCCAAAAAGATCACTGGTCAGTAGGAGAAGTAGCAGCGGCCCTAGATGTGAGTTCGGCGGCGGCGACTAAGGCAATTGTACGTTTAGAGAAGAAGGGGCTAGTCACACGGTCAACAGATATAATGGATCGTCGATGCGTCAATGTGCGTCTGACACGAGCCGGAAATGATACCGTTCGACAGGCAACGAAACTACTATAAAATAACGAACGCGCAAGCTCGCATCTTGTATCCCCCACAGAGATTGGCTTGCGCGTCATCTTTTTGGAAAAGCACCGTTGAGTTACCGCCAGTGCTATCAGTGTTATCCGACTGTATCGCATCATGGATATCATTCCACATTACGATGCCTCCCGCACATAGCCGTTGTCCTTCGCATATTGCCACAGCGATTGTTGAAGCTGCCTGCGTGCGCGTGAGATACGGCTCATGACAGTCCCAATGGGAATTTGTAAAGTTTCAGCGATTTCTTTATAAGACATTCCTTCAATATCCGCAAGGATGATAGCCATGCGGAAATTCGGCGGCAAATCGTTCAACGCGTTATAAACATCCTCATCCAGATACTTGCTTAATACCTCTTCCTCGGCCCCAAGCGTTAACTCTTGCCCGCTCAAATCTTTGATACGATTGTAAAGGTAAAAGTCCTCGCCCTCGGGTAGCGAGGACGTCGTGGGATGACTAGCTTGTTTGCGATAACGATTAATCGCGGAGGTATTGAGAATACGAAAAAGCCATGCGCGCAGATTCGTCCCACGTTGATAGGTATTGGAGAAACGGAATGCCTTTAGCATCGTCTCCTGTACCAGGTCTTCCGCCTCTTGGGGATTATTTGTCATTCGTAGCGCAGTACGATATAAACTATCCAAATGTACCAGTACGCCCGCCTCAAAGTCCTCTGTCGTTCCCTTTGTTGCCTCGGTAGTAGAGGGTGCATTCTGCTGCGATTGCTCTTGCTCTACCGTTGCCGACAGGGGTGCTTTTTGATCTGGTGCCGTTGATACTGGTGCTTGCTCGAAATTTGACTGTTCGGCCATCAAAACGCAACTCTCCTACTAGTAAGCTCCCGCTCTGAGAACTTACACTTTCATATAGAAAGTACCTCTTAGTATATATCATCGGTAAAGGGAATGAAAGTCCCTGACATTTATGTTACAATAGACAGGTATTATGACGAGCTAATGTAGGAGTAAGTTTCACATGGACTGTATAGACTGTATTGAAATCGCCGCTCGTCTCCATCTTTACATTGATCGAGAGCTTAGTGCAGATGAAATCATGATGGTACAGCAGCATCTTGCTAGTTGTCCACAATGCGAATGCCGTTTTCATGTTGATATAAGTATCAAACGGCTGATTCACCAACACTGCACGATGCAAAAAGCACCTGCTCATCTTCGCGAGGCTGTGCTACAACTGGCACGCCAGGCCAAGGACGAGCCACTCGAAATCAATTATTCACTTGAGATGGAGCTGAAAGCAGATATTGAATACTATGAACAATAGTTACCCTATCACACGAGCACTTGAAGCACTCAACGTTTCAAAGGTGAGAGGAGGAGAATAGAGATACCTGCCATACACCAGAGAGGCTATAGTGTCATAGGATGCTTTGGTGGGGGTACCACCACCAAAGCTGCTTTTGCATCAGGTGCTTATTCCCAGGTTGAAATAGGCATTCAAATAAGAGAGCAGATTAAAGAAAATTAGGATGCCAACCATCATCATGACGACACCTGTTGCTACCTCTATTTTGCCCAGGTGAGGCTTCAGCCATGTCAGAATGCGACTAATCTGATTTAAGCCTAAGCCAAGCAGCAGGAACGGCACCCCCAAGCCCAATGAATAGGCCAGCAGCAAGAAGACGCCAGCTTTCAAGGTGGCTGCATTCGCCGCCATACCCAGAATGGGCGTGAGAATGACGCCTATACATGGGGTCCAGCCAAGCGCAAAGACCAGTCCGATGAGTAGCGAAGCCCAATAGCTAGGACGGGTCGGGCGAAAGGCAAACCGCTTTTGCCAATACAGAAACGGTATTTTTAATACTCCGGTGAGATGCAGACCAATCAACACCAGTACAAAACCACCTATTTGACGGATGATAGGTCGATTGTTTTGTAAAAAATTCCCCAACGTACTTGCCGTTGCGCCTAATGCAACAAAGGCTAGCGTAAAGCCACACACAAACATGAGGGCATGGAGAAACGTAGTCAGCCGTGTATGGTAGCCACGTTGTACGCTTTCTTGCTGGGTTGCTTGATAGACACTTTGCCCCACTAATTGTACCAGATAGATAGGAACAAGCGGCAAGACACAGGGCGAAAGAAACGAAACGACTCCCGCGACAAAAGCGACGCTCATGCTCAGTTGTGATGTATCCATGATCGATAAGAATTCTCCGTAAACGCATTGTATTTGCTTCTTATTGTAACGTAGTCTATCATAATCCACAACCTAGCATGATGGGTTTCAGAGTTTTCCCTCTACTTGCGCCACTTTTTTAGCAGTGCTACTGCGCTTTGAGCAAGCCGATGTCTATGGTCAGGGTGAGCAGAATACGTTACCTCTTGTATCACATAGTGGATAAGAGCATCTTCTCCCATGGCGATCTGCGCAAGCGCATTGAGCGCACTAAGAGCAACCTGTTCATAGCTATCGAGCAGTGCCATTATCAAAGCAGGTATTGCCCAGCGCGCTTCCATCTGCCCACACAGGGTCGCGACACAGGCACGTACCATTGCATCCTTATCTGTCCGTAGCAAGGAGAGCAAGTGATAATGAAGAGTCGTTTCTATTGCTTGCTCATCTATCATGCTCAGCAACTCGGCAGTGCGTTGACGAACCCAGGCGCTTTCATTTTCCAGCAGAGAACCTAACAGATTACTGGCAACGATTTCATGACTGAGGGCACGTAGGGCTTGCTTGTTCGTACGCGTCTGCCAGAGCAGATAGGCCAGAGAGTCGAGCGCAACGACCTGAATTGCTTCCTGTTCACTTTTTGCACTATTCAACAACCAGCGTGTGATCGTTGCACGCGTTGGGTTGCGCAGGGCATTATGGAACAGGCGCAACCCTTCAAGGGCTTCGATATGGCCAACATGATCTTCATCTAGCACGATCGCGCCCATCACGGCCAACGCATATTCGCCACCTAACGCTGCCAGGGTATAACTCGCCTGCCGACGTACATCAGGAACGGTCGAGCGCAACAACGGTGCGACGGCGGTTGCCAACCCCTGTTCTTGTGCGAGCCGACGAATGCTGGCACGTCCCACAGATTCTTCCAAGGCAATCATTGCCCGCATCTGCATATCAGCATCATCGCGTTTGAGCAGTTCACGAATAGGTGACAAGACAAAAGGAAGAGCAACATGACGCAATGCTTTTGCAGCCAGCAAAGCGATTTCTGTATTGGGATCATGTAACAGAAGCAGTAAGCCACGAGAAAGTTGCTCCCGTTGCGTCCCAGAAAGTGGTACAGTGAGTTCTGTCGCTAAGATAAAGGCGGCAGCCTTGCGTATTTCTTCCGGCACCTGGGGAGTAATCAATTGAATAAGCTCATGTATCGCAACACTTTCACCGCTATTCAAAAGCGCATACGAAGCAGTGAGCCGAACAGAAAGAGCTTCCTGCTCGGTCTGGTGGTGACGTAATGACTCAAGGGTCGTCGGCTGTAAGGCTACTTTGTTCGCTCTAGCTGCCAGAGCCATTGCTGCTACACACCGTGTGGTCTCCCACGACGTTTCCAGGCCCTGACAAAGCAATGCCTCATAATCCTCCTGCGGTATCAGACTTGCCGCCTCTAGCACACTGGTCCATAACACCGGGCCCGGTGCTTGCGGAAGAGAGGCGTGCTGCAAAAACGTGTCGAGACGGACGTGCAGTTTGTAACTCAAGTGAAGCAGTAAACGACTACAATGCTCGTATTGTGGAGGCAACCTGGAGTAGGTAGTGGAGGGAATTTCTGGGTACGTGCTCAAGGTTGTGAGGAGTAAAGGCAGGACACAAGCACCTTGCCGAGCAATGCGTCGGGCGGCACGCACACGAAGCGTATACTCGGTCTCAGGACCGAGCAATAGAGTCAACGCGGCACGTACATTTTCCTGGCGCGAGTGTCGCAAATGAATAGCTCCATTCTTCGTCTTAAAGATGTGAAAGGGGACATGCTCTCGTTCAGTATGCTTCGCAATCATAAAACAACCGCTTTCTTATATGACGAAATAACTTCTCTACTCTCGTTATAGCCTATGGGACCAAATCGTTGCGTAGAGCTTACTTTTCCAGTCAACTGAAAGGGGTTTCTCTTACCGCGATGGGTGTTCTGCTTCGTGTGACTGCGATTTAAACAAGCGTTGTATATGCCCCCAGAAAGTTAAACGGCTCTTTTCAGGCAGTTCGGCCTGCATGGAAATTGGTGCCTTATGCGTGTCCACGTCGGAGAGTGGCACCGAGATAGGTGGTGTGGCATCATGAGACGCAAAAGCAAGTGGGAGTGCCCGCTCACGATTTGCTTCCTCATGTGTTGCTTGCCCTGGTTGAACTTTTTTCTCCGCTTGCTGAACCTCTAGCGGCTCAACATCGAGATAGCGTGGTCGTTGCGATTGTGGACGCTTAGGCGGATGAATAACGGTACGCTCACGTGGTGTCTTGGGCAACACCATGAGACCATTGGACGAAACAAGAGCGACAGAGGGAGCTTGCAACTGTAAAGCACGCAGTTCACGCGCCACTATACTTGCATCTTCATAACGCTCCTCACGCTTGCGTGCCATCACTTTGAGAATGATCTGCTCTAGCTCAGGCGTAATTTCCTGATTATATTTACTCGGTGGAACCAGAGGGCCGTGCGTAATGGCCTGCGTCAGTTCTGGCATGGAGCGGCCTGTATAGGGGCGGGTGCCACTCACCATCTCATAGAGCACGACACCAAGCGCATAAATATCACTACGATTATCGAGTGTATAGCCCCAAACTTGCTCTGGCGAGGCGTAGTAAATGCTTCCCACCAGCGTTTTCGCTACGGTAATAGGCTGATGGCCGGTAGCCCGTGCCAAGCCAAAGTCCATCACGCGAATCTTTCCCCAACGATCGAGCATTACATTTTCAGGTTTGATATCCCTATGAATGACGTGGTGCTCTTTATAGGCAGAGTCAAGCGCGTCGGCAATCTGTGCGCCATATTGGACGGCTAAATAGGCGGGAATGATGCCGTCCAGGTGTAACAAGCTTGCCAGAGTTGGCCCTTGCACATATTCCATCACAAAATAGAGCAATTTGTTCTGTTGCCCGGCGTCATAGATATGGACAATGTTTGGATGATTGAGCTGGGCGATGATTTGTGCCTCGCGGATAAAACGCGCCACGTAGGAGCCATCTCGTGCCAATGATTGTGGCAAGACTTTGATTGCGACTTCCCTACCCAACGCGATCTGCTTTCCACGATAGACCATTCCCATCGAGCCTCGCCCAATCTCTTCTTCTAGCACATACCCACCGAGACTCTGGCCTGCCAATTCATTCATAAAACGCACCTTTAACGGTTTAGTATTCAGCCCACCAACGCGCTTTAACGCTATGCCCCGCATCAGGGAGTCTGTACAGGCTGTCAGGAATAGTTCGCCGCCACAAGACAGCACACTGATCATATTTTCTCTTCATAAAGAAGAAACGTATCATACATGTGCATATAGTGCATCTTCGCTAAAAGTACCATGTGTCTCATACAATAATGAAAGCAACTCCAGGGAAGATATACAATACCATATCGATTTTCGTTATTCCCCAGAGTTGCATGGCAATGTCCTCAATCGAGATAATCCTTGAGGATACGGCTGGCCTGGGGATGACGCAGTTTACGAATGGCCCGCTCCTCAATTTGACGCACACGCTCGCGTGTGACATGCAGTTTCTTGCCCACTTCTTCCAACGTATGATCGTGATCGTCCACCAGACCGAAACGCAGTTCGATCACCTGGCGTTCACGTAATGTCAGTTGACCAAGCACCTTACGTATCTCTTCACGCAGCAATTGCTGATCTGTGATCTCGGCGGGGCCACGCTCACTCACATCCTCAATGATATCGCCGAGCGTATTTTCCTCTTCCTCCGAGAGCGGCGCATCCAGGGAAAAGACCTTCTCGGCCCAGATCATCAATTCGCTGACACGGTCTGCCGTCATACCAAGACGCTGGCCAATTCCTTCGGGCGTGGGCTCACGCCCTAACTCCTGGTACAACTGACGCGTCATACGCTTCACACGCATCACTTCTTCCATGATATAGACAGGGAGACGTACCACACGTGTACCCTCCAAAATGGCGCGTGTAATCGCTTGCTTAATCCACCACGTCGCGTAGGTGGAGAAACGAAATCCTTTGCGATAATCAAATTTCGTAACGGCACGTATGAGGCCGATATTTCCTTCACCGATCAAATCCTCTAATGAAAGTCCTTGACCGACATACTTCTTAGCGATGCTTACTACTAGTCGCAGATTAGCCTCAATAAGATGGTTACGTGCATCCTTATCGCCCTGCTCGGCCCGTTCAGCTAAGCGAGACTCATTCGCGGCACTGAGGAGGGAGATACGTGAGATTTCGCGTAGATAGAGGCGTAGACTGTCGCTTTGCGCCAGGTTACTGATATCTGCGTCCTGTATCACTTCACGCTCCGGTTCAGACGCCTTTTCACGGTCACGGTCTGCATCAAACATCATATTTTGTCCCAAGTGCTTGCCCTTCTCCTGCAACACGTATATCAGATCAATTCAATTTGGCCCATTGTATCACACGGATGCAGTATTGCAAACAACTCGAGTCTCCTATTCCGTATACTGTTTCTTCTAACAACTTACTCGCGGTTATACGTCTTACTTGTGCTTATACATCGGCGTTTTTCGCTTGCACGAGAGGATATACGATAGAAGTTGCTATCCTCGCACAGAACAGAACACCACTTTCACTATGCGCGGCGTACCTCCCCAATAGCGTGTGTTGGATATATGTATGTACACTATACAATATTTTTGTAGAGGTCTTCATGCTACATGCTTGACTTCTATGGTACTATCTTTCTTGCATGATGCATCATGATGCATTATGCACTTAATTGCATCAATGGAAGGTAGGCAACACTCGTGGCTACTCAGGAAAACACACAACAGCCATCACCCGCTCACACTACAGCTGATACCAAACTGTCACTGACGACACTTGCAAAGGTGCTTAGCACAGAACTCAGCCTCAACGCCGCCCAGATCACACGTACCATCGCGTTATTAGATGAGGGCAATACCATTCCTTTTATTGCTCGCTATCGCAAGGAAGTCACCGATAGCCTGGACGAGGTCCAAATTCAATCCATTGCCGACAGGGCCGCCTCCCTACGCGCCTTATATGAACGCAAAGGCGACGTTCACCGCCTGATTGACGGCCAGGGGAAACTGACGGCCGAACTGGCAGCCAGTATCGAAGCGGCCACCACCCTGCAAGAGGTCGAAGACCTCTACTTACCCTACCGTCCCAAACGTAAGACCCGCGCCAGCGTTGCCCGCGAAAAGGGTCTCGCCCCATTAGCGGATATCATTTTGCAACAGCTTGAGCTACGAGGAGATGCCGACACCATTCTTGAAGAACATGCGCGCCCCTTCTTGAACGCCGAGAAAGGGGTCGATACCAGCCTTGAAGCCTACGCGGGTGCTAGTGACATTGTAGCCGAGATTATCGCTGAAGACGCGAACGTGCGTGGTAGCGTTCGTGCCACCTTCTTTAGACAAGCCACCTTGAGTACACGCGCCGCCGATGCCGACAAAATCAAAGAGAAAGACCCCACCGGAGTCTACCAGTTATATTACGACTTCCACGAGCCAATTACAAAACTCGTTCCCCATCGCATTCTCGCGCTTAACCGCGCTGAGCGCGAAGAGGTGGTGCGCCTCTCGGTAGATCTGCCCTATGAGCAAGCACAACGCGGCATCACGCAATACTATCCACCCAAAGCCACCTCGCCCTTTGCCACGCTCCTCGCGGAGGCGATGGAGGATGGCTATAAGCGTTTGCTCGCACCCACTATGGAGCGCGAGGCGCGAGTCGAACTGACGCGCCGAGCCGAGGAGCACGCGATCAACATCTTCGCCGCCAATCTGCGTAACCTGCTGCTGCAACCCCCGTTGCGCGGCAAAAAAGTACTCGGCATCGATCCCGGCCTACGTACTGGCTGCAAGTTGACCATTGTTGACGAGAACGGCAAGTATCTAGAGTCCGACACGATGTACTTGCATCAGCCAGACAAGGCACAACAACTCCTGCGAGCACTGCTGACAAAGCACCATATCAGCGTGATCGCGATCGGCAACGGCACGGCCTCACGCGAAACCGAACAATTAGTGGCGGGACTTATTCGTGCCATCGAAGGCGAAACAGGCACAACCAACCAGATCGGCTACGTTCTCGTGAATGAAGCGGGAGCCTCGGTCTATTCCGCTTCCGAGGTGGCGCGACAGGAATTTCCTACCCTCGACGCAACACAGCGCGGCACCATTTCCATCGCACGTCGCCTGCAAGACCCACTCGCTGAACTGGTAAAAATAGACCCCAAAGCCGTCGGCGTGGGCCTCTATCAGCACGACGTTGACCAGAAAGAGCTCGCCGACATGCTTGATCGCGTCGTCGTCTCCTGCGTTAACTTCGCGGGCGTCGAGGTCAATTCGGCATCGGCGGCCTTGCTCAAGCATGTGTCAGGTGTCAATACGCGGGTCGCAAACGCCATTGTCAAATACCGCGAAGAACACGGCCCCTTCAAATCACGTGAGCAATTGCAAAAGGTTTCCGGCCTCGGCCCAGCTACCTTTGTGCAGGCGGCTGGCTTCCTCAAGATAGCCAACGGCGTAGAGCCCTTGGACAATACCTTCATTCATCCAGAAAGCTATCAAGCTACCCGCACGCTGCTAACGCTGCTTCCTGCAAGCGACGACCAGCAAGCGCGACCAGCCGAACGCATAGCCCAATATCGTCAACTGATTCAACTGCAAAACAGCCTGGGTCGCGGCAATCGCAACCGCAGCGGCGGGAGTGGGGGAAGTAGCGAAAATACGAGTAAGAGTGAGGAGGTGGCATGGGCTGATCTCGCCTCAAAGGTGGGCATTGGCCTGCCCACCTTACACGACATTCTAGAAAACCTGGAGAAGCCAGGACTGGACCCACGTGACGCGCTCCCGGCCCCCCTCTTGCGCCATGATGTGCTCAAGATGGAAGACTTGCAGCCAGGGATGCTGCTACAGGGGACGGTACGCAACGTGGTAGACTTCGGTGCCTTCGTAGACATAGGAGTCAAGCAAGATGGCCTTGTGCATATCTCAGAGCTAGCTGACCGCTTTGTACGCGACCCACTCACGGTTGTCGCGGTGGGTCAAGTGGTGCAGGTGCGCGTCATCGATATCGACACGAGGCGTGGTCGGGTGCGCTTGAGCATGAAAAACATCCAGTAGCAAACGCTAGGCCGTGGTTATGCCAGTATCGCGCAGCATAATTTCCGCACGTTCTAAGATAACGACAGGAATTTCACGTGTGGTGCGCTTCTGGTAATCGGCATATGGGCCATACACAGCAACCAGGCGCGGCCACAGTTCCGCGTGTTCTTCTGGCGTGGCCTGCCGTGCCATCATATTGATGTTTTGACGCCCTACCTGCACGCCCGCACGTGGGTCGGCCAGCAGATTACGCCACCAAAGAGGATGCTGCTCGGCACCGCCGTTTGAAGCTACCAGGGCGAAACGCGCTCCATCTGCCAGATAGATGAGTGGGGTTGTGCGTAACATACCGCTCTTGCGGCCTATTGTGGTGAGCAGCAAGACAGGGCTTGTACCCATACGCCCACCAATAGCGCCACCCGTCCAGAGATACAGCGAGGTGTGTATGCGCGTCAACCAACGAGCTGGAGCTTGGCCTGATTTACGGGGTGGTGCCGTGTTTTGTTCCGTTGCCATTGTTATCCTCTTTTTTCCTGCGTGTATTGTCCACTACAACACATCTTTATTACGAAAAGAAGAAGGCTTCTGTTGTAGAGACGCGCGTTATTGCTGAAAGCTCTGCACCTTCTTTTCCAGGGTTTGATTCTGGCTGGCGACACGCGCCTTGCGTTTCTCGGCATAGCTGACCAGCCGTGCTTTGATGGCACTATCGGCAATCGCCAATTCCTTCGCGGCATGAATGGCGGCGTTCACCGCCCCCGCATCGCCAATCGCCATTACCGCGACTGGCGCGCCTTCGGGCATCTGCACCATCGAGAGCAGCGCATCAACCCCTTTGAGTGGCCCCAGATCACGAGGCACCCCAATCACGGGCAAGTCGGCACGCAGGTCTGCGATATTGCCGGGGAGATGGGCCGCGCCACCTGCGCAAGCGATGATGACCTGTATCGACGCGGGCAGGTTTTCTATATGCCTGACAACTGAACGCAGGTCGCGATGCACGGAGTTGATCTGCACCAGGCAGGAAACTCCAAACTCGTAGCGCAGTGTATTCACGGCCTTCATCATCAATGGCAGGTCTGAATCGCTGCCCATCGTGACCAGCACCCTCGGCTCGCCACGCGCAGCTTCTCCCACACCCTCCGGCGAAACGAGTACGCCATACTCGTCCGCATTGATAGCCTGTACAATCTCATGCTCCGCTGACATCTCACTATCCCTCTTTAAATCGAAAGTTGCGCCCGCACGCGTTGTGCCTGCTGATACACCTCGTCTGCTTGCTCACCCACAACGGTGATATGGCCCATTTTGCGATCAACCCTGGTCTCGCGTTTGCCATAGATATGAATAAACACGCGCTCATGGTCAAAATCATCGTTCCAGTGCGGCTCGGCGGGTCCGTTACGCGTGCCCAGGATATTTATCATGACCGCCGCTGGATACAGCATGTGCGTCGGGCCGAGCGGCAAGTTGGTCACGGCACGCAAATGTTGTGCGAACTGCGATGTTGCGCACGCCTCAATCGAGTAATGGCCCAGATTGTGGGGGCGCGGAGCAATTTCGTTCAGCCACAGCTTGCCTACCGTATCCAGAAACATCTCCACACCAAAGATACCCGCGCCCTGCAAATAGCCAATCGTTTGCCGTGCGATATCCTGCGCCTCCGCTTGCAGAGACGCGGAAATTGCGGCAGGCGCGAACACGGTCTGGCAGATATCGCGTTCATGCAGCATCTCAACCACGGGATGCGTTGCGATCTCGCCATGTCCATTACGTGCCACCATCAAGCCAATTTCTTGCGCGAGTTCCAAGCATTGCTCTACGTATAATTCGCGATCACCCAGCCGCACCATCGCCGCCGCGATATCCTGTGGGTCATTGATGCGCGCATTACCACGCCCGTCATAGGCATCTTTTTTCGCCTTCAACACCAATGGATAGCCAAGCACCTGCGCGGCATGCTCGATCTCGTTGGCAGAAGTGACCGCCAGAAATGGAGCCACGGGAATATGGTGCTGTCGCAAAAACTCCTTTTGCGCGTACTTATCCTGAATGATCGCCAGCGAGTCCGGCGCAGGATAAATCGCTATCCCCTGCTTTTGCAGATCCCGTAATGCCTGTGTATTGATATGCTCAATCTCATAGGTAAGAATATCGGCCTGCTGTGCCAATCGGCTCAACGCGGCAGGGTCTTTCAAGCTACCGACAATCTGCTCTGCAACCGTAGAAGCGGGACATGCAGGCGTTGGGTCTAGCACCGTTACCTGCGCATAGCCCATCTCACGTGCAGCTTCAGCAATCATCAACCCCAGTTGGCCGCCACCAATAATACCAATGCGCGTAGCGGCGGTCACTACGCGTTCCTGTTCACTTACTGTTCCTGTTGTTCTCAATTTGCTACTCATTTTATGAAAAATATCTGTTCGAGCGTCCATCGCCACTTACTATACTACATTTTGGCGTTTCTTTGCTTCACCCTGTCTAGCACTGATGTAAAAACGAGCACACGCAGGGTACACCATAGCCATGATGTACCCTGCGTGTGCTCGTCTTTACATCGTTTCTAAGCCAATTACTGCAAATCCATCTTGACATCCTCACCAACTACATCTTTCCCACCACCAGTCAAGCCTTTCACGGCTGAAAAGATGCCACCCATCTTGCCAGCAGGCACATCCCAATACTCAGCACTCTCCACATTCACCTTGAGCAATGCTAACTGTGGGTCTTCCTTGCCGTTGGGAAACCATGTTTTATAGAGCGGTTTCCAGTACTCATCAATCTTTTTGCGATCCCGCACCAGTTCGGCAGTACCAGAAACGGACACAAACAGGTTATCGTCAGGCTTGGCATAGCTGATATTCACCTTACTGTGCTGCTCCACCTGCTCAACCTTTGGAGTTTCGGCCTGTGTGAAAAACCACAGACTACCATCAAATTCTACGTCCTGCGTTGCCATTGGACGGCTCCGCAACGTCCCATCTGCTTCCTCAGTAGTCATCATGGCTATACGAATACCTTTGATTTTATCACTCAGCAATTTTACGTCGTGCATACTTGTATCTTTTGGCATGTTTATACTACTCCTTGCAGTAGGAATGTTCTTTCTGGGCATCCTTGCTCACGAACGAGTAAGCACCTTTGCATATTAGATGCTCTCAGCCATTTTTCCTCAGCCAGTAGTTACTACACGAATCGTACGTACTAAAAGTATCTCATCTACACCATCCACACCTGTTCACACAGTGATGGTCATACTTGTCGCCAGATGATAAGGGAGCTTTGTCGGTTGGCATCAAGCGTTGCCAGGTCTGGATAAGCTGGCGACCACGCGGCGAGCAGTTGCCCTGGCACTGTCTTCAGGGGGAAGGTATCCTGCGGCATGCCACAGAGCAGGCGTTGTTCGCTGGACGCAATCGTGATGTGCTGGGTAGACGCGATGGTTAGCGTGCGCGGCATTGAGGGTAACTTTTCCCAATCGAACAGCGGCTGCCTTGTGCCAGCATCCCAACCAGCGACACGGTTGTTTCTAAATGCGACGGCGAGCAAGGCTCCATCAGGCGACCAGGCAAGGCCATGCACTTTTTGGCCGAGGGGAGCAACATGCCATGCGGGAGCAATGCGCCCGATGCTCCAACACACTACCATCCCATTGCTACCACCGGCGGCAAGCAAGGTGCCGTCAGGTGACCAGCGCAAACTACCGGGATTACCGCAACGCATCGGGCCAGTCGTGACGCGTTGCGACAATGGCGGTTGCGGCACTGTCAATGTGGCAAAAGGAAGGGTGTAAATCAAAATTTGATTGTCGAGCCAGATTGCCAGTTGGTCATGAGACGACCAATCCATACCTTCTACCGTCACACCTGGTGTGGCGATGGTCAGAGGAAGCACCACCCGATTCACCACATCCCAGAAACGGATGGTATCTGGTGTGCTGACCGCCACCACTCTGCCATCAGGCGACCAACTTGCACACGCGGTCTGTCCTGCCATTGACACGAGTATCTCCTGCATCATGCCAGAGCCAGCCAGACAGAGCGGCGGCTGTCCATAGAGCACACACACCAATGCAGCGCCATCGCGACTCCAACAGAGTTGACGGGGACGCGCTGGCAGTTCAGAGGACATGATATGCCTGACCGCCAGAGGGCTAAAGGAAAGAGCGGCACTGCGTGGAGGAATGACAGGTGCAGGCGGTTTAAGTGGCTTTGCTGGCAGTGGTTCGTCTAGGATCGATCGGCTCAATGCATCTAGCGCGTCGATAACGATAGGCATGTCCTCGCTTTGCTGCCCTTTTCCTTGCAATGGTGCGGATGGTAATGGCTTTTGCGGCTCTACCGGCACGAACGCACCGCTGGCGCGTCGCTCGAAGTGTTTTAGTTCATGCGTTTCTACATCGCTGACACTCGTGTGTAGCTGTATGTGCGGAACTTTACCCAAAGCCTGATGCAGAGCCTGAGCAAACTCCAGAATGGTGGGGAAGCGATCCTGTGGCCTCTTTTCCAGTGCCCGCAAGATTACCTCGTCCACCTCTTCCGATTGCAGGCGGTCCGCGTACAGCTCGCTTGGTGTCAGTGGCCTATCGTGCAGGTGAGCCTCGATGTATTCCTTGTTTGTCGCCGCCTGTATCGGCAATTTTCCGGTTAGCATATAGCAGGCCACAATTGCCAGCGCGTATTGATCTGAAGCGCGATCTACAATGCCCTCAGCCTGTTCTGGTGCCATATATGCGAAGGTACCCAAGACCTCGCTGGCGGCAGCCGTACTCGTCTTTTGCCAGCGCGAAATGCCAAAGTCGCACAGGTAGAGATAGACGATGCGTTGCGTACTTTCTACAAATTGGCACAAGAAGTTCCCCGGCTTGATATCCTGATGCACAATCAGCGGATCGCGTGTATGCAAATAGAAGATGCTCTCGGCGGCTTGCAAAATGGCATCACCAATCTGCACCAGCGACCACGATTTCCAAGGGGGTACTCTCTTAATAACCTCTGCTAACGACCCATCGCTAATATAGGGTGTGACGTAATAAGGAACAAAACGCCCCTGATAATGGATGTCACCCGAATCGATAATGGGCAGGATATGGGGATGTTGTAGACTCTGTGTAATCTCGATTTCACGTAAAAAACGTTCACGCGACTTGTGATCGCGCTTATCATCTTCCGAAATTGTCGTCATGACTTTTAGTACAACCAGTTCATTGGTTGAGGTATCACGCACCAACCACACATCACTCATCATACCCTGGCCGAGCTTTTCTACTTGCTCGTAATGCTCCCCTGCCATATAGAGATGTTTCCTATGAGAGAACTAGACTTTTGTATAATAGAACAAGATAATATGCTTATTTTGACGAACTCATTTGATTTAGCTGCCATAAAAGCTGTTCATTTTGATCGCGCAGCTTTTGACTATCGTTTTGGGCGCGCTCCAACTGACTGCGATAAGAATTGCGCTCCTGTGCTAGCTGCTCAATCTTTCTTTGTAAGGAATCTTTTTCATGAACCGTTTGTTGGAGTTCGTCGCCACGAAAACCATGCTCACGTTTCAACTCGTCCAATTCCTCTTCCAACGACTGCATCCGCTTATTATCCATCATAACTTGTGCGCTCAGAGATAGCAACTCTTTTTTATAGGTATCGCGTTCAGTTTGTAGTTCTTGCTCTAATTTTTGTAGTTCTGGGGCGTAACGCCAGCCAAGCAATATGCTAAAGAGTTCATGGGCTGGTGAACCTTCCTGATTGGCATTACGCATCTCACGTAATTTTGCCGCATCCCATTGCCCGCTGGCAAGCAAGCCGCCCAGTGAGCGCAGGGCTATCGAAAGTTGCTCTGGAAAGAGAACGCTGGTGCGCGTTGATGCCATGCCGTAGTTACTCACATTACGTGCATATTCTGTGACGATATCATCGGTACTGAGCATAGCCATCACCGAGGCAACCTCTGCCCGCAACTCCGGTTTTGCATTAGCATCTTTCAACACACCCAGCAACACTGACTGCGCCTTCGCGCCCAACAAGAGCAACATGTAGGTCAGTTGCTTACGATGCGTTGCCTCTATCTCTTGTAGTAAAGGGTCAATAATTCTGTGATCGCCCAGCAACAGCAGCAATGAGATGATCCGTAAATTGGTTGCTTCGTTGTCATTTTGCTGCACAAAGCCCAGCAAGGCTTGTACCATATTATGATCCGCATATTGCTGCACCGACTCGTCATGAATGCGCTCTAAGAGCAGTGCCACCGCCATCGCGATATTATTGCGCTCATCACTAGTGAGCAGACGCACCAATTCGTTTTTGACAACCTCAGTTGGCATGCTATGAAAGACATCCATTGCCGCCTCACGCAAGGCGGGATTATCAGCGTTGCTATAAGCGTTCCAGATAAACGGCAGCGCGGGTACGCCAATGTCACGCAGGATGCGCTTTACCCCACGCACAACCAACGGATGTTCGTCTGTGAGCAAAGCACCAACAACGGGAACGGCGGGAGCACCGATCTGAATAAACGCAGTTTCCGCACCACCACGGCGATCCTCGACATAGAGCGACTCCAACAGGCTATCCAGCACCTTCTTGCTGAGTTGGGTACGATGATACACCCGTACCAAGGCATCAGCCGCCTCACCCAGCAGATGTGCGTCCTCTAATCCCTCAAGCAGCACTGGAATACTCACCGCTGCTAGTTCGCCGGTGAGCACCCCCAGCAAGACCTCATGGGCACGCGGCGGTGGCGTTGGATGCAAAAGATGCAGTATACCTGATAGAATCGCCTGCTTGTCATCGGTCTGACGCACCAGCGAAACGATAATGTTTTGGGCTCGCTCACGTCCAAGTGTGCGATGATCCTCCAGCCCTGAGATGAGCGGACGCAGAATCACCGGGCCAAACAGGGGCAGAATGGATGCTGCCGCATCACCGCGCTCATGCTCACCCAGCAGGTCCACCAACGGCGAAATAGCCGATTCTGGATAATTGAGCAGCAGCGAACTGGCAACTTTGCGGAGAGGACCGGGCTGTTGCAGCACCTCTAGCAGGGCGGGCACAACAATCGCCCCTGGCATGGCCTCGATTGCGCCATAGACATAGGCACGCACGCGCTCATCAGCGTGTAAAAGATTTCTCGTCAGCACTTGGGCAGCCTCCGCCCCTTGCATCTGCAAGATGAACAAGAGTTGCTGCGCCTGTTGATCTGTACAATGAGCGAGGGCGTTCACCAGTTGATCGCCGGGGAAGGGTGACATTCCTAATATGGCGCGCCGCACCCGTTGTACAAGGGGAGTCTCTTCCGCGCTATCGAGGGCTGCGATGAGGTCATCGAGAGCCACAATGCCAAGCGCACTCAGGGCGTCAATAGCCTCTTCATACACCTGTGGATAGGTATCATTCAGCACCATCAGCAAGGCAGGTACCACTTGCCTATCAGTAAATTTGCTGAGCGCACGCACCACGGCAATGGTCAAGAGCGGCTCCTGCTGTGAGACATATAGGAGTGATACCAGGGCAGAGATGGTTTGTGGCTCATGAATCTGCTCCAAAACCTGAACGAGCAAGCGCGTGCGCCCCGGAACGATCTGCTCAATGGTATCAGTAATTGGCACCACCACCTGCTTACCCATCTCGCCCAGAATATGCGCGGCCTTTGCCGCCACCATGTCGTTTGGACCATGCAATACCAACTCTACCAGCCCAGGTACGCTTTCAGGTGCGTACACCTTGAGCGTTTTTGTCACCTGCTGCTGCACAAGCGGTGTCGTCTCATCCACCATTTGCAACAAGGAGGGCAAGACACGGACGTCACGCGTTACCTGCACAATCTCTAAAATGTGGAGACGCACTGGCTCTGCTGCATCCTGCAACTGGTTGAGCAGATAGGGTGTGGCAACGCTACCAATCTCTTGCAAGACGCGAATCACGTTATTGACAGCGACAACATCCTGTGATGAAAGATACTGTGTGAGGGCCGCGATGACCTGTTCCGCGCAATTTTCGCGCAGGATCTGCCCCTGCTTGACAAGCATAAGATGGGCTAGCTGTTGTACTTCCGGCTCACTTTCGTAGTTCGAGGTCAGTACAGGCACAACTTTGTCTACAACAAGCTGATATTGCATCATCGAAAGTTGGCGGCGCGGGTCTTGCTCCTCCAAAAAACGCGTCAGGATGATGAGGGTAGCACGATGAATACGCTCCCTCAATGGGCTCGGTGCATGACTTTCTAGCTCACGAATCACCTCTGCCAGCACGAGGGGTGGCCCCAGACGTGAAAGAGAGGTAGCGGCACGGCTGATGATGGCGGATTCGGCATCGCTCAGGCGGGCAATCAGGGGTTCAACGGCGCGTCGTTCGTGCGTGCCACCGAGTACATTAATCGCGGCTGCCCGCAAACGCACACTACGCTCTGGTGCGGGTTGGCTCAACTGCACAGCGTGCTCCACCACGACAGCACCAAAGCGTCCCAACACCTGCGTAATCCGCCGCACCTGCGCCTCATACGCCACATCATCTACTGCGTCTTCCAGTTGTGTAAACAGCAAGTCGGGCACAACGCTTTTGTCGAGCAGGGTGAGCAATTCATCAACACCTTCGACCATCACCAACGGCAACAGCGAACGATAGACTTCCTGCCCGCCTTCCTCGGCACAACGTGTAAAGATGTGGGCCAGTTCCTCACGGGCGGCTTTGTTACGGACGGCGATTGAGAGTGCATTAGCGACCGAGGTTGGCAACATGACTGTGCGCTTTATCTCTGCCTGTGGCGGTGTCCAGAGCACACCCACACAAACAAGGCTCAAGGCCAGAGCTTGCAAGATATAGGCAGGATTATTGCTACCGAGCACACCGAATTGCTCTGCTAGATCGAGCGGATTATCGAGCAAGCCCGCCCAGATCGCGACTGGCTCACTCCACCGCCCCACATTATCCAGCAACTCCTCACGTACCTGTGACGCTGAACTACGTTGCTGCACATCGGATGCATAGAAGTACTCAGCCACGAAGTATTCCGCGATCAGTTCATGACGGAAACTGAGCACGCCGCTTGGACTGACGTCGATCAATGCAGCATTGAGGGCAAATTGTAGCAACTGCGGCATGTTCGTGTATGGCTCATTAGCAGGCGTGTTCTCGTCATCGCTCACAAAGGGGCCCAGTGCCGGGTGCTCGTCAAGCCAAAAGCCTAGTTCATCCGCCAGTTCCTCAAAATTGACCGCTCCCCCTCCAGTGCTGGTGGTAGCAGCAGATATGTGCAATTGAATGGCATTACGATCATTGGCCCAACGGGCCGCACATGCTACCTCGCCCAAGAAACGGATCACATCACGTTCATTGGGGGCGGCCTTGCTCCATTTCGGCTGGTGCTGCTCCTTGGAGATCAGTTGTTTGACATACTCGCGCAGCAAACGTCCACGTGTATCGATCTGCTTGCCACGCTCGACGCCAATTTTGTCGATGATGCCCATCAGGGTAAACAGCATCATTGGATTGGTGCAATGATAGCGCAAGCGGCTGCGGTCGATAACTTGAATGATCTGTCCCGCGGTGTGCAACCATGACTTATCCTGTCGCTCTACATAGCGTTCGACAAACTGATTGATCTGGTCGGGTTGCAACGGATAGACGACGGCACGTGCGGCATGCCCCTCATCTACCAGTTTGACAAAGTCTTCTTGCTCACGATAATCAACCTCGCGGCACGTCATGACCACACGGTTACGTGTATTCAGCATGAAATACACCAACTCGCGATCAATATGCTCCAGGTAACTACCATCAACCTCGTTCAGGCCATCGCACAGTAATAACAGTCGCCCCTGATCGGTGAGCGCACGCAGATAGGGACGCAGATAGGTGATGGCGGGAAGATCGCTCTCTTGCAAAAAATCTAACAGGGTGAAGGTTGCGACCTCTGCCAGCGGCATTGTATTGCCAGTGCCAACACGTTGTCGCTCTTTCAGAAACAAGCTATAGTTTTTCATGGGTATATACAGCGGAATACGGTCCCGTTTGAGCAAGATATGCCAGATATGACGTGAGGCAACATACTGGTATACGCGTAGAGCGGTGGTCTTGCCCGCCCCTGGCACACCCAGAATCATTTGATGCGCGTTGCTCTTCTGCACCAGATCAAGCATAGAGACCCGCTCTTCTTCAATCGCGACGGTTGGAGATGTCTGCCCATTCTGAGCGTTCTGGACGGCAGTTGTATCCAAAGACTTGCGTATATTCGTGAGAGCAGTAAGTGGTGTATACAGCTTGTGATATTCTTCCTGCGTGTCGCGTACCACTCGTAAATAACGATAGATAGCAAAGGGTCTATTTACCAGTAATATCAGTCCCACTACTACAATGAGTTCGAGGACGAGTATGAGCAGTACAAGCGGAACGTGTATAGGAAGCGTCAAAAGTGCTAATAACCGTTGTGTGGTGCGACCAAGCATATCAGCTGGATTGAAAAGTAGGACATAGCCCGCTTCTACGAGGAGCAGGAACAAGGTAATGCCTACACCTATGAGAATACTAGAGAGCAGGCGCATTGAAGAAATCCTCTGTGTGGTATTCTTTCTTTGTATATTTTTCATTGTTGTAAATTGCTGCTCTTGTCTCATGAGGCGAACAACCTTTCCAAAGTCCATGGTAGCAACAGTATAACGCACACGCTCGTTCTGGACAAGATAGGCAAAGCAGTAAAAGGGATATCTGCATGCATTTTGTGAAATACATCACAGGATTTTTGTGACAGCTATACTATACTATGATAGGAACATAGGACAGATGCACGCGCGGCACTACCTCACGTTACAACTCTTGCATATGACACGTTCGTATTATTGGCGTACTTTTTTTAGTAGCGTACTTTTTTATTTTTATATCTATCAAAAATGTCCCTTTGTTTCTTTTGAAAGGGGTAGTTATGACCCAGACCAGCCCCAGGTCTTCTAAATATAAGAAGTCGAAGTATAAAAAGAATAAACCTTATCCCCATCGATCATCTGATAATCACGAGCAGGCATATATTACAAAACATTCTGAAGGCCTTGCGATTGAAGATATTGACACCGCTAAATTGAGTAGCCTCGTAGAAACCTCTATCGAGCATATAGATACTCTTAAAACAGCACGCACCATTAAACGAGACAGCATACTATCAGTGGCCCCACCTGAAGAGCACGCGCCTGAATTACCCGCTGATCCCGACGACACCCTTCCTGCTCTCAGAGTAGTTATAACACCAAAGAACGTAAAAAAATTGCATGCCGACGCTGCGCCACTTGCCGAAAACAGCATTATCAACAGACAAGATACGCAGCAACTACCAAGTAAGCATGTTCCACACGAAAGCACTACAGCAAGCAGGCATGATAGCACGGGCACGATGACAAGCGGCGCAGAGAGAGATAGTCTGGACACCGAAAAACTTCAGAACGCACTGTCTCAAACAGCACAACCCGCACCACTCGTGCCTTTCCAATTAGAGCAGCAACCTCTACAGGTAGAACTACCATCTCTTAGCAAGCCTGAACACCCCACGCCACCCACGCCTCTCGTGCAACCCGCACCACTCGTGCCAGCAACACAGCCACAGCACAAGACTGCACAACCGCTTGTGAAGCGCGGGGGAGCACTCCTGCTGATCTTGCTACTCTGCGTTATGGTCTTGCAAACATTGAACATTGGGCAAAATAGTTTTATCGGCGCACATGGTTGGGCTTACGTACTGGCTGGCCCCGGCACAAGTAATGGCCCGAACCTCTTGAAAAACATCAACGGGCATCTACACCCCACACCAGGAACAGTTGCCAAAGCGCAACTGACACCCGCCCAATACATCAACCTCATCATCCAGGGCATGAACCTCGATCAGAAGTTGGGCCAGATGATGATTGTACAATTTGTTGGCCCCTCGTACTCGCTCGAACTGAGCACAATGATTAGTCAGTATGATATTGGCGCGGTACTAATCTTTTCTGCTAATCAAAATATTCACGACAAAGCACAACTGAAAGACCTGATTCAGCAGATGCAAAGCAACAGCAACATCCCAATGGCGGTGGCGATTGATCAAGAAGGCGGCTACGTTGACCGCCTCGCGACCCTGGATGGCCCACGGCCCTCTGAGGCACTGATTGGGGCCAGCGGTGACCCGAGCGTGGCTGTGGCGGCGGGTATGCAGGATGCCAAAGACCTGACATCCTATGGTATCAACTTGAACCTGGCCCCTGTGGTTGATGTCACCAATGTCTATAACCCGCAATTATACACGCGCACCTATGGCAACAATCCAGCCCTGGTTACGAAGATGGCCTCGGCTTACCTGCAAGGGTTACAGAAAAGCGGCAAGGTGTTGGGCACGCTCAAACACTTCCCTGGCCTGGGAGATGTCGCTGTCGATCCCCATATCGGCGTACCTCGCCTGACCCGTTCGCTCGACAACCTGAATAGCATCGATTGGGCACCCTATCGCACACTTATTCAGCAAGGCAACATTCACGCGATTATGGTGACGCATGAACTCGTTACCTCAGTTGATGCCACGATGCCCTCATCACTATCTCGCAAGCTGGTGACGGGTGTGTTACGCCAACAACTCGGCTTTCAGGGCGTGATTATGACCGATAGTCTGACCATGGAAGGCATTCTGGCCTATGCCAGCGAGTCCCAGGCGGCAGCGATGGCGGTTGAGGCGGGTGCGGATTTACTGATGGGTGCCTCTACCGCAAGCGATGTCGCATCTATGATTGATGGCATCAAGCACGCCATCACGAACGGGGATATTAGCCAACCACAAATTGACGCTTCGGTACGGCGTATTCTCACCATGAAATACGACATGGGTTTGCTTCCGCTACCCAAATAGGCATGTCCGCTCTCGACATCCTTGCACCTCTACCATTACCAAAGAAGGTATCATCATGATGCAACCGGGCTCTATCAAAAAAACAGAAACGTCTACGCCGCAAAAAACCGTAATCAGTGTAGAGAAAAAAATAGACATGCTTATCATTGCATTGGTCTTGTTTGAGACGGTGCTTGTCTCACTGGCTCTCGTACCCGCGCAATTTTGGACACGTCTGTTGCCCCAAACAAGTAGTGCGGCTCTGGATGGCCCATTTCCACCACTGCTCGCCCCCGCCATTACGCTGCTACTTTATGTCTTGCCAACGATCATTGGTTTCCTCTGCCGCTCATGGCAACGCGCCCTTTTGTTCGCCACTCTTCCCGCGTGGTTTGGGCTAGGGGCATTTGTGGTTGCAGCTGCATTGAAAGTCGGAGCATTCTATCTGGTCTCCAGCGACCATGTTACGGCGAATGTCAGTGTGCTTGAATTGTTTGCGGCACTAGGAAGTATTGGTTACTTAGCCCGATATCTCTTTAAATTACGTTAAAATACTCTAGAATGTATAAAGATTATGCAAAAGATGCCAATACGCCCACAGCAGCATATTGCTCACGAACAATCGGGAGGAATAGGAGACAGGGAATTAGATATGGTGTATACTAGCGATATGGATCAAGCTCAAGAATTAAAGAAGACGCCTCCTGTAATCACAGAAATAGATGATGGGTTGCCACTTGGCGAGAGCGAAGCGCAAAACCTGCTCAAGCGCACTCCTGGTAGCTATCTGCTCAACCAGGTATACGGTCTATGGTTTTTCCTTTCGTGGTTTTTCCTGACCGTCATCATCACGCATGAGATTTCCGCCGCACAGTACGGCGTCTTTGCGATTGCACTGGCCGCGTTCAACACTATCGCCTATATCGTTGCCTTCGGTATCGAAGATGCGACAACAACCTATGTACCACGAGTTCTAGCTGAACATGGAGCCGCCTCTGCCGCGCTGCTCGTGCGTCGCCTCTTTGTGTTGCGCCTTGTCACCCTCGCCTTAACGCTTATGATCATGCTTTTCGGTCTACCTGTGTTGGCGAACATTATTGCGCTTGTCCCTATCAAGGGGTCTGGCAATGCCGCTATCATGTTACGCGACCCGGTGTTGCTCTCGCATATTATCCCCATCGCCTTCTATGTGCTGGGGAATGGTATCAGCAGTTTATTTTCGGCGGTGTGTGCCTCCCTCATGCGCATGCGTCAGGTATTCGTCATCAGTGGGTTGGCCCAGTGCGCCTTGCTGGGCTTGGGCTTTGTATTGCTTAAACTCGGTTTAGGTATCAATGGACTGCTGTGGCTACTCGCGGTTAGTTCGCTGGTCACTTCGGTGGCATTCGCCATCTGGCAGGCACCATTCTTGTTCGCACGCGGTGCCACATACCATCAACCGCTGCTACCACTAATCAAGCTTGGCTTTTCGGCGTGGCTGACCAACCTTGTCACGGGTGCATTGCTCAAACAGGTCTCAATCATCTTGCTTGGCTATTTCGCGGTCTCGCTCGTGCAGATCGGCTATTTCAACCTGTCTTTCCAGCTGGCACACTCGGCAAACCTGCTGCTGGTGGCGGGCTTCGCAGGCGTCGGTGGCTCCGCGCTGGCTGCCTCCTTCATCGGCCAGAATTACGAGCGACTCGCCCGCTCATGGGAGGCCCTGATAAAGATTGAGACGCTGCTAGCGGCTCCGCTGCTAGTGTTCTGTCTCTTTAACGCGCAAAACATTGCCACCACCCTGTACGGGACGGCCTTTGATCCGGTCGGGCAATTGTTAGCAATCTTCCTCTTTTTCAATATTTTCGTCCGCGTCCTCGGCACCACCATTCATCAAGCCACCATCTATGTACTCGGCAAGCCACAACTCGTGGTGCTCAGCCAATGGATGGGTCTTGTTACGGTCGTCATCCTGGGCATCCTGCTCATCCCTCGTTTCGGCCCCGCCGGAGCACTGATCGCCGATGGCCTCGCGCAGATCGTCACTGGTGGCCTGCTACTCGCCTTTCTCTGGCGCAACCTGCCACGCAAATATCCAATCGGCTTCACCCTGCGTTTTTTGCTCGCCCTGACCATCGCCGCCCTACCGAACATCTTATGGCACCCCACAGGTCGCATCCTGTTGGGCATTTCTGGCACACTCTTCCTGGTGATTTGTATCGGTCTGCTGCTCCTCATCAAGCCGCTCAACAAAGAAGACCTCGCCATGATCAGCGGCGTACAACCAAAACTGGTGCGCTATTTGGGCTGGTTCAGCCGCTAGCGGTGTAACTTCTTATGAACGACGCTGAAGGATATAGAAAGAGCATACCTTATATCATATAATAAAGGTGCAGGTTGATAATCGATAGCAACTGTCCCCAAATTGGAGACAGTTGGAAACAATGGAGGGAAAGCACGTGACTGAACAAAATAAAGAGCTTATCCCATTTGAAGGAAAACGGTGAAGCTAGAAAATCTATTGAGCAACGTACGGGAGAATCAGTAGTAAGTTCTACCAACTATCTTGATAAGACAAAAACAAAACAGAAACGCCACCTCCAAGCGCAACAACAGCCATCGCTTTTTGATGAAGAACCAAACTAACAAGCAAAAATCTCACTTATTTGTGAACTTGCCTGCATAGGCGATGCCGCTCCAGAGGTGGCGTAGGAAGAGCGGGTCGGCATAGCTTTCCGAGGTGTGCCCCATGCCGGTATACCAGGCACGCCCGCCATCGAACTCGTGTTGCCAAGCAAGCGGGTGGTCCGTTCCCATCGTGCCGCCATGATAGGTGGACTCGTCGAGCGAGATCAACACATGCACATGGGGAGCAGCGGTACGCGGATTGCTGCGGAAGTTATACCATTCATCGCTGCGTACCCAGTGCTGCGGCAACTGCCACACCTTGGCATACGCTGCATCCTCAACATCGACCGTCGCCTGCTGAATGGCGGGATGCTCGTGAAAATACGCACCCACCAGCGAGCCGTACCACGGCCAATGATATTCCGTATCGCTTGCCGAATGAATGCCGACATAACCGCCACCCGCACGAATATATTGCTCAAAAGCCGCCCGCTGCCCATCGTTGAAGAGGGTGCCGCTGGTAGACAAAAACACGACAGCTCGATACTTTGCCAGATTTTCAGCCGTAAAATCAGCGGCATCCTCAGTAAAGACCGCCTCCACCTTATGCTCAGCTGCTAACGCACGCAAAGCAGCGATGCCATCCTTAATAGAGGCATGGCGATAGCCAGTCGTTTTCGAGAAGACCAGTATCATAGCAGTTCCTCCAGTCGGTGTCTGCCCCTTCGCAACCGTGGAAGGCGTCGCACCCGTATGGGCAGCACAGCCGATCAAAAGTACGCTCAACAAAGGGAATAACAACATCCATATTGTGCGCTGCATGCAGATCGCCTACACCTTCCTAAAAACACAACCAAAAGCAGCAGCGAAGCGCGCTGCAAGCCCATCCGTAGGGGCAGGCATTTATGACTCCTTACAGCATGCCTGAGTGCGATAGCACTAGCGCGACAGCGCGTTGGCATGCTGAATAAGGATGTGACGCCCTCGTACCCGT
>JBBPYR010000085.1:0-2813 GCA_038199755.1 Ktedonobacterales bacterium | reverse complement strand
ATGAAAGTGCCTGGTCAGCATCCGACCCACCTCAAACTGCCAAAAGCGATGTCGGCATCGACCACTATCAAACCCGGATTTTGTTAGGTTGTCATCATCACATCGCCCTCTTCGCTCTGGCCCACTTTTTCCTCGTCCATTTGCGCCTTCTGTTTCATGAACAGGCTCCTGCCCTGACCATCTACCAGATGCGCTTGTTGCTCGTCAGCGTCCTGCCTAAGCCTGTTCTGGATGCTTTGGCTGCCTTGAGGCAGGTCGTGTATTATCAGAAACGCAATTTCGCCGCCTATCTGTCTCATCGAAAAACCAAGCTCGCCCGACTCGCCGCTCTACTCAACCTTGCGCTGTAATATTAGATGATGGTACGTCTGATGTGGAATCGAGATTGACAAAAAAGGAGGGTTGCCGAAGATGAGAAGTACCGCTACTTTCATCAAAGGACAACACTCCGATGAGTACAAGTATAGATATAGTGAGCATTCTGACCATCATTTTGGTGGTAGTTGACGACTGGTATAAAAGCAAAGGGCAAGCGCTGCTGAAAGGCAAACCAGGAGCCAAGCCACAGTTCAGCGATAGTGAGGTATTGACCTTGATGTTGGCGCACGATTTCATTCCGTACCCAGGCGAGACGCAATATGTGGGCTATATTCGAGCAAACTACCTGCGTGAGTTTCCGAAGTTGGTTGACCAAAGTCAGTACAATCGGCGTGCGCGTGGGTTGCGCCATATGGTTGAGATACTGCGCCGGGAATGGCTGAGTGAGCTTGGGGTGGACGACCCGAAGCAACTGCTGGTCGATACCAAACCGATTCCGGTGATGGGCTATAAACGCAGCAAAGCGCATAGTGAGTTTGCCGGAAGTGCCGATTATGGACATTGTGCGGCCCGCAATCTGAACTACTTTGGCTACAAATTGGTCATGCTGACTACGTTGGAGGGGATGCCGATTGTCTATGACTTGGTGCCAGCCAACACCGATGAGCGTGCTGCTGCCGAAGTCGTCTTGCAACAGGTGCGCGATTGCGACATCTTTGGCGACAAAGGCTTTATCGGTGACGACTGGCAAGCCGACATCCGCCAGCAGACAGGTAATCGGGTCTGGACGATGAAACGAGCCAACCAAGCCCTCCAGAATCCGCCCGAATTTGACCGCCTTCTGGGCAGCGTTCGTGAGCATATTGAAGGAACCTTTCACGCCATTCAGAATACCGGGCGCAATATCGAACGTTTGCTGGCTAAAACCGTGACCGGTCTTGTCACTAGAGTTGCCCTTAAGGTCACTTGTCTCGTCCTCAAACACCTATTGCGTCGTCATTTTGCCGTTGATGTTCAGTCCTTTCAGCGCTTTACCATTTAGATTCCACATCAGACGTATGGTATAACTAGCATTGAGTAACGCATATATCGCGTATACATGGCTCATAAAGGATCACCTCCGCAGTTTCCCCCAACTTACACTCCTGCTCGCCTCGGTATATAGGTTGCTCATCCAGTTGAGTTCAGTATTGCCCAATGGCATATTGAAGCGATTTTTGAGTAATTCAATAAGGAGAACGGAAAATGCACGAGAGTGGAATGGCTCATATGAGCAAAGACATGCAGCAGTGTATTCAAGACTGCGAAGATTGTCACAGGAGTTGCACACAAACGACGAGCCACTGCCTACAGATGGGCGGTAAACACGCCGAAGCCAACCACATTCATCTTTTGCTGGATTGTGCGGAAATTTGCCATACCAGTATACATTTCATGCTTCACAATTCTCCCCTGCATAGCCGTATTTGTGCAGTCTGTGCTGAAGTCTGTGAACGCTGTGCTCAGGACTGTGAGCGTATTGACGGAAATGACGCCCAAATGAAAGCCTGTGCCGATGTTTGTCGGCGCTGTGCGGAGTCGTGTCGGCGTATGGCAAGTGCAATGGCAGCATAAGCAATGTGGGCAGTAGATGTGATTCCCTTCTACTGCCCATTAGTATTACAGCGCAAGGTTGAGTAGAGCGGCGAGTCGGGCGAGCTTGGTTTTTCGATGAGACAGATAGGCGGCGAAATTGCGTTTCTGATAATACACGACCTGCCTCAAGGCAGCAATCTTCAGTGATTAATAAGCGCCTATGCGAAAAGGTAAAATATCGGCTAGACGATCCCGACGATTAAAAACTCATTCAACTTCACAATTTAACTCCCTCTCATTTATAGTTCGTAGAATTCCCAAGTCTAATTCAGAGAATGGCATATATCACTGCACATGACACATTTCAAACCCACACCACGTATGCTGACCGGGGTTAATGGATTAGATACTATCCTTCACGGTGGAGTCTTGCGGAGAGGCATCTATATCATCATCGGTGTTCCTGGTGCGGGAAAAACCGTTTTGGGCAATCAACTCTCTTTCAACCACGTTGCCGCGGGAGGGCGAGCACTGTACGTTCCTCTCCTCTCCGAAACCCACACCCAAATGTTTTCCCACATGCAGTCGATGAGCTTCTTCACGCCTGAGCCGGTAGGCCGGACGTTGTTCTACTTTAGTGGCTATGGAGTGTTGTTGCGCGAAGGTCTATCGGGCCTCCTGGAATTTTTCCGAAAGGCGATTAACGAGCAACGGCCTACGCTACTGGTCCTGGATGGGTTGGTCACGGCGGAAGTACTGGCAGGGTCGGGTCTAGAACTCAAACAGTTTTTGAGCAGCCTGCATGCCTTCATGGAGGCGCACGGCTGTACTGGCTTTCTGCTCAACCATCCTGGCGCTGAACAACACTTCAACTCGGTGTACACGGTAGTGGATGGCTTGTTCGAGCTGAAAACGCGCTT
>JBBPYR010000084.1:0-7225 GCA_038199755.1 Ktedonobacterales bacterium | reverse complement strand
AGGCGGGGTCACGCATTATACGTGACCCCGCCTTCCGCTTGCCAAAAATTAAGAACTATAAAACTTATGCGTGCTCAAGACGGCGTAGTTCGATCTTGCCGTCACGTACACGCACAGCGAAGGTCGGTTGCCCACAGACCGCAGGGCTATTCGCAACACCGCCATCGCTCACACGAAAACCCGAGTTGTGCCAGGGACAATACACCACACCCTGTTCGTAGCGCCCTTCGTCGAGCGGGGCACCGAGGTGAGAGCAGGTAGCGGCAATGGCATAAATGGCATTTTTATCTTTTATCAACACCGCGGGCATACCTGCGGCATCAACGCGAGTCAACGTCCCCGCCTGCAAGTCTTTTTCATCCATCACCGCAACATAATCGTCAGAGCCGCCTTCCCAGGCAACATGATTGACGCCAATAGCATTTGAATAGGCTAGCTCGCCACCCAAATACGCGGAGTAGGAAGTGATCAGATAGCTGGTGGTCGCCAGAGCTATCGCGGAGCGTCGCTGTCCCGTGAGGCGCAACACGCCGGAGAGCAGATTGGCACCTGTACTGACGGTATTGAGTAATGCATGCATCATACCTGTGCGCCGCTCCGCGCCATCAGTATCTGCCCACTGGGTCGCGCCCGTCGCTGCCGCCCCAAACGCTGCGGTCAGGCCAAGCCACAATGTTAAATCTGCGCTGCGAGCGGTCGCGTCATTCTGATCGACTAACCATGCCATATCTAATAACAGCGTCGTGGTCCAGGCTCCAATCGGGACTGTCACCAACACGGGATGAAGCGGATGACCAAACCATACCCCGTTCAAGAAATCCTTTACACGGTAGCTTAGCTGTTTGGGGTCGCCATACAATTTGGCAATATAACTCTGCAACGGGTTAGATAAGGTATCTAACCAGGGCAAACTGGCAATCAATTCACCAGTGAAATGCTTTAAGCCTGGTGTTAAGGGCGGAGTATCCATCCAACTGGTCTTTTGATCGCTGGGTTGAACTGTCATGGGTCGCGTCCTTTCTGCAATCATTACGCTGACAACGAAATCCAACAATAGTCGTGTGGTGGATTCATGCCAATCAGTGAAAAGGGTAATTCGGGCCGATGATGAGTGAGCAAATAGCGCATCAGTGCTGTGTTATCCGCATAGAAGCGTTGTACACACTGTAACGCGCTTTGCCAGGAGCGAAAGCACACACGCATCTCGTCTTGTATTGGTAAGTGTACATAATGAAATCCATGTTCCGCAAGCCAGTCGCGGTCTTCCGCACGCGGCCAAACGAATACAATCTTCCCCTCTGGCCGTGTGACGCGTTTCAGTTCCGCCAGCCCCGCCTCTCCTCCCTGTTCTGGCAGTGCAGTAAACGCAGAGCAAGACAGCGAGAGGTCAACACTATTATCCGCCAAAGGAAGTGCTTCGAAGCGGCCTGTGTACAAAGCAAGTTGCTCCTTCTGCTCGTACTGAGCAAGCTTCTGCCGAAAAATACGCAAAAGTCCAGGAGAAGGCTCGACCGCGTATACAAACGCGGCTCCATGACGCACACATTCAAACGAAGCACGCCCACTGCCCGCGCCAGCATCCAGCACTACTTTGTCACGTAGGTCCGAGGCTAGCTGCTGAAAAATGCCTGGATGAAGGTACTCCCCCTCGGTGAGTTGCTCATACAGCCCTGGTGTCTTCCAATAGGTCAACTCCCAGAATAGCTCATCAAGCAACTGCTTGCGTGCCAATGAAATCTCTTGCAATGAAAGTGGCTGCTCCAACAGGTACCCAAACTTCTCGCGCCGCTGCTCTGGTACGCAATGCAGCACACGATCTAGCAGTTCGGGTGAAGCATCATGCAAGCTGTAAGCTAGCTGTTCACAGGACAGACCAAAGCTGCCTTGCTCCAGCATGGCTCGTAAGGTATCATCATCAAAGATGAGCAGATCATCGATATAAAACGGATTGTTGAACATCGTCACAGAGCCCCTACTAATCACTACCTTATTCACGCATTGTACATAAGAAAAGTTTCCCTTTACTCCCACTTTCACAGAAACTGTATCTTATTCCATAGACTTTCTCCCTTATTGAGATTAATATTTTCAGCTATAAATAGCCACTCCGAGCTGTAACATTTTACTTTACCTTTTCGTACAGCCCCATTCATGATGAAAGCGGCAAGATTGGCGGCATCTTCACTGTATAATTCTCAGCGAATTAATTTAGATTATTAAAATCTTAGATGCTCTTATGCAAGAAATTAGGACAGACTTAATCTTCTTATTGTTGACTTGAAAGTTGATTTACTATGACTTATGCTATAGCCAAAGACAGCTATATGGTTGTTTTTATAAGAGTACTGTCTAGTCTACATGTAATAGTAAAGAGAGGAGTAGCATCTTATGGTTGCTACTATCACCGATTGGGGAACTGCGGTCCTGACATCACTTAGTACCGCGCTTGCCCTTGTTTTCGCGTTTATTCCTAAACTCCTTGGTTTTCTGGTAATCCTCCTCATAGGCTGGCTAATTGCGTCAGCACTTTCGCGGGCCGTCACATTCCTGCTGCGAAAAGTTGGCTTTGACCGCGTCGCCACACGCATTGGCTTAACCGGCTTGGAGCAGCGCATGGGTTTGAGCATGGATGCCGCCGGTGTACTCGGAAAAGTGGTCTATTGGTTTGTCTTCTTGGTCTTCCTAGTACCTGCTGTTGATGCACTTGGTTTAACCTCCGTTAGTAATATTCTGAACTCGATCATCGCGTATATTCCTAACGTGTTCGTCGCCATTCTGGTGCTCTTCCTCGGTACGTTGGCCGCTACCTTTGTAGCTGACATTGTGCGTGGTGCCATGTCGCGCTCAAGTATGGGCAATCCCAATCTCTACGCAAACATTGCACGCTACGCTATCATGGGCTTTGTGGCTCTCGTTGCACTTGAGCAATTACAGATTGCCCCGTCCTTACTGAACATCCTGTTCACCGCTATCGTTGGTGCCGCCGCCCTCGCCTTTGGCCTCTCTTTCGGTCTTGGTGGTCGCGAGACTGCACAGCGTCTGTTGAACCGTGGTGAAGCGACCGTCAGCAATGCTGCTTCTCAGATGCAGGCCCAGCAAAGCATTCATCAAGCCCGCAACGTCGCTGAGATGCAGACAAATGCCTATAACGCTAATCAGTATCCTTCTAACATGAAGACAACCACCTATCCTACCAATCAATACCCCACTAGCATACCTACTGACCAATATGGCAATCCCCCTTACCCACAACAATAACTTGCGGTAGTAAGGTACGAAGCAGGGAGCGCACAGATGACGTATCATCTGTGCGCTCCCTGCTTCGTACCCTATTATCAGTGCTGCCCTGTAAACAACACATAGAACAGTAAGAGCGCAGCAACACTCATTACGATGATTGTCAGCACCAACCCGATATTCGTGTATAAACCAAATCGTTGCTTGCGCATAATTTTAGCATTATTACCAACTATGAACAGGTAGCAGACAAGCACAGGAGCCAGCACCCCGGACAGCACATTAGCCCAGAAAAGCAATGTAATTGGGTCGATACGCAGCAGAGCAATACCTAAACTTATGACGAGAGCCACGGTGAGAATGAGATAGAAACCTCATTTTGCCACGGTTTCTTTGAAAGGCCCGTGGGCCAGCAATTGAACCCGCGACCGCGTAAGAGGTACTCGCCAGCAGCACTTCCGCCATTGCCCACAACCAACACCTTATGGCCAGAACGTACCGTCTCAACCAGCAGCGCGGCACCTCAGGATCGCTTTTCTTAGGCAAAACGTATTAAGAAGAAAAGGAGCAACACATGGCACAGCACTACGATTTATTAGTGATCGGCGCGGGAGCTGCAGGAAGCACTGCCGCCAGTACCGCTGCCCACCACGGCAAAAAGGTCGCTCTCATTGAGCGCGATAGTATTGGTGGCACCTGTCTCAATTATGGGTGTGATCCGACGAAGACGCTTCTCCATATCGCGTCCATGCTCTATCAAGCGCAACACGCCGACAAATATGGCCTACATTTTCAGCAGGTATCGTTGGATTGGCGGCAAGTACAGGCATATACCCACGAGGTTATCACAAGCATTCGTGGCGGCACGTCACAAGAAGCAAGCCAGGAACTGGCAAAACAGGGCATTACTACGTTTTATGGCGAAGCAAGTTTTCTCTCCCCCAACGAAGTTTCCATCGAGAAAAGCGACGGACAAAAGCAGACGTTGAGCGCAGCACGCTTTGTCATCGCCTCGGGCAGTCAAACATCGATACCCCCTATCGAGGGATTACAAGAAACAGGCTTTATTACCAACGTCGAGGCCGTTGCGCTCTCAACCCTGCCACGCAGCATGGCGATCATTGGTGGTGGACCCATCGGTATGGAGTTCGCGCAATTATTTCACCGCTTTGGAGTCGAGGTGACAGTCATCGAGCGCGCACCCCAATTGCTCGCGAAAGAAGACAGTGAACTGGCCGATCAACTCTGTGATCTGCTCTGTAACGAGGGTATTGAGGTGGAGGTCGGTGTCGAGCTACAACGTGTACAACGCAGTTCGGAAGGGAAACGCCTCACCATCAAAAGTAATCAAGCGACACGAGATATCGTCGTTGATGAAATCCTGCTGGCTTTGGGTCGCCGTCCCACACTCGAAAAGCTTCAGCTTGACAGCATTGGCGTCAAAACTACTAAGAAAGGCATTGAGGTTGACGAGATGCTGCGCACAAGCGTGCCGCACATCTGGGCGGCAGGCGATGTTGTCGGCCAGTACCAATTTACCCATTTTGCCTATGAGCAAGGAAAACATGTGGGGCTCAACGCCTTCTCCGACCAGCCACAACCCTTTAATCAGCACATCATTCCCTGGATTACGTATACAGAGCCAGCCCTGGCACATGTGGGCAAAACCGAGGAGCAACTGCGGCAAGAGGGCGTATCCTATCGCGTAGGTCGCATGAAATTCAGCGAGGTCGAGCGCGCCATCTCGAATGGTCATACGGAAGGCTTGGTCAAGGTTCTAGTGGATCAGCAGGATCATATCCTGGGGGGCCACATACTCGGCACCGCTGCGGATGATCTGCTTGCTCCGCTCATCGTTGCCATGCGCGCTGGCATAACCGCCGACATGGTAGCCTCGACCATCTTCCCCTATCCCACCCTGAGTGAGGGGGTGCGCTGGGCCACTGACCGCATCTCATAAAGCTGGCAACGGTGTATTTGACACCGCATGGTTAGTTCATGCGTATTAAAAGCGAGTATAGTCGAACCTACATCACAACGACAAAAATATGTTAGCCAGCTTGGAGCGATATAAATATATGAAGAGCGTGTTAATCTTCAATCCCATCTCTGGTGTCTCCACCATCACCACAAATGATGGCGAAACACCAGAGCAACATGAGCAGACTATTCTGGAAACCTTACGGGAGCATGATATTGAGCCTGAAGTATGGTACACTTCAGAAGACGATCCAGGCACTGGCTTGGCAAAAAAGGCAGCTGCGGCAGGTTTCGACCTTGTCATCGCCGCAGGTGGAGATGGCACCATTCATGCAGTCGCCAGCGGTCTCATCAATACCAAGAGCACATTGGGTATTATTGCGATGGGTACTATGAACAACATCGCACGTAGTCTGAGTATCTCTGAAGATTTCAGAGATGCATGCCATATTGTCGGTGCAGGCGAAACAAATGAGGTCGATGTCGGAGTAATCAACAATCACGTTTTTCTTGAGGTGGCTGGTATCGGGTTAGAGGCAGCTCTCTTCCCTTCCGCGGAGGAAATCAAAAAACCAGGCTGGCAATCCACTCTGCATGGTTTTTTCAACGGTCTCTCCACGCTGTTTACCTTTCCCAATATTCGCTTCAAGGTTTCCTTCGATGGTGGGAAAAGCCGTACCTACCATGGGCTCCAAATTACTGTCTGCAACACACCCTATTATGGCGTACATCTCCAAGTCGCCCCTGGCACAAAAATGGATGATGGACTACTCGATGTCGTCATTTATAAAAATTTCAGCAAGCTTGAATATGTACGCCATGCCATCTCTATCACACAAGGGAAGCGGGTGTTGCAACCAAAAATATCACGGCGCAGGATAAAATCCTTAGAGGTCAGAGCCGACCGCCCAGTGGAAATCCATGCCGATGGTGTTCCACATGGTCACACACCCGCCAGCATCAGCATCATCCCTGCTGCCCTGCGCGTGCGCGTGCCCAGCAAAGTGGCTGCTGGCTCAGCTACGACGAAACCATCATTAAACGATGCCGTCAAACAGCACGAAATAGCACAATCAGCATTATAGAAAGGCGCAATCCATGTCGAACGCATCATCCGATGCTAACAAAACACCAGAAACCGGTGCAGGAGGGACTACCTTTCCCGCGTTCCCTCCCCTTCCACCACTAGCGCAATTACCACCAGTCAACATCCCTGATATCGCAAACGAGGCGCAACGATTCGCGGCAGAAACCTCGGTCTCGGGCAAACGTGCCGTCTCACGTGGCACGATGTTTATGGCCTTCTATCTCTGGCTCCTCTCCGGTGCTATTCTGCTCTCGTGGATCGCACACTACACGCAATTCTTCCCCGGCGATATGGCGATTACTGCACGCCTGCAACGCCAAAAGAATCCCTGGTTTCACCGCTATATGCTCGTAGTTTCCGAAATTGGCTTCCCCATTGGCTCCATCCCACAGACGGTGGGCATCGCCGCTATCTTCTGGGCCTTACGTTTTCGTCTGGAGGCCCTGTTTATCTTGCTCACCACGTCTTCTAACCTGCTCAACGTCCTCGTAAAGCGGCTGATCAAACGGCCACGCCCAACACAAGAACTGGTGAAGGTTGTGCGTGTGATCAATGAGCCTAGCTTCCCCAGCGGTCACGTGATGCACTACACAAACTTTTACGGGCTGCTGATTTATCTGCTGGCCACCAACTGGCGCTCCGGCAAACTGCGCAACGGTTTGATTACTCTCTGCACCCTACTAATTGGCAGCATTGGCCCCTCGCGCATTTACCTCGGCGCACACTGGCCCAGCGATGTCATGGCGGGCTATCTCTACGGAGGACTCTGGTTCGGTGGCCTCATGGCCGTCTATCTGCGCATCAAGGCTTGGTTACATCCGCTCACAGGCAAAGCACCCGTAGTGGTCAAACCCCTGCAACAACCCGGCAACGAACAAGATGAATAAGCAATAAGATAGGAAAACAGCCCTGCCAGCCGTT
>JBBPYR010000083.1:0-11737 GCA_038199755.1 Ktedonobacterales bacterium | reverse complement strand
TCTCGATCAAGATGGTGGTCATCGATGCGGACACCACCGAAAAATATACCGTCCAACTCAATGACGGTTTCGAGTTGTTAGAGCAACTCAAGCAGATGAAAAAGCAGGGGGCGGCTGCCGATGACCTGCGCCAAGTGGCGGACCAACTGCGCCTCCAACTGCCGCCCCAATTCAGCCAACTGCCTTTGGAAGTGCTGCGCTTCAAAGGCAAGAGCGCACAGTACATGACGCTCGTGTGCAAGTATGCAGCGGCTCTGGCACAATCGGCTGCGGCCTAATCGCTTCGTGATCTGGTGATCTGATGAGGGCGTTGCTCGGTTCGGCTGGGCAACGCCAGGAAGGAACGTCTGGTGCAACAACTCGGCAAAGCTTCACATAGCTGGATACGGCAATGTGAGCACATGGTGTTACGGGTGCTCTCGGTGCTCTTCTCGGCGGTCTCGGCGCATGCCATTCTCTGGTTCTACTCCTCGATGGACCACGTGACCGATACCTCGGACCCCTTGCAACCTTACGTCAAGTGGGGATTGGCCCTGGGCTTTACGGCTCTGGGCTACTTTGTCAGTCGTGGCCTCGTGCATCGCCTGCTCAATCATGAGCGCATTCGTGTGTACCTCGTGATTAGCATCCTTTTAGAACTGGTTGAGATTTCGGCCAACTTCGCACAAGGGGCGGTCTCCATTCGTGCCATTGACTGGCTGCACCTCTTTAGCGGTCCCATTTACACGGTGCTGGTGGTGATGGTGTACCTCGTGATGCCAATTGTGCCGCTCTTCACGATTGCCCTGGCGGTGGTGGATATGGATATGGACCGTGCCAAACAAGGCTACACCGTGCGTGGCTTTGGTGGGGCTCCTGCCAGTGCAGCAGCGGCGGCTCCTGCGGCGCGTCCACAAGCGGCACCCAAACAGGATGCTCGTCCTGTGACGCCCAACACGACCAGCGGCTATGCAGCTCCACAAGCAGGTTATCCTGGCATGGTGCGTCCCTCGGCGGCTCCTGGCTCCGCTGGCTATCAGCAGGGCTATGCAGGGGTCCGTCGCGATGAGGCGACACAAGCAGCACAACGCGAACGGGCAGCGGCACCTGTTTCTGCCATGGCTGGGGGTGATGCCACACCGCCCCCTTTTTCGGGCAAGTAGCCCCGGACGCACTGCGCTTGGACCCGCAAGGGCAACGCCGCACCCGCAAAGAGGCGGCATTAGTGCGTGATGCCCTGGCCGATGGGCACCAAGTGGAGTTTGCGACTCGGCGGCAATGGCGACATTATCAGTACGGTGCTCCACCGCAAAGCGAGTAGCGGCGTGGTAGAGCAAACGTGGTGCCTCGGCTCTCTAGTGAGAAACGGGGCATCACCTGTTTTCAAGCGGGAAAGGAGCGGGGATGAACTACGAACAGATTAAGCAATTGGGGCGTGAAACGGGTCAGAAAGTGACCGACCTGATCGCCCTGGCACCGCAAAATGACCCTTTTTATACGGGCACGCCTGGGGATTGGGCTCTGGCACAGTGGTTTGCGGACCTGTGGCACGCCTTCGGCTATGGGGCGGGGGTGCATATTCGGCGCGTACATTACCAGATTATCAGTCAGAAACCGCCGGTGCAGTTGCCCAATGGCAAGCCGTATGAAAACACAGAAGAGTGTTGGGGGACGCTCAACATGGCCTCCAAAGCGGCGCGCTACCTGCGGTTAGTGGACCCTGGAGCCTTCGATGATCGGCGTAATCCGGGTGTCCAAGTCCATGCGCGCCATGACCACTGTGACCCACGGGTGCGGGTGTATGGCAACCTCTATTCGACGGCGTTCAGCTTTCCCGATTTCCCTGACCTGCCCGAGTATGCGACACGTGGCTATGAAGCGGAGCAAGCCTATCACCTGGAAGTGTGGTGCGAAAAGTCCACCATGAATGATGTGTTAGGGCCGTTATGTCAGCACTACGGTGCCAACTTGCAAACAGGTCTAGGGGAATTGAGCATCACGGCAACCCTCGCGCTGGTGCATCGCTTAGAGCGTGCTGACAAGCCTGCGCGCATCTTCTACGTCTCCGACTTTGACCCAGCTGGGCAGTCGATGCCGGTGGCGGTCTCGCGCAAGATCGAGTACTTTATCCGTACCTTGCAGCTGCCCCTAGATGTGCGCGTGTTTCCGGTGGTGCTGACCCTCGATCAGATCCACACCTATCAACTGCCTCGCACTCCCATCAAAGAAACCGAACGGCGGCGCGTCGGCTTTGAGGGTCGCTATGGAGAGGGGGCAGTCGAGTTGGACGCCCTGGAAGCACTCTACCCCGGCGAACTGCAAAGCATTCTGGAACAGTATATTGAGTCGTATTATGATGTCACGCTGCCAGGGCGCGTGAAGGAAGCAGAAGCCGCCTTGCAAGAGCGGTTACAACGCATCTGGCAACAGGTGACAGGTCGCTTTGACGAGGATATTGCCGCCTTGCAACACGAATACGCCTTCCTGCAAGCCGAATTTGAGGGGCGTATGGCAGACTATAGCGAGCGGATGGGTGTGGTGTGGCAAGCCATCATGGGGGAATTAGATCGTTCGCTGCCCTCCTCCAATCAGTTCCCTGTTCCTGCTGTGCTCTTGGCGCATGAGATTGGGGATGGTCTCTACAATAGCGAACGCGATTACCTCGACCAGATTGATGCCTATCGTCTCTTCCAGGGCAAAGCTTCGTAGTGCGTCAATGGCTTGCCATGTGAGCAAAAAGCACGCTTATTGTCTCTAGTGGCAAGTCATGAGAGGGTTTTCAAGGTGTTTCAAGCTCTATTGGTAAGCAACACGAACACCTGTTGTCGGTTTCTTCATCGTGCGTTTCCGACTTAGTGGAAACAAAGGGTTGCACTCATATGGACAAGCCCCGTTTAGTCGACCTGTTTTGTGGGGCGGGTGGCGCGGCCATGGGCTATGCACAAGCAGGCTTTGAGGTGATAGGAGTCGATAGTCAACCACAACCGCGGTACCCTTTTGCGTTTGTGCAAGCCGATGCTATGACGTTTCCTTTGGAGGGCTTTGCCGCCATTCATGCCAGTCCTCCCTGTCAATACTATACCGCCATGCTCAACGGGAAGGATGAACAACGCAGCAAACACCCTGATCTGGTGGCCTCGGTGCGTCGTCGTCTGCATGCCACGGGCAAACTCTATATCATCGAAAATGTGCTCGGGGCGCCCTTAGAAAATCCCATTGTGTTGTGTGGTGCCATGTTTGGCTTACGGGTGTACCGACACCGTTTGTTTGAAAGTAACCTCGTGCTCTTCCAGCCTGCTCACCCGCGGCACCGTGCCAAGGCGGCTCGTCCAGGCAAAATCCCGCAGCCAGACGAGTATTGGTGTCCCGTTGGCAAGTTTGGACGCAAGGAGGAGGCACAACAGGCCATGGGCATCACGTGGATGCTCACGACAGGAAGTCAGTCCCGAGAAATCGCGCAGGCTATTCCCCCTGCCTATACCTGTTGGATAGGTCAACAAGTCTTGGCCGCACTCGAAAATAGGAGTCATAGGATTGCGTAAAGGGGAAGAAACGAGAGCAGGACCGCTAGTGGCAAGCCGTTAGAGAGGGGGATGGTATGTAAACGGTGACTTTCTTGTATACGTCCGATGGTCATACATCATGGTCTGGCAATGGCCTCCATTTGAGCGGGGCGTGAGTATCGCCTCAATCACGGTGCCAAGAGTGGAACGCGAGAGGTGCGATCTCTCTGCAAGTACATGCGGGGTGGAGTAAACGGACATGCGAACCTGACGGATGACCGTTCTCAGGAAAAAAGGGGAAACGGTGTGAAGGGAACACTGGTATTGGCAAATTGGGCGTTGTTGTGTGGGGTGATAACAGGTGCTGCGCTTGCGACGAATCGCGTTCTGTTGACCCTCGTGCTCATGGGTATTGTGGTGGTATTGGCCCTTCTTCTTCTTCTGCTTGGCCGAAAAGCGCAGTAGTGGAGAAGAGTATGGAAGATGCCCTGCTCGGTGCCTATGCGTCGTTGTTTGTGCATCGCTGGGACCAGTATGCTTTACAGCAACGTGATGGCTCGTATTGGCGTATCGCGGAACCGCTGACCCTGGACCTACTAGCGGCTCACCTGCTAGGACGTTGTACGCTTGGCACGTACCTGCTAGACGTAGGGGATAGCTGTCAGTTTGCCGTCTTTGATGCCGATGGCGACCAGGGGCTAGAGCAGTTGGCGGGACTGGCTTCTGATCTGCTACAGGAGGGTATACCGACCACGCTAGAAGCGAGTCGGCGCGGTGGGCATCTGTGGCTGCATCTGCAAACGCCTACCGCTGCGCGTGCGGTTCGCTCCTGGCTGCTGCCCTTTGCTTCGACGTATGGAGTCGAGTTGTATCCGAAACAAGATGGCTTACTTCCTGGCGGGTCGGGCTCCCTCATTCGGCTGCCGCTGAGTGTGCATCGCAAAAGTCGGCACTGGTATCCCTTTGTCACCTGCTCACCTGATGGGATACTGCTGCCTGTGGGGGAAACGGTGGTCGAGTGCTGCCAGTGGCTCTGTGAGCGTGTGGTGCGCGTGATGGTGCCTGAACAGGCGTTGGTACATGAGACCAGGGGCGGATTCTGCCCTGTTACAGGTGAGAACGGTGGGGTATCACGCGCTGGCGTGGTCGCTCCTGCTCGTGGGGCAATTCGCGCTTGGTGCCTGGTGCACGATATTGAGGCGGTGATCGGGCGGTTCGTGTCCTTAGATCGGCGTGGCGTCGGCTCCTGCCCCTTCAACGAGCATCATCGTCAGGGTGATGTGCATCCCAGCTTTCAGGTGTTCGGCGGTGACAATCCGCATTGGTATTGCTATACCTGGGGGCGTGCGGGTGATCTCTTTGATTTCCTGTGCCTGTACTACCGACTCACTCCGCAAGAGGGCTGGGCGCGCTTGCAACGGGGTGAACTGCTCTAGCTCTTGGCTCGGTGCGTGCCAACGGGTGGGGGTGGTGTCGGTCGGTGGGCGGCATCTCTCGCCTTCTCTCACAGACAAGCAACTCACTCCGTCCAGGCTGGCGGCTAGCGTGCGCGGTGGGGTAGGGGCCCCGCCGACGACATGCTAGCCGCCTCCGTTTCCTCCTGTGTCCTTCCCTTGACACTAATAAGCGTAAGTCAGTCAAGTACTCGCCACTGAGGTGCTAATTGTTGGTTGTAGGAAGAAAAAAAGAGGGTGGTTCATGGTAAAACAGGCAACACGTCCCACGTTGGAGATGCAAGCGGATTTGGTTGAGGACTACCGCTTAGAAACGCTGCTCTACTGCCCCAATGCGTGGGCGTTGCGGCACCTTTTCATAAATCAGGCAACGGGGGAAACGATACGGGCGCGCTGCAATCGCTGGGATTGCTTGTACTGTGGACCGCGCAAGGTTGACCAGTGGCGGCAACTGGTCAAGGCTGCGGAACCGACACTGTTTCTGACGCTCTCAAAAGCTGGCAAGACCGTGGAAGAGGCGGCGCGTGCGCTCACGGTGTTCATGCGCTTCCTGCGGCGTGGTTCCAAGGGCAAGGGGCCAAACAAGCTGGGGGCGCGTGACTCCTACCCTGTGGAGTACTTTGCGGTGCTGGAACGGCATCGCAACTTTACAGAGGTCGGCTTTCACTGGCATCTGTTGCTGCGTGGGGTTGACTTCATCCCCTACAAAGAGGTGTTACAACCTGCCTGGATGTCAGCAACCCATGGGCAAGCCATGATTGGACATATCGAGACGATACGACGACCGCAAGCGATTGGCTATGTCACCAAGTACCTCACCAAAGCAGTCACGGCGGGTGAAAAGGGTATACGGACCAAACAACACAAACGGGTCACGGCGCGTCTACAAGCCCAAGAGGACTCGCTGCATCAGGTGTATGAAGCGGTGGGCAAGGTGCAAGAGGGCTTTGAGGTGGCGGTGTATCGCTATGGTGCCTACTCCTTGCAGCATGATGAGCAAGGGCAACCCCTCATGGAAACCGAAACCACGACGATCGAGGATGTCAGTCGGGCACGGCGTATCCGTTATTCACGCAACTTCTTCCCTGAGTCGGTAGCCGATTTGCGGGCGCGCTTATTCGCCGATCTTGAGCAGCAAGCGATGAAAAAAGCCGATGATGGCAAGCCATTAGAAGAAAGTGCGACAGATGAAAGCAGTCTACAGGCTGCTCCATCTTCTTGGTGTCTTATCCAGCAAGCCGAATTTACCAGCGACATGAAGGAATACCAACGGCGTCGGCGGTCGGCCTTGTTGGATGTCCTGACAGACATGAGGGTGAGTCAACGTCATCTCTCGCGTCGCGTTATCAACATTTGGGATTATCAGCGCAATCAGTTGCGGAAAGAGGGCATTCATGAGTAGTAAAAAACCTGCACTTGTACAACCCTTGTTGTTAAGCATCGCTGATGTGGCTGCTCACCTGGGGGTGTGTCGTCAGACGGTCTATACCTACATCTATTATGAGGGCATGCCTTCGATTAAAGTGAGGGGAATACGGCGGGTACACCTGGACTCGCTTTCGGCTTGGTTGAAAGAACGTGAGCGGATATTGGCGTAAGGAGATGGCATGATGGCAGAGAAAAAGCGGCGTGGTCATAATGAGGGGTCTGTCTATTATGACAAAATGAAGGAACGGTGGGTGGCTGCGGTTTCCATTGCTCCTGGCAAGCGAAAAAAGTTTTACTTTGAGAAGAAGCAAGATGCGATCAGGAAGAAAAATGAGGCTCTGAGGGATTTAGAGCGAGGGGAGTTGGCGACAGCTGCGCAAAGAAAGCTTGGTGAGTACCTGATTGACTGGCTAGAGAATATTCACAAAAGTAAGTTGCGTATCGGCACCTATGTCAATTATAAGAAAAAGGTTGGGTATATCGTGGATGGCCTGGGTGAGGTGTGGCTGCAAAAACTAACTCCTGAACAGGTTCAAGCCTTCCTGCAAAAGAAGCTCAAAGAGGGACTTTCCTCAAAGACAGTGCATGAGATACATGGTGTTCTGCGTGTGGCACTCAAAAAGGCGGTGCGTTTGGGAATGGTGTCGAGGAACGTATGTGATGTGGTAGACCCTCCTGTGATCGTGAGTCGTGAAGCGGTGCCGCTTACGAAGGAGCAAGCACGTCAATTGGTAAAGTATGTACATGGTGATCGTTTAGAAGTCTTGTTGGCAATGGCGATTGTGACAGGGATGCGTAGGGGTGAGCTACTCGCCCTGCACTGGTCGGATATTGACTTTGAACATCATCGTTTGTTGGTACTCCATTCGGTTGATTATATTGCGGGGTATGGCTATGTGGTGGGTCAACCGAAAACGGCGGCTGGCAAGAGGTGGGTGAGCTTTCCGTCCTTTCTCTTCGACATGCTGAAACTGCATCAGGCTCAGCAATTGGAGTTCAAAAAGACCGCTAAGAAGTGGGAAGATCAGGGCCTTGTGTTTCCTAATCTCAGTGGCGGGTATCTCCATCCTAATCATGTTGGGGAGAAGTTCAGGAAGCTCTTACAAGAAGCGGGGTTGCCTCCTATCCATTTTCATGATCTGCGGCATAGTGCGGCCACCATTTTGTTGTCGATGGGTGTGAATGTCAAAGTTATTCAGGAGTTGTTGGGGCATACCGACATTTCCATCACGTTAGGTGTGTATGGACATTTGCTCCCGTCAATGCAGCAGGCGGTCGTGGAAACATGGGATGGCGTGTTTGGGAATAACGGTGTGGGGGATGATGGTGAGTAGAGTGGTGGAGCCCGGCAACGTCTTAATCTGAATTTGCTCCCTTTTTGCGTTTTGCTCCCCGTTTTGCTCCCTGGCTTGGTTTCTGTTCGTTTGTGGTTTTGTGTAGATGGTATAAAACGAGGTAGGAAGCCCTTTCATGAGAGAGCTTCCTACCTCGCTTATTTGGTCGGGGTGAGAGGATTTGAACCTCCGACCACTACAACCCCATTGTAGTGCGCTACCGGGCTGCGCTACACCCCGAATTTGGAACGAGACAAGTATAGCAGAAATTGAGGCTATTCGTCAAGCAATTTTGCTCATTTTTTATACTCTTCCCACATCGGGTGGTTGATGTCATCGAGTTGCTGCCGCTTCAACTCAAAGGCGAGAAAGGGTGCTTTTCTCCCTAAATATGAGAGACTATATTCTCCTCTTAAGTATGGTACTAGCCAGTCTCTACGTCCTTTAATACATGTGGCATCATTTAGCTTTAGACTACTATGAATTGTTTTGTAGACGAGTCGTCGTTCATACTCTGGAAGATTATCACTAGGTGTAAGCTGCAATGTAGGGAAGTGTAGCGTAAACATTCCCTCTTTCAGCGTAAAAGGATCTAATATCTCTTCAGCATCTCGTTTTCGGCCATTAAGGCTGCCACATACAAATCTATAATTATCCCACCTATAGGCATATTGAGGATATTTGCTAATGGGTTTGAAATGCTCAACAGTTTTCCATCCTGTATCATACGGTGTCCAGTGACAAGTATAAGCACATATCCCTTCATAAGCATCATAGAGATCAGGAATGATTCTTCTCCAATATTCTTTTCCTCTCCATGCGCGTTTTCCTTTGGGATGAGGGTTTTGGGCTAGGAACTTTTCTCCTAGCTTTTGCACTTTCTCATAAAAATGTTCTGGTTCAGCTTGCATTTCTACGGGCATCAAGACGCGCTCCATTCTTCTCCGCAAAATAGACCCACGTGGGCCAGAATTCGTCATTTTGTGCTAAAACCTTGACGAGTATGTCGGAAATTTCTTGTACTTTCTTCCGAGGAGGATTTTTTTCTAGTTGTATAGCATTTGCCGCAGCAATAGCCTCTTCGGCTTCTACTGATCGTGGTTGTTCTAAGCCAAAGATGTCAGAAACAAGCCAGTTGTCTACACTACCCATCTTGATAAAAGGAACCTCATCAAGATGCACCTCACCATTTTCAATGTTTAGCTCTAGATGAAACAAACTATCCGTATCCTGGTCGAAGTCTGGTTCTATGGAAGCGAGAATAAGTGGGGAGTGCGTTGCTATTAGGATTTGCGTTTCGACTTCTCCAGATAGGGCTTTTACTACTTTGAGAAGAGCAGGGACAATAACTCGTTGCCAGAGAGGATGAAGATGAGCTTCCATTTCATCGACGAGCAGAACGATACTTCGCTGTGGTTCTTCACGAATGGAGTTTGTATGGTCAAGGTGCTCATTCCATGCCCAAACTAATAAGTAGGCGAGTGCGATAATTCTTTTGATACCTGCCGAGCAATGCACTACTGGTACTGTGCCGTAGGGAAATTCTAATGTTGGCATGCGTCTGGCGTCACCTGGTAATTTTGTAGGTTCTCCAGGAATAAGTTGGTACTTGGAATGAGGTGAGAGTGCTTGTAATGCTGTTAAGAAGGCTTGGTATCTTTTATCTCCTGGTGTACTTTGCCATGTTATCCAATCTTCAATCAAGCCTCGGCATAGCATGATATCCTTGTTTTCGCGTTGCCCTCGTTTGCCAATCCAGATTTCTGATGGGGAAAGATGTAAAAAAGCTTCTGCTGTAATGACTTCACCAAACAGCGAGAGTTGAGTAGTCGGATATGTGGGGTCCCAGATAGCACCTGAACCGTCAGCTTGAAAAAATACTGCTAAGCCTGGTAATACATTACGGTTTCTTTGCTCTGACCAGCTTTGCTCACGCCAATTATATTTTGCTACTTGTACTGCATCAGGTAAAGATTCTTTTCCAATTTGATAGGAAATGGTGGGCTTGTCTTTGGGAACATTTTGCTGTGGATAGGCAGGGTATTGCGACGCCCAGGTTCCTGTCAAAGCCCACCACGAACATTCGAGGAGAAAAGTTTTCCCTAATGCATTATCTCCTGTAATGAGGTTAAGCCTCGGTGCTAAATAGAGTTCCATCTCTTCTGACGGTCCAACGCCAGTGAGTTTAAGGTATTGTAGTTTTGTGCCATCCTCTGCCCGCACAAAAAGTGCTGCGTTAGAAGGGCGTTTTTCCTGTGACTTTGAAGGTTCCGGTGGCAGGCCTATAATGTTTAATAATGTATCTGTATCAACAGCTTTTTCACTGAATAATGTAGTAGCGGGAAGAGATACAGTATTGAATAGTTCTCGTTCAGTATCTTCAATTCCGAAGTCATAAAAGAACGATTTAAGCACATCAGATATTTGTGTACTCGCTGTCCATTGTTTGGACCTGTAAAGCCAGACAGCTAAATCAAACGTAGGTATTGGTGTGTATAAAAGATGTTCTTTCCAGAGTATTTCGATATAGTCAGATTTCCAGCCCCATTCACTACTCCCTTTTGGGTGGATAATTACATCCGAAAAGGTATCGACAGCTACTCGATGTAAAGAATTGGCGTACTGATGAGTATTCCATCTTTTCTTAGGGTTAGATGTCTTGAAAGGGGTATAAAATCCTATATATTTATCTGTAGGTCTGTAATACTTTTGTAAAAAATCGTCTAGGATGGGAATAAAGGGGAGCGATATTGTTTTTTCTATGGGAAGATCAATCTGTTTAAACACCAGAAACACAGTGCCAAAAAATGGATTCAAATTATTCAGTCTCTTGACGGACTGTTCGATTTGTTCCGTACTGAAAAACATAGCTGGCTCCTTATTTTCTGGTATCCTAGTTTCTTGATGCGCTTAGTATCGCGCAATTAGCCGTTTTTGGCAAGACCTTTGTTGAGAAAGGCACTAGATTTCTCTTCTGGGGTATGATAGAATACGTGTGAAAAGCGAGGATGGGGAGAGTAAGCGTAGCGGGAACGCGCAGAGAGAAGGGGCCATCGACTGCAAGCCTCTTTGCGGGACCATTCGCCGAAGTTCACCTCAGAGCTGGCTGTTGAACCGTTGAGCAGTAGACAGCCCCGGACGTCTCCGTTAGAGGACAACAGAGTGGAACACAGCACTCTATACGTTTGCGTCGTGTGCTTTTCTTGTATGAGAGCACGATGAACTGAGAGCGGTTTTTGCTGTATTCAATCTGGGTGGTACCACGGAGTGTTTGCCGACAACTTCGTCCCTGAGACGTTGGTTTGTCGGTTTTTGATTTTTGGGCAGGTGAAAGGTAAGAACACTATGATTGGACAGCTTGAACTGCTGCTTGAGCAGTTGAACACGCTGCTGACACGCGCAATAGAAGAATTGGTGCCGATCAACACTTCCGCCGAATTGGATGAGTGGGATACGCGCTACCTGGGGCGCAATCGCGGCGAACTGAAAAATGTATCAGCCGTGATGCCGAAATTGTCGAAGGAGGAACGGCCCGTTGTCGGTCAGCGCATCAATGCCGTAAAGAGTGAGCTAGAACAGCGTTTGGCGGCAAAACGCGAGAGCTTGCAGCAGCGTGAAATGATACTGGCGTTGGAGCAGGAGCGCATCGACGTGACATTGCCGGGGCGGGCTACTCCATTGGGACGCATGCACCCCTTGTCGCGTACCTTGCAGGAGATGGTGCAGGTCTTCGTGCGTATGGGCTTTCAGATAGCGGAAGGGCCAGAGGTGGAGCAGGACTATTATAACTTCCAGGCCTTGAACATTCCTGCTGACCACCCGGCACGCGATATGCAGGATACCTTCTGGGTAGTTCCAGGTGAGATTCTGTTGCGCACACAAACCTCACCGATGCAGATTCGCACGATGGAGCGTATGCGCCCCCCTGTACGCATCGTGGCACCTGGCAAGGTCTTCCGCTACGAAGCGATAGATGCCTCACACGAGGCGATGTTCCATCAATTGGAGGGGTTGCTCATCGACGAATATTGCACAATGG
>JBBPYR010000082.1:0-15972 GCA_038199755.1 Ktedonobacterales bacterium | reverse complement strand
TGTAAGAATCGCCTCCATGCTGAAAAAACCATGAATCATGCCATCGTAGCGGCTGACCGTGGTGGGGACACCCGCCTCTTGCAGCCGTTGTCCATACCGTTCGCCTTCGTCCCGCAGCGGATCATATTCGGCGGTGATGACTAGGGCAGGTGGCAATCCATGCAGGTCTGCCGCCAGGAATGGAGAGGCTAAGGGATTGAGCTTCTCTTCCTCATTGTTCAAGTAGTGATTCGTGAACCAAATCATATCCTTTTTGGTCAGGAAATAGCCTTCAGCATTTTCGTCGATGGAAGGGGTATTCATTCTAAAGTCGGTGGCAGGATAGATCAAGAGTTGAAACACTAGTGGCGGGCCACCACGATCACGAGCCATCTGAGCGACGACTGCGGCGAGATTGCCACCCGCACTATCGCCGCCGATGGCGATACGGGAGGAGTCACCCAGAAACTGAGCAGCGTTCGCGGCTAGCCACTGAGTAGCGGCATAACAATCTTCGGGAGCCGCAGGAAATTTATGCTCTGGGGCAAGACGATAATCGACAGAGACGACCGCACATGAAACCTTGTTGGCGAGGCTGCGACACACCTCTTCGTGGGTATCGAGGTCGCCGATAACCCAGCCCCCACCATGATAAAAGACCAACACAGGAAAAAGACCATTCCCTTCGGGTCTATATATTCTGATCGGAATTTCTCCATCCGCGACGGGAATGGTGCGGTTTTCGATGTGGGCAATTGGTTGTGGCGCGCCAAACATCGCCAACTGCAATTTCATGCCCTCACGCACAGCTTCGGGAGTCTGTGTGTCCATCTCGGGAGCGTTGAGAGAGGCCAGCTGCTCCAATAAGAATTGAACCTGGGGATCAAGTGGCATACTTTTTCCTTCTTTCCTTCGTTGCAAAATACGCATCTGTCGCTAGAAGCGTGGTTACACCCATACAATGGTCACTTCCTTCCCATTAAGGATATCACATACGTAGAGTTTTACTGCCAATAAAATCTTTACTGAACTATATACATGTAATCCGCGTTGTTATCACACTCGTAATGTATTTTAGAAACGATAATGAATGGTTACGGATATTTTTTTTATGGAAGTTACAATGTACAGCTTTCATTTTCAGTATTCTGTTTCCCTTAACAGTCGTTCTATTCCCAAGTAGTTGTGCATGCATTTGTATAAAAAATGCATTTTTTAGCGTGTAGTTTTCACAGGGATTAGGAGGATTTGTCAGCATCTATTACATGGTTAAGGACAGGCACGTTTATCACTTTCAACAAACCGTTGTTGAAGACGCCCACAAGCTAGCAAAGGATATGTATACTCTATGAAGAGATCAAACAACCTCTCGAAAGAAGTTGCTTACAGGAACTTGATGGCCTCGTTCACTGAGAACCGTTCACGGCGCGCTCTACTCAAAAGTGCAGTAGCAGGAGCGGGGGTAATAGCTGGGGTAGGCGCGTTATCTACTCTACCAGCACAAGCGATAGTCACAGGTGACCGCGGAAGTGCTTTACAGTCAACAACGTCTGGGCAAACGCAAAGCATGGCACCTCTGACATCATCACGTCAAACGGTTGACTCTATTGTGACAATTTTGACGGTTGCACGAACGGCAGAGCAGCTTGCTGTTACGTTCTATAGCAACGGGGTCGCCAACGCTGATAAATTGGGGCTTACGGGGGACAACCTCGCTTACATCAAGGCAGCCCTTGTCGAGGAGCAGATTCACCAGCAATTCTTTGCAGCCAATGGTGGACAATCGCTCGCAGATACGTTCAGCTTCCCCCAGGGGCCAGAGACGTTCACTGACTTGAAAACATTCATTGCGACACAACAGCAGTTAGAGGGTGTTTTCGATTCCGCGTTTCTGGCGGCAATTCTGGAGTTTGCTCAACTAGGGCGACCAGACCTAGCACAAATTGCAGGACAGGTCGCGACCATTGAGTCAGAGCATCGTGCATTGGGCCGCGCCATCGGGGGATTGGCTCCGGCAGATAACTGGGCCTTCACACCAGTACTCATTGCCTCTGTTGGTGATGCGCCAGCACTGGTAACGAAAGCCGGTTATCTCAGCCCCAAATCGGGCAACAGCTACACCTATCAGGCGGTAAGTACCACAGGAGCGGGCGTCGATTATCAGAAGCCCTTCTCCGTTGCCGCTACAGCGGTAGGAAACGGTTAGTCACAAGTACACATGTTGAAGTTGTGGGACACTCATTTGTGAGTGTCCCCCCACATTGTTATCAGGCTGAGAACGTCGTGTTGTTTTGCATACGAAGGAACCTTTATGACCCAGACATTACCCTCTCACTATTGCCCACACTGCGGTACCCATGCTACGGCAAAGCAACACTTCTGTCCAACATGTGGCACAAATATAGATGCGATGGTTTATCAGCATAACGCCAACCTTGATAGCGATGCCACCATAAAAGTTTCCACACACGCTACTGATACGACAATCAAAGTTGCTGTGCCTGACACTGATGCGACGGTGTGGGCGGCATCTCGTTTAGCGTCAAAGCTGTATTTACGAGCAGTAGATCAAGCACACGCGACCCTGGACCAGAATGTAAACCAGACAACGCAGCCCAAACAAGCAGTTAAAAACTCCTCTTTTCATTTTACAGGGGAAAAGTCGCAAGTATTTTTCAAAAAGAAATTGTTGATACAAGTTGGCTGTGTTGTGGGCTTAGTGCTTCTACTCGGACTCCTCGTTCTGGCTCTAGCACATCCGAGCAATTCCGCCGCTACGCAGCAGCGTCAAGTTGCTCAAAATAAACTACAGCTTGATCGAGCCATACACGATGCCCAGTCTATTGGTGTTACAGCATCATTCTTGCAGCCAGTTATCAAGCAGGAACAACAACTGAATACGTCACACGCTCCCTTTGCCTTTTTTGATAATCAGGCCACAACACAGCATTATCAAAACCTGGCAGGACAGTATCAGACATTACAAACACAGCTTGCAGAGGTTACGATTGCCGCTACCACCCAGGCACAAACGCAAGCCGAGCAGAATATGCAGAGCTTTGAGACAACCATCGCACAGCAGAACAGCCAGGGAACTGCTGTTATGGGCTACTTCTTGCAACAGTTTAGCCAAGATCAACTCTTACTATCATCCGCGAAATATCCCAAAGATTATCAGGCGATCAGCCAGGATGCAGTCACTGTAATCCACGCCATCAGTGCAATGCAGGTAAGCCAGGGGCAACTCGTCGCTTTTCATGATACCATCAGCAGGATGAAAACAGCGCAGCTTGATGTTACCGCAATGCAAACGCAATATCAGAACGATATGCAGCTTTTTAACAATGCGAGGTCACCCAGCGATTTTCAAAACTTGAATGCACAGATTGATGTGCAATATCAGCAGGTCGTTGTGAGCTCGATTCAAGCCTTTCCTTATGTAAGCGTCACCAAATTGAATCAGTTGCAGGAGCAGATAGGTCAGCTCAAAACATATGGTATCAATGCTAGCACGTACCAAGCTCTTCTTAATAAAGATCAGGTTGCGGTGAGCCAGGCCAAAACCGTGTATGACAACTTGCTCTTCTTCAAGCAAATTGATGCGGACATCGCATCGATGTATCATGATCTGGTACAGGGTAAAGCACGCTATCTCGTCAAGCAATTTCACAGTGAAGTAAACGCGTGGGCAAAGGCTAATCCGTACCACAATGCGTTTGATGGTCGTGACTATGCTCTTGATAATGGCTATATGCAAGGAGGGATTGGGACCACACTTGATGGGGACCTCTCCAGTGCTGATACTGATGCCAGTGCAGAAGCGGTAATTGTTGAGGCAACGAATGATTTGTTTAACCTTCAGAGGTTTGAGTTGGATTATAAAGACAAAACACCGTATAATCGGGTACATGCAACTGATATCCAGATGATACAGCATTACAACCTACAGGGGAAACAGGTGCTGATGGTTTCACTGGTTGAGCAAGTGATGCGCGTCTACCAACAAGGAAAACTGGTGCGCTCCTACTATGTCACAACAGGTCGCCAGGAACGCCCTTCACCGCCGGGAGTATGGACCATATTAGAACGTAAAGCACCGATCGTCTTTACCTCGGCAGATCCGAAGGGTTCTCCCTACTGGTTCCCCGACACACCAATTAAATACGCGCTCCTTTATCGTTGGGGAGGAGACTTTGTACATGACGCGCCATGGCGTGCGAGCTTTGGTCCAGGGACGCAGTTTCCCCATGCTGACGCTGGCGGCAATACTGCATATAATTTTGATGGCAGCCACGGCTGTATCAATCTCTCGGAAAGTGATGCGTCATGGGTTTATAACAACACAAATTGGAATACTGTCATCGTTGTCTATTAGTGTGTAGGAAGATAGCTCGTTTCTAGCGTTCTAGAGGTACAATCATGGAGCAGACCCAGGCCCATTCTCGTATTGGAACCGTTCTACAGGATCGTTACATCATAGAAGGTGTGTTGGGTAAGGGTGGTTTCAGCACTGTTTACTTAGTAAGAGATCAACAAACATCCGCTAAACTGGATACACCCGATACACCCGATGCGCCTAATACGCCTAATACGTCCACCATGCTTGAAAAGCAGGATGCACCGCAGCACGATCTTTTCGCCCTCAAAATGTTGACCAACCAGGAGCAGCAGGAAAAAAATCGTTTCATGTTTGAATGCACAGTGCTGGAGCGGCTCGATCACCCGGCATTACCGCACGTTCATGGCGTGTTTGAAGACGATCACGCCTATCTGCTGATGGACTATATCGCTGGACCGAATCTGGAAACGCTCCGCCAACGGCAGACAACGAAGCGTTTTTCGTTCGCCAAGGTGCTTACACTACTGACCCCCATTGTTGAGGCTATCACCTACCTGCATCAGCAGCAACCGCCAATTGTACATCGGGACATCAAGCCTTCGAACATTATTGTACCCCAGTTAATGGACAAAGCCGTTCTGGTCGATTTTGGCATTGCCAAGGAATTTGAGCCTGATGCAACGACGACCGCAATTCGCCATTGCTCTCCTGGATATGGTGCGCCAGAACAGTATAGCAGTATGGGAACCGATCAACGGGCCGATGTCTATGGCCTGGCCGCCACCTGCTACACGCTCTTAACGGGGAGGGTCCCGATTGATGCGCTACAAAGAGCGACCAGCCTTGCCAGTAGGGGCGTTGATCCACTACTATCGCTCAAGGAGCTTGCACCAACATTACCTGCAAATGCGGCAGATGCCATTCAGCGCGCTATGTCGATCGGAAGCGATGATCGCTTTGCTACTGTCCAGGAGTTCTGGCAAGCATTACATAATGCAGAAACAACGGAGAGTAAAGAAACGTCTAGCGAGAATATGCGTGCCAGTAGTTGGCGTATCATACAAACTCCCGCATACAGTTTAACAGGCCTGAGCCGTCCTCGTAGAGCGGCTGTTTGGCTATCAGCCGTGTTTGCACTCTTGCTGATAGTAGGAGTTGGCAGCGGTTTCTTGACCTATAACTTGAGTCAGCATCGCACGCAATCAACTGCCTCGTCTTTATCAGGCCCTCACTTGAAGCAGAAGCCAATGCCTTCCACTGATTCAACTATCGGGGTCTATTCCAATCTCGCGCTGTCTTATCAGGGCACCATACACAATATGCTCACGAACGTAACAACACCATTGTCTCTTGTACAAATACAACAGCGTGACCAAAATATTCACGGAACATTCCAAGCGCTAAAAGGGAGTGGCACGTTCAGCGGCGTGCTCGACACGTCAAAGCACATCTTTTTTACGGTGAGTGGGACAAGTTCTATGCCGCTCTTTTTTCAGGGGTCGGTACGTGCTGATGGCAACTTGGTAGGTAGCTATTGTGCGCTTGACTCCGGTGGGCAATGTGCAGGAGAATATGGTATCTGGAGTGTAGGGCCATAGAGCCGTTTGGCCGTTGAGTTATATGGCGATAAGACCAGAGAGCAATTGGCTTTGTACGTGAAAGGGAGCGAATAGATGATACGTTTAGTACCGATGAACGAAACAGATTTCCAGGCATATCTTGCTTTTGCGATTCCAGATTATGCACAGGAGCATGTACAATCTGGACGTTGGAGCGCGGAAGAGGCTTTAGAGCAAGCACAAAAACAATATCAGCAACTGTTGCCAGACGGCTTGCAATCGAAGCAGCAGTACTTCTATTCGCTACAAGACGAGCAGCAAGCAAGCAAGGTAGGTATGTTATGGTTTGCGCTTGAAGAGCGGGGCAAAGCACCAATCGTCTTTGTGTATGATGTGATGATCTATGAGCAGTTTCGGCGGCGTGGCTATGGTGAGCAGGCATTTCGCGCCATAGAGAGCATAGCCCGCGAACTTGGCGCGACAAATATCACGCTGCACGTCTTTGGTCATAACATTGCGGCGCGGGCGATGTATGAGAAACTTGGCTATGCCCCAACGAATATTGTAATGACGAAACCACTTCATGTCCCATCCCAGTAGAGACGATTTCTCAAGATGCGTGTCTTTCTTCGGCGACCTGGGTCACAATGCGTCTCTTCACAGGGGTAGACAGCACGATCGAGGTCGTTAGCTGTCCATGGGCTGAGAATTGATCAATCAGGGATTCCAAGTGCTCGACGGATGACGCCATGACCTTCATGACCATTGAATCGCTGCCTGTGACGCGATAACATTCGAGAACTTCAGGGATTTCTGTGGCCTCAGCCGTAAAACGCGTACAACGTTCGCCAGGAGCGTTGCTCATACGAATAATAGCCGTGATGGGAAAACCCAGTTTGGCACGGTTAACCTCGACATGATAGCCACTGATAATGCCAGCGTCTTCCATTCTGCGCACTCGCTCCGCGACTGCAGGTGCAGACAGCCCCACCTGCTGTCCCAATTCCGTGTAGGATAGCCGCGCATTCTGCTGAAGTGCCTCTAAAAGTTGCCAGCCAGTGCTATCAAGGAGCTTTTCAGTTTCTAAAGCCATGTGCCCTATTCTCTTTTCTTTCGTAAGTTTTTATGTGAAATGCCTTTTCATTTCCCTTCATTATAGCATGTTTTGCCTCTATACTTGTAACAGATAAGTTAATAAAAACAATGCCTGTGACACAGCTTGAAAGCAAGCGAAAACACAAGAAGGAGAACACCATGCTTACCATAATCATTTTATTCGCGCTGATTATTGTCTTTGATATCGTCGCCCTACGCTGGGGTCTGAACAGCACTGAAAGTATTAGCAGTTGCGAATCGGAGCGGAGGTGGCGGTGGTATGCTCATGAAAACCAATCATAAATAGTTTGTTGCAACCAATAGATAAAATGACACGTCCAAAGTCAACTTAGAGGCTGACTTTGGACGTGTCATTTTATCTATTGGCAGCCTAATAGGGATACGTTATCCTTACGTGTACCATACGAGGGTTCACCTTTTTCAATAATTACAAGAATTCTAGCCATCATCATCCTCTTTCTCTAACTGAGCGTGCTTAAAGACGCTAAGCAATGTTCCAATGGGCATATCCTTCCCAAGCTGCCCAGATATGGTTACTATTCCCTTTTTTGTTACATGCTTAAAATTTCTATGCTCCCACGCCAACTTATTGGCGGAAGAGCCCTTAGTGTATAGGTAGCGTGAAGCAGAAGGTGGACCCTTTTCCTTCTTCGCTTTCAATCCAGAGTTCGCCGTGATGACGTTTGATGAGGTCGTGGGCGATGGCGAGGCCCAGACCGAGGCCGCTCGCGGTATTATGAGATGGGAGATCGATGCGATAAAAGGGCTCGAACACTGCCTCCTGCAAAGCTTTGGGAATGCCGGGGCCAAAATCTTGCACACAGGTACGTACCATGTGGTCATCTGAAGACAGCTTGACGAGGATGTTCTTTGAGTCGGGGGCATATTTGATGGCGTTGCTCAATAGGTTGGTGAGCACCTGCCCAATCCGTTCACGGTCACCACTAATTGTTTTGTGGCTCGCGCCCTCACACTGAATGGTGTGTTGATCGGTGGTGAGTTGAATATCCGTGATGATCTCTTCGACAAAGGGATCAAAGGCAAACTCGCTCTCGCGTAGTTGTAGTTTGCCGCCCTCGATGCGACTGACATCCAACAAATCATTTACTAGACCGGTGAGCCGATTCACTTGTTGGTCCATGCGACCTGATAGGCGCGCCCCCTGTTCATCTCCTGCGCGCACGCAATGCCTGCCGAGCAACTGCGAATAGCCTTTGAGACTGCTGAGCGGGGTTTTGAGTTCATGCACAACGATGCTGATAAACTCGTTTCTTCTCGCATCGCGCTCGTCGCGAATGATCTGCTCACGACGGTATTGCTCACGCTCCTGCTCGGCTTTACGGCGTTCGATGGCATAGCGTATCAGGCGATGCAAGAGATCGCCTTGTAGCATGTCCTTTGTAATGTAGTCATCGGCTCCGGCTTGCAAGGCTTGAATGTCAATATCGGCACCACTGGCACCGGTGAGGAGAATGATGGGCCGATTATAGCCCTGATAGCGCGCATCTCTTACGAGGTCGATGCCACTAGAGGCTCCCAGGCGATAGTCGAGCAGGCAGATATCATGATCTTGCTGTTGCATATGGGCAAGGCCAGTATTGAACGCGTGCTCCCATAAGACCTTATAACGGATATGAGGAACTTTCGACAGCACCTTTTGCAAGAGTATATAATCTTCCTCGTCGTCCTCAATGAGGAGAACGATCGTTTGTTGTATCTCGGTAGACACCTTTGCTCTCCTCTGGCGGCAGTGTAACAATCTCAAACCAGTATTTGCCAAGCATCTGCATGACCTCAATGAGCCGCTCAAATGTGACTGGCTTGGTAATAAACGAGTTGACGCCTAATTTATAGGAGCGATAGATGTCCTCTTCCGCTTTTGAAGTGGTAAAGACGACTATAGGAATGTCCTTCAGGTCTTGATGCGCCTTGATCTCTTTAAGTGCTTCTCGTCCATCTTTGCGCGGCATGTTCAAATCAAGCAAAATCACGCCGGGGCGCGGTGCTTTTGAGGCATCGGTGTAGTTACCTCTATGAAACAGATAATCGAGCAGTTCTTCACCGTCACGCACACAATACAGGTCATTGAGCAGCTTTCCCTGTTTCAGGGCTTTTTGCGTGAGCAAGATATCGTCTTCATCGTCGTCAGCCATTAAAATCACAATCGTCGCTCCTGTTGTCATACGTTCATTCCTTCTCTCGATGCATGATGTAGCGGGAGTGTCACAAGGAAGGTTGCGCCCTCACCCACTGCACTGCGCGCAGTAATTATACCATCATGCCGCTCCACAATTTTGCGGACTACCGCCAGACCAATGCCAGTCCCTTCATATTCACCTCTCCCATGTAGGCGTTGAAAAACGATAAAGATGCGATCAAGATATTTCTCGTCAAAACCTATACCGTTATCTTGAATACTGAGCAAGCACTGCTGCTCGGCTGTTTCCTCGTCCTCGCGCACTTCAGCAGAGACATGCACCACAGGGGGAATGCCTGGTTTATGGAATTTGAGCGCATTCCCAATCAGATTTTGCAAGACTTGACGCATCTGGAAGGGGTCTGCGTCGATGATAGGCAAAGGATCGATCTCTACCCTTCCCTGTGTTGTCACGAGCAGAGCTTCTAGATCGCCCACAACATCCCGCGCGATGACGTTCAGGTCAACCGCGACAAATGGCAAAGCCTTGGTGGTCACGCGTGAAAACATGAGGAGATCGTTAATCAGGATTTGCATCCGTGAGGCGGCGTTACGCATGCGATCAAGGTACAGTTTTCCTTCACCGATAGCATCACCGTGCTCCTCTTGCAACAGATTGCCAAAGGCTTGAATTTTGCGTAGCGGCTCCTGCAAATCATGGGAGGCAACATAGGCGAACTCTTGTAACTCCTGATTGCTCCGTTGCAGTTCTGTATTCAATTGGCGCAAGGCAGCAGTTGATTCTTCCAGTGCTTGTGTGCGGTCTGCGACCATCGTTTCCAGGTTGGTACTGAACTCCTGAAGCCGCTGATAGATTTGCGCATTCTCAAGGGCCAGGTTGATACGACTCGCCAACTCTTCGGCCATGGCAAGATCATCCGGCGTATAGCGGCGTTTCGTCTCGGTTGTCACCATCGTGATCGCCCCTAGCGCACGCTCTTGCACAACCAGGGGCACGATAATGATTGATGAAAGGCCGATGGCACGAGACAGGGCGAGCTCTTCTTCGTCTTTCGCGGCTGCCACAAGCATCTCATCGGGAATATAGGGATAAAACTCGGCTTGCTTTGTACGTAGCACTGCCGGAACACCCGTGGAGGCATCTGGATCATAGGGTGTCCGCTGATTGAGCTCGTGTGCCCAGGCCACTTTTTCTGGATCAACATGGGTAATCACCAGTGTTTCGACACTTCTATCGTCCTTGAGCAGGTCAATACGAGACCAGTCGGCAACGAGCGGAACGGCGAGTTGGGCTATTTGTACCAGCACTTCGCGATCATTTAGTGATGAGACGAGCTTTTTACTGGCTTCCGTCAGAAAGCGGAGGCGTTGCAAGCTCCGTTTGAGTTCTGTGATATCGCGATTGACCTCTAGCACGTTTGGCGTCGAAGCTGATGAGGTGAGGAGGCCAGTTATTGGCTTCAGCAGCACCCAACGGCTGGCAACCACGACAGGTGTGCCATCACGTTTTGTCTGCTCCAGTTCGCCCTCCCACGTACCCTTTTCGTGCAGGATCTGATAAATATCATCGAGAGGAAGGGGAAAGTGCGTATTGAGGAGTGTATGAATGAACTGTCCTTTGACTTCTTGTTCAGACCAGCCATACAGTGTGGCCGCACCCTGATTCCAGGACACAATGTGACCCAGGTTATGCACAATGAAGGCATCATAGGCGGCTTGCAGCAATGCCGCTTGCTGGGCATTGTGCAATTCGGCCTGTTTGCGTTCCGTGATATCGATATTGACGCCAATCACACGCTGCGCCTTGCCAGCGTCATCAAATTGCACGCGCCCCTTGCCGAGCAGCCAGCGCACCCGTTGATCTGGCCACACGACCCGAAATTCCACATTATAGTCGGGGCCTCCCTGGATCGCTTGGGCAAGATTGTCTTCGGCCTGCTGGCGATCATCAGTGTGAACCCGTTGCGCCCAATGCTCATATGAGCCTTCAAAACCTCCTGGTGGCAAACCATACAAGGCCTCTAATTCAGGCGTCCAGCTAATATGATTATGAACGATATCCCACTCAAATGTACCAATTTTTCCCACTTCTTGCGCAAAGGCTAGCCGCTCTCGCTCATTCTGTAATAACTCAAGTTGCTGCTTCATCGTTAGCTGAAAAGAAGGAGCAGTGGACGATAAAAGTACATCAGGAGAGACATTACCACTACTAATTTCTTCCTCAAATGGCATACAATATTTTCGCCTTTTCCATTATTTAGAATAAGCTGTTCTATGCATTATAGTGTCCTAGTATGGGCCAGTATATCAGAGAGGATACAGAAAAACAAGAGAACGGATGGGCGGATGGTCAGAACGACGAGGGGTAAAGCTGACTACCGTTTGCGATTTTTCTTGCGTGACTGCTTTGCCATCTTCGTTTTCGTCTTTTTATGGGAGGCACCCTCGCCACGACTTGCCTCGGACGAGCTGCGAGGCAGATACAGCGTGTTGACACTGGGCAGGGGTAGCGGAGAGGGCTGTGCTGGCGCTCTTTCTTCGCGTTTCTTCAAACCTAGCTCTATCTGCGCTTCATTCCAATCTCCCATTATCGAAAGCTCGACACTGTCGGCGTCAAAAGCGCGCTTAATTACCGGAGCGGCCTCTATTGCATGCATGGTGACCAAGGAAAGCACGATAAAAGCATTGACATCTGGCTCGTTCTCGTCCAGTTTCTCCAATTGCCGCGTGAGAATAGTTATACATTGTTCGCGTGCATCGGGCCACTTTTCAGCGATCTTTTCTATACAAGTAGTCACAGTGATACGAACGGATTCTTTGTGGGAGAGGTCGGCGAGAAATTCAGCGAGCTCTGGCAGGACTACAGGACCAATCATGCCAACGACATATGGGAATTCGTTTATAAACCATTCCTCACTGTCCATTCCTGGCTCTTCCAGAAAGGCCAGCATTGGTCGCACGATTTCTTGAGCGTGAAGTGCTCCGAGCACACGTAAGGCATGAGCAGGTGCCCAAACCTCTAAACTCTCTGAATCTGCAAGGTTCAATGCCATATCTGTTGTCATACGCATCAAATCTGAAATGTGTTCCGGGCCAAAACCCAATGCTAAATAATCAGCCCAGTTCGCAAGACCCTGCCGGGCATCGCCATAGGTGAGCAACTTGTCCAGCGGTGCTGGATAGCTTGTTAGATGCTCGATATCAGTATTCACGTCTATACCTCCAAATGCACATATTTGATGTAAGGGATGGGTCACGCGGCAAAAGGAGCGGAAAGCGGTCCGCGCTTAAAGAGAAGAATACCATCATGAGTCACATTAGCAATGAAGGTTGGGTCCCACTCACGCAGAGTACGCGAAGCAAACATCACTTGCACCTCACGCGGTACATCTAAGTGATTATTGTAGGCCAAACTGAGAGTATGTGAAAGCATATCTCCTCGATGAATTGCAAACAATGGATCATCATTATCGAACACAGCAATAAGATCGACATCACTAGGATTAAATGCATCCAACGAACGTTCTTCATGACGAGCAACTGAACCATACAAAATAACTGCTAATAAATCTGCATGTCGTTCGGCTAATACGCCGATAATATCCTTTATCAGATCGTGTGTTGCCTTATCCAACCATGTAGGAATTATTCTTATGTTATTTGTTTGATGCATTCTAAACCGTTATCGGAAACTTACCCAAATGTGGACATGCCACATTCCGTGTTCCGTTCCTGCTTCAGCGATCATTGCTGAGTGTCCCCAGTCTGACATGATCTCCACAGGCGTCAATTCCCGTGTAACTCACGGTAGTTCAAACAGTAGGCCAATACCGCTAAATTCTTGGCGGCATTGTAATCTCTATCCGTGACATTGCCACAGTCCTCACACACAAACACGCGGTCTGCAAGTGTTAAGTTTTCTTTTACCCAGCCGCACGCATGGCACGTTTTAGAAGATGGCTCCCACCGTGACGCGAGTTTGACCGGTATGCCAGCGAACGCAGCTTTATAGAGGATTTGGCGTTTGAACTCATACATGCCTATATCAGCAATGGCTCGTGACAATTTGCGGTTCTTGAGCATCCCTTGGATGTTGAGATCTTCTAGCACGATCACACGTGGGCGTTGGCTAGCGGGCTTGGTTTTCGCCACAAGAGCGGATGTTGCCTTGTGCAGTGCATCTTTTCGGACGTTGGCAATACGAGTGTGTATTCGCGTTAAACGGCGTTGTGCCTTTTTGCGGTTCTTGCTTCCCTTCTGCTTCCGGCTATGCTGGCGTGAGGCCCGTTTGAGCGCATTGATTTTCTTGCTCTTGAATTTGGGATAGCCACATTTCCCCTTCCATTTGCCCTCTTTCTTGAGCTTGCACTTGCGGAAGAAATGAGCAAAGGCGTTATCTAGGTCGCGCAAACTCTCTTGCATCGCACATTTGCTTACGTCATACGCCCAGGGAATAGCGGTTTGTTTCAGGGCATTGATTTCACGGTGCAAGTCGATAGCAGAGGGTGTTTTGAGACCGGCTTTGTACGCCTCTTGCTTGCGCCGTAATCCGTAGTTATATGCGAAGCGAGCAGCTCCACAATGCTTACGAGCAAGCGTCATTTGTGCATTATTGAGGTCGAGTTCAACCCGATAGCCCTGCTTGACGAACATCCTACCTTTGGCCCTTCTCTTGGTGCTGCAACTGAAGTAACAGCCAAATGACTTGAGCGTTAAACGAACGCTTGTTCTCTTTGGCCTGGGCGTCAATCCAAGTAAACAGCCGAAGCGGAAACCGTATTGAAAGTTGTTTTTCCTGTTCCTTGTCCATATAACCTATTTTAAACTAATTTAGGTTCCATGTCAAGTTCTCATTTGTCTATAGGCTGGCTACATATGGCTATAGGTTCAGTAACTAGTTATCAACCCCTTTCTCACAAAGCCGCCCAGTTATGAATCCTTTCTAATAATTCCAGAGCGCGTTGCACTGTCTCAGTATCCGTATTTCTACCATACCACCCGCCCTGTCGAACACGATCTAAATCCTCCCACCACTCAGCTACTGCATGTTCTTCCTGGCGACGAAGGAAGGTTCCCAAACGAGCATGACTCTCTTGATGGCTCTGATGTTTCGTTTCGCAGCCAAAGGCAATCCAGTGAAATGCTGCGCCCCACGCTCCCTCGATAATTACACGAGCCGCAGATGGCGTTGCTTGAAGAGGCAAAATAGTTTGCTCTATATCCTCTGCTGCCTGTCGATGTGCTTGAGCTAACCTATTATAGCCTCCCTGATCAATCGCTGATTTCTTAATGGCAATAATACCAGATTTCAAAGAGAGTTGCAAAAGAGCACCGTGCTCTTTTGCAACTCTCTTTGAAATCTGGTTAGACTACAGCTTCCACACTTGGGCGTTGCTGAAGGCAACATCGGCGGGTCCGGTCGTGTCATAGGCAGTCATGCCAATCTGGCCGCTGCTGTAGATGGTATCTTTGGTCGTCATGATCTGCTGCCCATTGACGTACAGCGTAATCGTGTTACCGCGAGCAACCACACTGATGACGTTGCTCTGGCCGAGGCCAGTTTTGAACGATGAGGCCGATCCCTCTTGCAAGGTCTTGGGATGGCTAGGCTGGCTGTAGGCCCACAGCGCATACGAGCTATCAGGGCTGAAGACAAAAGTGTAGTAGCGGTAGTTATCGCCATCGCCACGGAAAGTGATACCACCAATCTCACCCTTGATAATTTGCATCGACACCTGATAGGTAAAGTTGCTATAGTTGGTGTTCGCAGCCGGACAGATGGAAAACGTATTCGTTGTCGTCTGTGTGACATGATAGGCATTGTTGCTAAAGGCACAATTCTGACTGGTTGTCCAGCCAACACCCTGGCCATTATCGACAAGTTTGTCGTTCAATTGCACATCGGCACTAAACGGATAGACTTTTGCCGCCGTCGCTGTGGCCATCGTCTGCACTGTCACAGTAGCTTGATGGGCCTGCGCGGTCGCCCTCGCCTGATCACTCGCGACCTGCGCATTGTGCAGCGGAATGGCGATGACGGCTGACAGACCAGCCAGCAAGAGAACCGCCACAAGCACCGCCAGCCAGATCTTCTTTCTCGAAGTGCGCGGAGCCTGCTCACCTCCACCTTGTGGATAAGGAGGTGATGCTGATGCCACCTGTGGCGCATACTGATACGGATTGGGGGCATAGTCAGCATTGGGCTGCGCATATGAGCCATATGGTGGAGGTGGATAAGCGTCAGCCTGTGGGTATGGTTGCGCGGCCCCCGCTGCGGGTGGATATGCTCCATTCTCCGGTGCGCGCTGTGTCACTTCATATGAACCATACAGATAGCTCGGCTGATTCGCATTGTTAGGTTCATACGGATTATTGGGGTTATTAGGGATATAATTCACGGTGTCTCGCTCCTGCTTCTTTCTCTACCTTGATTACTTGAATGATTTGCTCGTATTACGATGACCTATTCATTACTTGTTAGTCTACTGGACAAGCGTCTGTAAATCGTTACGAGAGCGTTACAGGATATATTTGTTTATTTTGGACACCTTACTCTCCTTTTGGATGTGCTATACTGAGCAAAATACACTAGCACGCTGCCCCGATACTCTTTAGGCATATCCCTATTATTCTATCGGCAGAAAGAGGCAAGAAGCCTACATATGCTTTATAAGCGATGGAGGAGCTAATCAACAGTGATGGAAAGCGTAGCCAAACCTACTAACAGGTGTTCATATGGCTCACTTTCTATCCACTTGACAGTATGCACGCAAAAGCGTATAATGTGTGCATGGAAAACTACATTACGTTACGTGTCCGTA